>NZ_DASSRA010000001.1:0-25079 GCF_035702065.1 Rhizobacter sp.
TACTCGGGCGGCGTCAACGCCTACATGCAGCGCCGCAGCTTCCCCACGCTCAACCAGAGCCAGTACGACTTCCACAGCACCGGCTACGTGCTGAACATCAACAACACCACGGCGGGCGGCGTGCCGATCTTCGACCGCGTCGAAGTCACCTCACCGAGCGGCGCGGTGCACGTGATGCGCCCGTTGGCCGCGACCGAATCGCTGCGCCTGGTGAAGAACGGCGTCACCACGGGCACCAGCTACGTGCGGGTGCGCTCGGTGTTCGACAACCCGGCCACGCCCAACACGCCGGCCACGGTCGACACCGGCCTGGTGTTCGCCAGCCCCGAGTTGAGCGAAGCGGAGGTGGCGGCCATCCCGGCGCAGGCGGTGTGGGCCTTCCGCTACTACCTCGCGTCGGCTCCGTCGACGCTGGCGGCCACCCAGTACTACCGCACGCGTTCTCGTGCGCTCACGCTGGGCGAGTTCCGCACCCAGCCGATGGCAACGCTCACCGACACGCAACTGGCCGGCATCCGGGCCAACCTCAGCACGGGCGGCAGCCTGATCCTGTCGAACTCGGCACCCTACGGCGTGTCGTGGGACGTGCCCACCGGTGCACTGGCACCGACCCAGGTCACGGTGTTCGGCGTCAAGTACACCTCGCAGACCGTCTCGCAGTCGTTCACCGATTCGGCCACCGTGGCCACCACCGCGCGCACCGTCAACCTGAGCTGTGCCCCGGCCAGCGCGGGCGACGTGCACTGCGGCAGCACGCCGGGCTACTTCGCCGCCAGTTCCTTCGGCACCGGCCTGCACCTGCGCTCGCGCGACAGTGCAGGCCGGGAGTTCGTCAACTTCTACGCGATGTACACGCTGACGCCGCCGTGAGCGGGTGACAGCCTCACTCCACCCACCACCACGCCCGCCCGGCGCCGGTGAAGTAGGAGAAGAGGCCGCTCCCGCTGAAGCGCGGGTCGAGCGAGCCGGCCGCGCCGAACACCACGTAATTGCCGCTGCGTGACATGCTGGCCGGTCCCACCGAGCCGGTGGTCTGGTTGGTGACGGCGCGCGTCTCGCCGGTCACGCGGTTGTGCATCAGCATGTTGCTGATGCCGGAGGTGCCCGCGCCCGCGCCGAGGTTGCTGGCCGCGGTACTGAAGGCGACCCAGCTGCCGTCGTACGACAGCACCGGCCGCTCGCCCTGCCCCAGCGGGCTGTCGGCATTGCCTTGCGCGCCACTGCTGCTGACGCTGGCGCGCGTCACCGCGCCGGTCTGGGTGTCGACCACGAACACGTCCTGCAGTCCGTTGGTGTCGCCCGGCACCACGTTGCTCGCGGTGGTGGCGTAGGCCACGTAGCGGCCATTGCCCGAGATGCCGGGTGCGACCACGCGGCTCGCGCTCTCGGTGCCCTGGTTGCGCTCGCCGCCGGTGCTGGTGAGGCTCACGCGCGTGTTCGTGCCGGCCGTGTGGTCGTAGACGAAGATGTCCCACAGGCCGTTGGTGTCGCCGGCGAGGGTCAGCGCATACGACCAGAAAGCCAGCCGATTGCCGTCTTCCGAGAGCGCAGGCTTGCCGCCCCCGACACCAGTGCCCGAGGCATTGGCGCTGACCAGGGTGTTGGTGCCGGCCACCCGGTCGCGGCGAATCACGTTGATGGTGCTGTTGCCCGACACCCCGGCCGTGAGGTTGCTCGCGCCGCTGGAGAAGGCCACCACACGGCCGTCCCCTGACACGGTGGCTTCGTAACTCTCGCCATTGGCCTGCACGCCACCCGCACCCACACTCACGCGTTCGATGGCCGAGGGGTTGAGCGCCGACCAGGCGAAGACATCGCGCACGCCGTTGCTGTCGCCGGCCACCAGGTTGGAGGCGTATGACTCGAACACCACCACGGTGCCATCGGCCGAGATCGACGGCGCCCAGCTGTCGCCGTTGCCTTCGGTGCCGGTCGCATTGGCGCTCACCAGCATGGTCTCGCCGGTGAGGTTGTCGCGCCAGAAGACCTGGCGGTGCGCGCTGGTGCTGCCGGTCGCCATGCCGGCCGCCGACGACACGAAGGCGGTGAAGCGACCTTCGCCGTAGGCCTGGGTGGTCGTGCCGATGGGTTCGTTGCTGCCGCCGATGGCTGGCGCCTGGCTGTCGTAGTAGGTGCCACGCACCGCATCGTTCGTGCTGCGGCTGATGAAGTCGTAGGTGCGCTCGCAGCCCACCAGCACGTTGGCCTGCGTCACCGGC
Organism: Rhizobacter sp.; assembly: GCF_035702065.1. Classification (GTDB taxonomy): domain Bacteria; phylum Pseudomonadota; class Gammaproteobacteria; order Burkholderiales; family Burkholderiaceae_C; genus Rhizobacter. The sequence goes on from NZ_DASSRA010000001.1 coordinate 2,220, forward strand.
AGCGTGCCGCTCGCGCCCTTGTAGACCGAGCAGGTCTGGCCGGCGGGCGGCGTCTGCACGCTCAGCGTGTAGGGCGTGGTGTCGGCCAGCAGCGTGGTGAAGGTGAAGGCGGTGGCGTCGTAGGCATCCTGGTTGCCGGCGGAGCGGGCCACGCTCGCCGACAGGGCTTCGCCGTTGGCCAGCAGCGTCAGCTGCGCGCCGATGGGGCCGCGCAGGAGGCCGGTGACGGCCGTGCCGGTGGAAGGGGCGGGCGGCGGCGGGGGAGGTGGCGGGGGTGGCGGGGGCGTTTGCGCCGGTGGTGTCGCGGCCGGCGGTGAATCACTGCCGCCTCCGCCACAGGCAACGAGCGCGAAGGCCGCACTCAAGGCGGCCAGGCCAGCCACGGCGCGGCGTGACAGGAACGAAGTGTCGTGAGTGGTGTGCATGGAACTCCTCCGATGGGTTGAGCAGGACATGACGAGATGTCGGGCTCCACGCTATCGAGGGAGACGTTATGCGGGCGTTACGGCGCGCGCTGGGCGAGGCGGATCAGGCCGCGGATGACCTGGCTGCGAGCGCAAGCAACTCACGGTTGACCGGGTTGCGGTGCAGGAAGCCGTCACGAAACTCCTCGGGCACCTCGTCGCGGGCGATGGCCACAAGCCAGTCGCGACCCTGCGCGAAGACGCCCGCCGCGGCCGCGCCGTCGCCGATGGCGGCCAGGGCTTGGCCGCAGTGCAGCCACAGCTCGCCCGGGTACTGGCGAACCATGCCGGCGCTCGCAGCCGTCTCGAGGGCTGCGCTCGCATGCGCGCGCGCGCGGCCGGCCGAACCGCCTTGCGCTGCGAGGCAAGCCCCTCGGGCATGGGCTGCAATCACCGTGCCCTGGTGGCCCAGCACCCGCGCCGAGTCGATGATCTCCTCGACCTGCGCCAGGCCTTCCAGCGGCGCGTGCGTCGAAGCGATCTCAAGTTTCAACACATGCAGCATGTCGGGCATGTTGTCGTGCTTCATCAGGCCCAGCCCTTCGAGCAAGGCCTCCGGCCGTGTGCGCCGTTCCAGCCCACGGTCCATGTGATACCGCAGCAGCACCAGGCGCAAGCGCGCGCTGGCAGCGAGGTGGGCCGGGTCGCCCAGGTCGGAGATCAGCTGCTGCAACCGGCCCCACTGGCCCAGGTGCGCCCAACAGACCGCGAGGTGCATGCGCACCGCGGTGCGGAAACCCGGTGCAAACTGGCTCAGCTTGTCTTCACTCGTCGCCAACGCGCCCAAGGCGGCGCGGTAGCGCCCGCTCTGGTAGTCGCAGATGGCCTGGAGCATGGCGCCGAAGCCGTCGATGCTGGACGCATCGTCGGCCTGCATGCGCGTCAGACGCGCGCGCAGCAGCAGCGCCTCTCCGTCACGCAAATGACCGCCGAGGATGCGGTTGGCGGCGAAGTTGCCCAGGCACATCGTGTAGTTGTTGTGGTGGCCCTGGCGCTGCGCCAGGCTGATGGCCAGTTCATGGTGTGGCACGGCATCGGCCAGGCGACCCAGGTTGTCATAGGTCAGCGCCAGGTTGCCGTGGTGGTCGCAGCGGCGCTCGTCGTCGCCATGCTCGTCGACCCAGCTCGTGGCCGCCTCGAAATGCCCGACAGCCTCGATGGAGCGGTCCTGCAACGTCAACGAGGTGGCCAGGTGATGGCGGCACTCGGCCACCAGGCTCTCCGGCACGCGGGCGCGCAAAGCGTCGCGCAAGGCCGCGGATGCCAGCAACTCGGCCCCCGAGAGGTCACCGCGCATCGACAGCAGGTGAGCCCGCTGCACCTGGGCGCGGATGCGCTGCGGCACGTCGGTGGCCAGCGCGTCGAGCCGGTCGCACTGGGCCAGGCCATGGCCACCTTCGCCATCGAGCGTGACCTGCAAGGTGGCCGCAAGCATTTGCGACGCGAAGGCCGCCGCGCGGTCACCCTGGGCCTCCTCGATGGCACTCTGCTGTTCGAGAAAGGCAATCTGTTCCTTGCCGCGCAGCGCCGCTCCGGCCGCTTCGGCCGCGCGCGCCAGCCAAGGCAGGGCACGCCGGGGCTGATGCGCGGAAAGCCAATGCTGGGCCACGCGCGCCGGTTCGCCGCCGTGCTGCTCAAGCCAGGCCGCCACACCCGCGCAGGCGTGTTGCGCAATGGCCTCGGGCACGCTCTCGCGCACGGCCTCGAACATCAGGTCGTGGGCGAACTGCATGCCGCGCAAGACCTGCGCCGATTCGAGTTCGTTGACCGCATCCACCAGCTGCATGGCCGAGACTCCGAGCACGTGCTCGGCCAGCGCCACGCTGAAATCGACGCCGGCGATGCTGGCCACGCGAGCGAGTGCCACTGCCCCCGGCGAAAGCTGTGCCACCCGGCGCTGGATGAGCCGTCCCACCGACACAGGCCGCGGCAACACCTTGGCATCGGCAATCTGCGACAGCGTGCGTTCGACCCACGCCTGCTTCAGCGTTTCCAGCACGAAGAGCGGGTTGCCGCCGGTGCGCTGCAGCAGCCCGGGGGCCAGCGCAGCACCGCTCACACCGGGCAGGGCCAGCGAATCGACCAGCGCGGCCAAGCCCGCTTCATCGAGCGGCGTCACCGGCACGGGCACGAAGCGGGCCTGCTCGACCAGGCCATCGTGCAAGGCCTGCACCGGCGAGCCGACTTCGGCCGGCCGATAGGCCAGAGCCCAGCGCAGTGCCGAGCGCTCGTCGTCGATCAGCGCGCCGATCATCTCCAAGCTGGCTTCGTCGGCGAAGTGCAGGTCGTCGACCACCAGGCCGGCCAGACTGTCGTGCGCGCCCAGGAAGCGGCACACCGCCTGCTGGAGCACCAGCCGCTGCCCTTCGCCGGCACGCTGCCCGCCGACCTCGAACTCGGGCAGCACGCGCGCGATCTCGCTGCGCACCGGAGCGTCCAGCAGAGCCAGCGCCTGCGAGTCGGCGCGCGAAGCCACCGCGCGCAGCAACCTGGCCAGCGTGGCGAATGGCACGCCCGCATCGCCCGGGCGCCCGGCCACACGCACCACCTGCGGGTGCTCGTCGATGAAGCTTTGCAGCAAGCGCGTCTTGCCCATGCCAGCCTCGCCGATCAATGCAGCCACCTGGCCGGCCTGCCATGCAGCCGCCAAGGCGGCGAGTTCGCGTTCGCGCCCGATCACCCGGGGCGGGCGCAGCACAGCGGCGGGCACCTCCGGGCCGCTGAGGGCATGGCTGCTTGTCGCGGCGGCTTCGATCGCCGCCAGCAGGGTCAGGGTCTCTCCCGAAGGCCGTGCACCCACTTCGTCCTTGAGCATCTGCTCGCAGCGATCGAAGGCGAGCAAGGCCGCAGCGCGGTCACCCGCCAGGTAGTGCAGCTGCATCACGCGCCGGTGCGCTTCTTCCGACAGAGGCTGGAGCGAGAGCAGTTCGTGCGCATGCGAGAGCGCATCGGCGTAGTCGCGTGCTTGCGCGGCCATCTCGCACAGGTCGACCAGCGACTGGCGCAGCCGGCCGCGCCGCCGCTCGCGCTGCTGGGCCAGCCAGGCCGTCAGCTCGGGGCCGAAGTCATGGGGACCTTCGCCCAGCACCTGGTCGGAGTCGGCCAGGTCGTGCGCCACACCCTCCGCCAGGGCCAGCGTGGCGTGGCCGACGACCAACTGGTCGCCGAACAACCGGCGCAGCTGGAACAGGCGCTGGCGCAAGGCATTGCGTGCGGCGTCGCTGTCGCTGCTGGGCCAGAGCAGCTGCGCCAGGCGCATGCGCGGGGTCGGCCCTTCGAGCGCCAGCCAGGCCAGCAGGGCGGCGTCGCGCGAGCCGAGCGGCACCGGCGCCTCGCCCTCACGCAGCAGGGCCGGCGCCTGGGCCAGCATCAGCAACAGGGAGCGAGGTTCAGGGGTCATGGTCACCTTGGGCACGCCGCGTCGGGGTCCCGCATGATGGCAGCTGGGCCGCTGCACAACAAACGCGGCGGCGCTCAGCGGAATGCGCTCGCCCACAGGTGCGACAACGAGCCCACCGTCTGCTCCCACACCACGACGAGCCGGCCGCTCGCGTCGACACCGAGCGCCGGCTCGCGCGCAGGCTCCGCCTGGCCGTCGATCGCCACCGCACTGCCCCAGCCGCTGCCGGGAACGTAACGGTTCACCCAGACGTTGAAGGTGAACCCGCCCACGTTGCGTTGCGACCAGAACGCCGTGCCGATGCCGTTCGCATCGATCACGATGCGCGGCGTGAACGCCGAGCCCGCATCGTCGGTTTCGATCAGCGTGGCGGCCTCCCAGCTGCCGCCGGCCGTGCAGCGGCTCGCCATCACGTTGGCCGTCGCGCCGACGTACTGCTCCCACACCGCAAGGGCGTTGCCGGCCGAGTCCATGGCCACGCGGGCATTGCGCGACAGCACGGCCGGGTCCGTCTCGAGCAGGGCCGCCGCACCCCAGCCCACGCCGGCGGGGTAGCGCGCCGAAGCCACGCTGTCGCGCCCGCTGACCAGCTGGTGCCAGACCGCGATGGCGTTGCCGCCCGCGCCGAGCGCGACCTGCGGCGCGGGGTTGGGCTGCTGGATGTCGCTGGCGCTCAGTGGCGCCGCGCTGCCCCAGCCCACGCCCGCCACGTAGCGGGTCGCCCAGACGTTGTAGATGTAGCTGCCGCCGCCCGCGTCGGCCGCCCAGGCCCACACGGCCATGGCGTTGCCCGCGGCATCGACGGCAATCTGCGGCGCCGAGGTGTCGCCGCTGTCGTCGGTCTCGATGAGCTCGGGGCTGCCCCAGCCACTGCCGGCGACATAGCGCGCGGCCACGGTGCTGATCCGGCCGCCGCCGCTTTGCCACCAGACCGCGAGCGCGTTGCCGCTGGCGTCCATGGCGATCTGCGGGTTGCCGGCCGAGCCGATGCCGGCCTCGATCGGCGCCGGCGTGCCCCAGCCGCCACCGGCGGTGTAGCGGTTGGCCCAGATGCTGTCCGACTGCTGCCAGACCGCGATCGCGTTGCCATTGGCGTCGATGGCCACCGCCTGCGCGCCCTGCGCGCCGCCTTGGCCGTCCGAGATGCGCTGCGCCGTGCCCCAGCCACCGGCCGGCGTGTAGCGATTGGCCCAGATGTTGATGCCCACGCCGTCGCCTGGCTGCATCCAGACCGCCACCGCCTGGCCCGCCGCATTGACGGCAATGGCAGGCCCTCGGGCGTCGCCGGTGTCGTCGGTCTCGATCGCGGCCGGGGTCACCCATGCCAGCGTGGCGGTGACGGTGAGCACCGCCGACTGGCTGAACACCACGCCCGCGCTGTTGTAGACCAGCACGCTGAAGCGGGCGCCGTTGTCGCCGAGCACGACAGCGGTCGCATAGCTGGTGCCGGTGGCGCCGCCGATCGCCACGCCGTCGCGCAACCACTGGTAGCGCAAGGAATCACCGGTGGCGACGACGCTGAAGCTCGCCGTGCCGCCCGCCACCACGCTGGTGTTGGCAGGCTGGGTGGTGACGGCAGGCGCGCCCACCACGAGCAGCTGCGCGGCGTCGCTCGTCACCTCGCCCAGCGCATTGCTCACCCGCACCTGGTAGGCGCCGGCATCGAGCGCCGTGACCGACGCGAGGTGGTAGACCGCCGCGGTCTGGCCGGCCACGGCCACCCCGTTGTGCAGCCACTGGTAGGCGAGCGGGCCGCTGCCGCTGGCCGCCACCGCCAGCGTGGCCGTGCCGCCCGGCGCCACCACCAGCGTGGCGGGCTGGGTCGAGATGGCAGGCGCACTGCCCGCCCCGGTGGCGTTCACCGTGAGCGATGCCGCTGCGCTGGTGACGCTGCCGGCGCCGTTGCTCACCCGCACGCTGTAGGCGGCGGCATCGCCGGCGGCCGCCGCTGCAATGCTGTGGAAGGCCGAGGTCGCGCCGCCGATGGCGGTGCCGTTGCGCAGCCACTGGTAGCCGATCGGCCCGCTGCCGCTCACGCCGACCGCAAAGGTGGCGGTGTTGCCGCTGTTCACCACCACCGGCACCGGCTGCGTCACGATGCTCGGGGCCACCGCCTGCACCGGGCCGTCGCTCACGGTCAGTGGGGCCGGCTCGCTCACGACGCTGCCGGCCACGTTGCTCACCAGCACGGAGTAACCACTGGCGTCGGCGGGCGTGACCTGCGCGAGCTTGAGCAGCGGCGCGTTGGCGCCGCCGATCGCCACGCCGTTGCGGCGCCACTGGTAACTCAGCGCCTCGGTGCCGCGCGCCACCACAGCGAACACCGCCTCGCTCCCGGTCACCACGCTCAGGGCCGCGGGTTGCGAGGCAATGGTGGGCGGCACGTCGACGTCGCTCACCGATACGGTGACGGGCACGCTGGCCACGTCGCCGAGCACGTTGTTGGCGACGGCCCGCAGCTGCAGCCCGTTGTCGGGCGCGAGCAGCGGCGGGGTCGTGTAGTTGAGCGTGGCGGCTCCGCTGCCGCCCGCCACATCGGCCCAGGCCCCGCTCGAATTGGCGGCCCGGCTCTGCCAGCGCACGCTCGGCGCGGGCGTGCCGCTCACGGCCACGCTGAAGCTGGCGGTCTGCCCGGTGCGCACGAGCACCGCGCGCGGCGGCTGCGTGAAGCTGGCCGCGCTCACGCCTTGCAGCACCGTGAGGCGCGCGGCAGGGCTGTCGGTGCAGGCCTGGTCCGGCGTGGCGGTGCGCGGGATGCCGCATTGCCGCACGCGAAAGAGCGCGTTGTTGTCGCCGGCGCTGGCGGCCGGCAGTGTGTAGGTGTCGGCGGTGGGGGCGTTGAGGTTGAGCGGCACGAGGGTCGTGCGCACCCGCGACCAGGTGCTGCCCTCGTTGTCGGAGCGCCACCACTCCAGGCGCGACTCGCCCTCGGGCGCCGACCAGGCGAGGGTGCTGAAGCTCGCCGGCGCGCCGGCCGCCACGGTCACGTCCTGCGGCGGGGTGACGAGACCTTGCGGCAGGTAGTCGGTGGTGAAGAGGATGGTGTTCCAGGCCCAGCCGTGGATGTCGAAGAACAGCTGGGTGTTGCCGGGGAGGCCGCCGTCGTATTCGGTCACGCCTGGCGTGACCATCCAGTTGCGCAGGACCAGGCCGCCCCCGAGGTCCACGTCGGAACCGCATTGCGCGTAGGCGTTGAAGGTGAGGCCGATCGGCGGCGTCGGGCCGGTGGTGTTGCTGGCCCGCAGGGCGCGGAACAACTCCAGCTTGAAGGGCGCGTTGTCGATGTTGATGTCGAAGGCAAAGCTCAGCACCGGGCGCGTGACGCCGCCGGTGGTGTCGGTGCTGGCGGTGGCGTTGACCTGTGCGAAGACGGGGTCGCCCAGGTTGTTGCGGCCCACGCCCCAGGCCTGCGAGACGGTGTCGGCCGCGGTGGCGTTCTGCGTTGGCGTCACGCGGCCGGCCAGGCTGATCGTCGAGCAGGCGGCCGGCAGGCCGACGATGCGCCCGGTGAGGCGCAGGGTGTCGGTGCGGTTGTCGATGCGGCCGTAGAGCCGGCGCTGGGTGGCGCCCGGCGGGTCGATGGCCGGATTGCCCTGGATGAACCCGCTGGGCGCGGCACCGCCCAGCGTCATCGACATCTCGATCTCCGGCGGGATGGGCTGCAGGCCCACCTGGAGCGGCAGGCCCGTGATCTTGACGACCCGGTAGAACGAGAAGCTGCTGATGCGCACCACCGCCTGGCCGTTCTCGATCTTCTCGATGGGCAGCACGTCCCAGCCATCGCTGCCGGGCTCGGTGCGCAAGGCCACCAGCGTGCCGGGGCCGCTGGCCGCGGCGGTGTCGATGGGGATGCGCAACTCCACGGGCTGCGTGAAGACCGTGCCGTGCGGCGTCATCGCGTAGACGGCGCTCACGGCCACCGCCTTGTCGGGCGCGGGCGTGCCGCCTTGCAGTGCCGCGCTGAGGCCGGTGGTGTCGCGCGCCACGCGCAGCGTCACCGCTTCGCTCAGGCTGCCCGGCGGCACCACCAGGCTCACGCCATCGGTGTTGGAGAGCGTGCCGCCTTGCGCGCCCACGGTGGCAGTGCCGCTCGGGCTCGGTGCCGGCGCGGTGTCGTCACCTCCGCCGCCTCCGCCGCCACAGCCTGCCAGGCTCACCACCACGCACAGGCAAAGTGCCCGCGCCCCCATCCTCCAGCTCGTCGTGTCCATCGCTGCCCCTCGCTCGCCGCCTCCATGGCGGCTCGGAGCGGGTTGTATCGACGCGAGCGTTATGAGAGCGTTATGCCGTCACGGGAAGCGAGCGGCCGCCGCTTCCGGCGGCAGGCGCAGCGCGTTGGTGAGGTAGGACACCGTGCGGTAGAAGCCGGCCAGCATCAGCAGCTCCAGCACGGCCTCTTCGCTGAAGTGGGCACGCAGCAGGGCCCACAGCGCATCGTCGACGTCACAGCCGGCGTGCAGCGCGTCGCACAGGCGCAGCAGCACACGATCCTCCTCGCTCCAGCAGGCATCGTCCGGCGAGCCCGACACGGTGGAGGCGAGTTGCGCCGCATCCAGCCCGACGCGCTCGGCGAAGAGCGCCGCATGCACGCCCCATTCGTACTCGCTGCGGCACAGCGCCGTGGTGCGGTGGATCACGATCTCGCGCTGGCGCAGCGTGAGCCGGCCGCGGTCGAGCAGGCCGGCGGCGAAGAACTTGCCGAACAGGCGCGGCTCGCGGGCCAGCGTGGTGAAGAGCTGAAGCGGTGGCATGCCGGGCGGCATGATCTTCTCGAAAGCGGCCTGGATCTCGGGCGGGAACGGCGGCTGGGCCGGGGGCATGCGTGCGGTGCGGGCAGTCATGACGAACATCCTTTGCTAATGTTTTGATAGCAAACTCAGTCTAGCTACGGCGCTACAGAAAGTAAAGCACCCTCTCCTCCCGGGTTCTGGTTTCCGAGGGGCTGCCCAAGCGCCCGCTCTTGGGTACCGTGGCCGGCACATCTGCGTCACCACACCGGAGGCACCCTCATGAAGACGTCTCGCTTCGTCGCACGCTGCTTGGCTGGCAGCGCCATGGTCCTGTCGTTCAGCATTCCGGCCGCCGAGGTCATCAAGATCGGCTTCATCGACGTGCTGTCGGGCCCCTTCGCGGCGGCCGGCACGGGCTCGCTGCAGCAGCTGCGCGAGGTGGTGCTGCAGGTCAACGCCAAGAGCGGCCCGAACGAGCCCAAGTTCGAGGTCGTGCCCTTCGACAACAAGGGCTCGCCGCAAGAGAGCGCCACGGTGCTCAAGGCGGCCAGCGACCAGGGCATCCGCTACATCACGCAGGGCGGCGGATCGGGCGTGGCCTTCGTGCTGGTCGATGCCATCAACAAGATGGCCGAGCGCGACCCCAAGCTCGCCACGGTCTACCTCAACTACAGCGCGATGGACCCGGGGCTCACCAACGACCGCTGCAGCTTCTGGCACTTCCGCTTCTACCCGTCGAGCGAGATGCAGATGGAAGGGCTCACGAGCTACCTGAAGGGCAAGCCCGAGGTGAAGAAGGTGTTCCTGTTCAACCAGAACTACACGCACGGCCAGCAGGTCTCGCGCGCGGCCCGCGAGTACCTGGCGCGCAAGCGGCCCGACATCCAGGTCGTCGGCGACGACTTCGTGCCCATCGCGCAGGTGAAGGACTTCTCGCCCTACATCGCCAAGATCAAGGCCTCGGGCGCCGACACGGTGATCACCTCCAACTGGGGCAGCGACCTGGGCCTGTTCTTCAAGGCCGCGAAGGACGCGGCGCTCGACGTCCACATCTACACCCTCAACGCCAACAACCCGGGCATACCGTCCCAACTTGGCACATATGGCGCCGGCAAGGTGGCGGTGATCTGGAACTCGGGCAGCAACGTGGGCGCGCCCGAGCTGGAGAAGCTGGCGGCGGCCTACCGCAAGAAGTACAACGAGGACTTCATCTTCGCCGCGCACTGGAACGGCATGCACATGCTGCAGGAGGCGATGCGCCGGGCCAAGTCGACCGACCCGAAGGCGGTGGCCTTCGCGATGGAAGGCGCCACCTTCAAGAGCCCGCTGGGCGAGATCGAGATGCGCAAGACCGACCACCAGCTGCAGTCGCCCATCTTCCTCGGCGTGTGGGACAAGCAGGACGGCAAGCGCGTGAAGGTCGACTCCGAAGGCACCGGCTACGGCTTCCGCTCCGAGGCCGTGTGGGACTCGTACATCAGCGCGCAGCCGACCTCCTGCCAGATGAAACGCCCGGCGGGCTGAACTCAGGTCCGGTTGATCGACACGCCCCCATCGGCCAGCAGGGCCGTGCCGGTCACGAAGGACGACGCATCCGACGCCAGAAAGAGCGCCGCCTTGGCGATCTCGTCCGGCGAGGCGATGCGCTTCAGCGCGAACAGTCCTTCGAGGAAGCTGCGTGACTCGGGCGTGGCCAGGAGCGGCTTCGCCATCGGCGTGTCGGTGCCTCCCGGCAGCAGCGCGTTCGCACGGATGCCTTGGGCGCCGAACTCGGCGGCGATCACCTGCACCATGCCGATCAGCCCGGCCTTGCTGGCCGCGTACGCCCCCATGCCGGGGAAGCCCACGGTGTGGCCGACGAAGCTCGAGGTGAAGATGAGCGAGCCGCCGCCGCGCGCCACCATCGCCGGCAGCTGGTGTTTCGCGGCGAGGTAGGCCGCCGTGAGGTTGGTGGCGATCACCTCGTCCCAGGTGGCGCGCGCGATCTCGGGCAGCGGGGCCGAGCCGCCCAGCGTGCCGGCGTTGTTGAAGGCGATGTCGAGCCCGCCGAACTCGCGCGTGGCGCATTCGACCAGCGCCTGCGCAAAGCCCTCGTCGTTCACGTCGCCGGCCAGCGCGACGGCCTGGCCGTCGGCCTGCACGATGTCGCGCACCAGCGCGTCCAGCTCTGCCTGGCGGCGCGCTGCCACCACGACACGCGCGCCTTCGCGTGCGAACAGACGCGCCGCCGCATGCCCGATGCCCGAGCTGGCGCCGGTGATGAGCGCGACCTTGCCGTTCAATGCATTCATGTGTTCTCCCGTTGTGGATTGAGGAGCACGCAGTCTGTGAGCGCGGTGCGCAGGCGTCTGGCCATTTCCGGACCCCTCCTCCTGACAGCACGTTGTCACCGGAAGCAAGAGAATCACCGCATGGCCATCACGCTCGACCACCTGCGCCGCTACGCGGTGGCGCGCACGCTCTTCACGCCGACCACGTTGCAACGCGCCATCGGCAAGCTCGGCTTCGTGCAGGCCGATCCGATCCGCGCCCCGGCACGCGCGCAAGACCTCACGCTGCGCCACCGCGTGAAAGGCTACGTGGCCGGCGACCTGGAGCGCCGCTACCCGCGCTTGCCGGTGGAGGAGGACTGCCTCGTCAACTACGGCTTCCTGCCGCGCGAGCACCTGGCGCTGATGCACCCGCGCACCGTCAAGCACAAGTGGAAGCCGACCACCAAGCGCCAGGCCGACGAGGTGCTCGCCTTCGTGCGCGAGCGCGGCCAGGTGCACCCGCGCGAGGTCGACGCGCACTTTGCGCACGGCCGCGTCAAGAACTACTGGGGCGGCTCGGGCAGCGCCAGCACCAAGCTGCTCGACGGCATGCACTACCGCGGCCTGTTGCGCGTGGCGCGGCGCGAAGGCGGCACGCGCATCTACGAAGCGGCCGCGCATCCGCAGGGCGACGACAGCCCGGCCGGCCGCACGCAGCGTGCGGCGGCCCTCATCGAGCTCATCGTGCGCAAGTACGCGCCGCTGCCGGCGCGCAGCCTCACCTACCTCACCTACCTGCTGGGCTACGGTGCGCCGCACCTGACGAAGCAGACCCAGGCCGCGATGCGCCTCGCCCGCGAGCACCTGGCCAGCGCGCAGATCGACGGCACCACCTGGTACTGGCCGGCCGACGAGAACCCGGCCTCGCGCCGCCACGCGCCCGACGAGCAGGTGCGCCTGCTCGCGCCCTTCGACCCGGTGGTGTGGGACCGCACGCGCTTCGAGCTGCTGTGGGGCTGGACGTACAAGTTCGAGGCCTACACGCCCGCGCCGCAACGCAAGCTCGGCTACTACGCGCTGCCGCTGCTGTGGGGCGATCGGGTGATCGGCTGGGGCAACCTGTCGGTGGCCGATGGCGAACTGCAGAGCAGCTTCGGGCATGCGAGCGGCAAGGCGCCGCGCGACCGGCTCTTCCGCGACGGGCTGGAAGAGGAGATGGTGCGGATGAGGGAGTTCCTCGGCCTTTGAAGAAGTCGCATCACGCCTCGACGCGCATCTCCTTGCGATACGCCCCCGGCGCCACCCCGGTGAGCCGCTTGAACGCCTTGTTGAACGCTGCCTCCGACTCGTAGCCCACCTGAGCGGCCACCCGCGCCATGCCTTGGTCGGTGCGCCTCAGCAGGTGGCCCGCGCGGAACATGCGCCAGCGCGTCAGGTAGTCGAGCGGCGGCTGGCCGATCTTCTCCTTGAAGCGCTGCGCGAAGGCCGAGCGCGACATGCCCGCGATGGCGGCGAGCGACTCCACCGTCCAGTCGGCCGACAGGTCGCGGTGCAGCGCGCGCAGCGCCGCACCCAGCTTGCGGTCGGCCAGGGCGGCAAACCAGCCCGGGCCGGTCTCGGGGTCGACCGTTTCGATGTGCGCGCGCACCGCCTGCACGAAAAGGATGTCGGCCAGCCGGCTCACCACCAGGCCCGACCCCAGGCCGCGTTGCGAGGTCTCGAGCGCCAGCAGCTGCAGCGTGGCCTGCATCACCTGCGTGCGCGCGTGGTCCATGCGGATGTGGATGAGCGGTGGCAACAGGTCCATCAGCGGGCGCGCGCCGTGGGCGTCGAAGTTGAACCAGCCGCTCACGATGCTGGTGGATGCGCCGCCCTCCCCGCCGCCGATGGCCACCACGCCGCCGACGTTGCCGCGCACCACGTCCACGCAGTTGACCGTGGGCGAGCACGGCGCATCGCGCAGCGTGTAGGCCAGGCCGTGCGGGATGACGAAGCAGTCGCCCGCGGCCAATGCGACGGGTGCCATCGGCGGGCCGGCATCGTCGAGCGTGAGCCAGCCGCCACCGCGCAGCACCAGGCCGAAGCGCGCCGTGCCGTCGACCTGGCGGGTCTTGAGACCCCAGGGGGCGCTGGCCTCCAGGCGCGCATAGAGCGCATCCTGCACGCGCATGGCCTGGAAGACGTCGTCGAGCGGGTCCATGTAACTCCGAGGTCGTGGACGATGGGACAAGAACTTTATCTCTCTGGCCATTGTTCGTCCAGAAGCGCCTGCCTAGCATGGGTTCCACCCACTGCTTCAAGGACGTCACCCATGACCACCTCCACCCTCCCCGCCGGCGCCGCCACCGCGCCGCCCGGCCTGCTCGCCCTGCTGGTGATGCTGGCCGGCCCCTTCATGGTGGTGCTCGACTTCTTCATCGTGAACGTGGCGCTGCCCTCGCTGCAGCACGACCTGCAGGCGAGCGCCGCCGCGCTGGAATGGGTGGTGGCCGGCTACGGCCTGGCCAACGCAGCACTGCTCGTCACCGGCGGGCGCCTGGGCGACCTGCATGGCCGGCGGCGGCTGTTCATGCTCGGCACGGCCGCGTTCACGCTCGCCTCGGCCGCCTGCGGCCTGGCACCCGACGCCGCGACGCTGGTGCTGGCCCGCATCGCGCAGGGTGCCGCCGGGGCGATGCTGCAGCCGCAGGTGATCGCCATGCTGAGCGCGCTCTTCACCGGCGAGCGCCGCGCGCGGGCCTTCGCCGCCTACGGCATCGCCATGGGCCTGGCCGCGGCGGGGGGCCAGGTGATAGGCGGCGCGCTGATCGAGGCCAACGTCGCGAGCCTGGGCTGGCGCGGCTGCTTCCTGATCAACCTGCCGATCGGTGTGGCCTGCCTGCTGCTCACCCCGCGTGTGCTGCCCGACCTGCCGGGCCGGCCCGGCAGTGGCCTCGACGTCGGCGGCATCGTGCTGGTCGCCCTGACGCTGGTGGCGACGGTGTTCCCGCTCGTGCACGGCCGGGAGCATGGCTGGCCGGCATGGAGCTTTGCGCTGCTGTCCGGCAGCGTGCCGCTCGCCTGGGGCTTCGCGCGCCACCAGCGTTCGCGCGCCGCTGCAGGCCGGCCGCCGCTGGTGCCGCCGGTGCTGTGGCAGCAGCGGCGCTACGTCGCCGGCCTCGTGACCACGCTCGCCTTCTTCTGCGGTAACGCGTCGCTGTACTTCGTGCTCGCGCTGTACCTGCAGCATGGCCTGCACCTGTCGCCGCTCGCCGCCGGATCGGTGTTCAGCGTGCTGGCGATCGGCTTCTTCGCCAGCTCGATGCTGGCGCCTCGCACCGGGCGCGCGCTCGGTCCGGCCGCGCTGATGACCGGTGCGCTGGTACTGGCCGCCGGGCATGCGATCAGCCTGGTGCTGCTCGGCCACGTTGACGCCTCGCGCATCGCCTGGCTGCTGCCCGGCTTCCTGCTGCAGGGCTGGGGCCTGGGCATGGTGATGGCGCCGCTCTCGGCCGCCGTGCTGGCCGGGGTGCCGGCCGAGCACGCCGGCGTGGCCTCGGGCGTGATGGCGACGACGCAGCAGCTCGGCAACGCGCTGGGCGTGGCGCTGATCGGCATCCTCTACTTCAGCGCGCATGGCTTCGGCGCCGCGCTTGGCTTTCTCTTCGTGCTGGCGCTCGTCGTCGCCAGCCTCGCGCGGCGCTTCGGCCGCATGCCCGCCTGAGTCGTCAAGGAGACCCCATGGAAGACCTCGATCCCCAAGCCCTCGCCGACCGCTATGCGGCGGCCTGGAACGAACCCGAGCTCGCCGCCCGCCGCGATGCGGTCACCCGCCTGTGGTCAGCCGATGGAGAACACTTGGTCGGCAGCCGCGAATGGAAGGGCCATGCCGCGCTGCTGGAGCGCGTGACAGGCGCCTACGAGAAGAACGTGCGCGACACCGGCCACCGCTTCCGCGCCGTGCGCGACGCGCAACGCCTGCGCGAGGTGCTGTGCTTCCACTGGGAGATGGTGCACGGCGCCTCCGGCGAAGTGCTGGCCACCGGGCTTGAGTTCCTGCAGCTCGACGTGGACGGCCGCATCCGCGTCGACCACCAGTTCATCGTGGGCTGAACACAGTGCTCAGCGTGGCGGCTGGTCAGGCTTGTCGGCCACATAGGCCGCATGCAGCTCGGCCGGCTTGCTGGCGCGCTTGCGCAGCCGGATGTTGAGCATCTCCACGCCCAGCGAGAAGGCCATCGCGAAGTAGATGTAGCCGCGGGGCACGTGGTGGTCGAAACCCTCGGCCACCAGCACCACGCCCACCACCACCAGGAACGAGAGCGCGAGCATCTTGATCGTCGGGTGGGCGGAGACGAAGCGCCCGATCGCCCCGGCGAACACCATCATCAGCCCCACCGAGGCGATCACCGCGGCGACCATCACCTCGATGCGGTCGACCATGCCGACGGCGGTGATGATGGAGTCGAGCGAGAACACGAGGTCGATCACCATGATCTGCAGGATCACCGCGGTGAAGGTGCCCTTCACCGCCGAAGAGGCGTGGCCCTCTTCGCCTTCGAGCGACTGGTGGATCTCGCCGGTGCTCTTGTAGATGAGGAACAGCCCGCCGGCGATGAGGATGATGTCCCGCCCCGAGATGCCCTGCTCCAGCACGGTGAACATCGGCTCGACCAGGCCGACGATCCACGACAGCACCATCAAGAGCCCGATGCGCATGAACATCGCCATGAAGAGGCCCAGGCGGCGAGCCTTCTCGCGTTGGGCCGGCGGCAGCTTGTCGACCAGGATCGAGATGAACACGATGTTGTCGATGCCCAGCACCAGCTCCAGCAGCGTGAGCGTCGCCAGGGCGATCCAGGCCTGCGGGTCGGTCAGCAGTTCGATCATGGGGTGCTCTCGGAGAGGCCGCGGTGGCCGATCATAGGAGCACACCCGGCAGCAGGCGCCCAGATGTCAGGCCCCGTTCAGCAGGCGTTTCAAAGATTGCAACAAAACGTGACATGCGCACTTCTCCTGCCGCTCCGCCGCTCCTACATTCGCACCAGACCACCGGTGTGGGTGGCTTCGGCGCCCTCTGCGCCACGCGTCAGGAGAACACCATGAGCGTCGATTTCATTCTCGGGCTGGCAGCCCTGGGCACCAGTGCCGCACTCGTCGCACAGTGGGTCGTGCTGCGGGCGCGCTACCTGAAGGGGCTCACCCAGCAGCGCACGCGGCACCAGCAGTTGCAGCAGGCCACGCAACAGCAGTTGGGCCTGGCCAAGCAGCAGATCAGCCGGCTGCAGAACGACTTGAACATCACCCGCATGCAGGTCAAGCGCCAGGCGAGCCGCGAGCCGGCGCGCGCGGTGGTGCAGCAGATGCTCGTGGAAGAACCCGCCACCATGCCGATGCGCCCGCCGGCGAACGGCTTCGCCGACACCCTGCCCCAGCTGCAGTTCCCGCACGACGCCAGCCTGTTGCAGCACTGAGCAGCGCTGGTGCCCAGGCCCCCGGGAGCGGCAGAGCCCGGCCTCAGGCCATGACGATGCGATCGCCTTCCTGGCGCGCCGCACCACCCGCCAGCAGCTCGCTCGCCAGCACCCGCGCCCAGCCTTCGGCCGTGGCAGCCTCGGCGCGCCCGATCTGTTGCCACACCGTGGTGAAGAGGCGGGTGCGGTGGGCCGCCCAGTCGCACAGCCCGGCCAGGGTCTCGCCACCCACTTCCATCAGGTGGTAGCTGAGCAGCACCTTGGCCGCGTAGCGCGCGTGGCGTGGCGGGTCTTTCACGAACGAGGCCAGGCGCGCGCGGGCACGGGCCAGGGCGGCGGGCAGGTCGTCGAAGGGGCTGCCGTGGCCGGGCACCACGAGCTTCACGGGCAGGCGTTCGATCATGTCGAGCACGGCCGCGACGTCGTCGAAGGCCTGCTCGCCTTCGAGCTCGGGGAAGACCACGCCGAAGCCGTTCTCCCACAGCGCATCGGCCGAGATCAGCAGGCCGCTCGCGGCGTCGAACAGCACCACCGATTCCGGGTCGTGCCCCGGCGCGGCCAGCACCTCGAAGCGGCGGCCACCGGCGTGCAGGCCCTCGCCGGGCTGCAGCGTGCCCGCGATGCTGAAGCGTTCGCACAACTGGCCGGTGGGCGCGTAGCTCAGCGCCTCTTCGTCCCAGCGGCGCACCGCCTCGGCCTGGCCGGGCGGGATGAACGCCGGCACGTCGAACGCGCGCTGCAGGCTCGCGTTGCCACCGCAGTGGTCGGAGTGCAGGTGGGTGTTGACGATGCGGTCCAGCCGCCGGCCCTGCAACGCATGCGTGACGAGCGCCACCGTCTGCGCCGCGTGCGTCACATGGCCGCTGTCGATGAGCACTGCGCCGGGCTCGTCGCCCTGCGCGTGGATGAGCACGTTGTTCGATGAGAGCCAGCCGCGCTCGAGCACGGTGATGCCGGCCAGCGCCGGGTGGTGTTGCAGGTTCATGGTGTCGTCACCTTAGCCGCTTCTACCGCGGGCAGGGCCTTCTGGCAGCCCGCGAGGGCTGCGCCCAGCACCAGCACCGCGGCCGACACGGCCAGCCCGGCGCGCAAGCCGCCAGCGCCATCGGCCAGGCCGCCGACGAGGCTGGGCCCGACGATCTGGCCCGCCGCGAACACAGTGGTGAAGGCCGCGATGCCACCCGGCCAGGCACTGGCCGGCAGGTTGTGCCGCACCAGCGCGGTGGTCGACGCGACGACCGAGAGGAACACCCCGCCGAACAAGGCCCCCGAGGCGAACACCGCGAGCGGGTGGGCGCTGACGACCGGCAGCAGCGTCGCAATGGCCAGCAGCGCATTCAACAAGGCCATCGGCCGGCCACCGCGGTGGCGCTGCAGCAAGCCTGCCCACAGCCACGACGACGCCACCACGCCCATGCCAAGCAGCACGTAGAAGGTGGTGATCAGAGCGCTGCCCAGCTGCTGCTCGCGCAGCAAGGTGACCACGAAGGTCATATAGCCGATGTAGCCCAGGCCGAACAGGAAGTACGAAGCGAGCCCGCAGGCAAAGCGCGGCCAGCCGAAGGCGCTGCGCGTACGGGCCGCGCTGGCCGCCGTATCCAAACCGCGCGTGGCGCGGGCCGTGATGAGCGTCGCCAGCAGCGCGGCGGCACCGAGTGCCAGCCACGCCCACTGCCAGGCGTGCGCAATGGACAGCCCGATGAGCGGCGGCACCAGCACGGCCGAGGCAATGATGCCCACGCCCGTGCCGCCGTAGTAGATGCCCAGCACCAGGCCGGCCGGCGCACCCACCAGTTGCGCGGCGAGCAGGCCACCCGACACGAAGGTGGCGGCGCTGGCCACGCCGGTGAGAAAGCGCAACGCGTACAACGCCTCGTTGCCAAGCACCAGGCCATGTGCCGCGAGCAAGGCGGCCGCAGCCGCGCTGCCTGCGAGCAGCAGCGGCCGGGCACCGTAGCGCAGCAGTGCCCGCGGCATCAGCAGCGCCCCGGCCAGGTAGCCGCTGGCGTTGACGGTGTTCATTGCGCCGGCAGTGAGGTAGCTCCAACCGAGGTCGGCGCGCATGGGCGGCAGCAGCAAGGCATAGGAGAAACGTGCGAGCCCGAGCGACACGGCCGCGGCCAGTGCCAGCGCCGCCGCGATCAGCAGCGCAGGCGGGTGGTGGATCGCGGCGGGCGTGGTGGCACTCATCGGCCACGGGCGCCGACCAGCGTGCGCGCCACTTCGGCAAAGCCCGCACCGCGTTCGCCCTCGGTCATGAACGACGGCCAGGTGCCCAGCTGCGCGGCGAACTCGCGCAGGTTGGCCACGCCCACGCTGAGCGGGAAGTGGCCGAACATCAGCTGGTCGTTGGTGGAGTCGCCCACATAGACCCAGCGCTCGGTCTCGTCGTCGAGCCGCCGGCCGAGCAGGCGCTGCACGATCCAGCGCGCGCCCGAGAGCTTGGTGTGGGCGCCGAACCAGCCGTTGATGTGGATGGAGCTGACGGTGGCCGTCATGCCCTCTTCGTGCATCAGTGCGACCACACGCTCGATGGCGGCGTCGTCGAGGTGGGCGAACTCGCTGTGGTCGACGGCGATGTCGGTCACGCGGCCGGCGCTGTCGCGCGCCAGCGTGGCGCCGGGCACCTCGCGCAGCACGCGCTGCGCCACCTCGCGCAGGCGGTGGGCGTTGTGCGCACGCGTGGCCTCGTCCTGCGCGTACTCGGTGCGCAGCTCGCCGCCTTCGGGGAAGAGCGCCACGGCGCCGTTCTCGGCCACGATGGCCGCGATGGGCCAGTCGCGCGCGAAGGGTTCGCTCCAGCCCATCGGGCGGCCGGTGATGGCGATGACAGGCAAGCCTGCGCGGCGCAAGTCATCCAACGCTTGCAATGCATCCGCCGTGATGGCGCCGGCGGTGGTGAGGGTGTCGTCGATGTCGGTCAGCACGCCGGCGACGGTGGCTGCGTCAGGGGGAGGCAGGTTGTTCCAGCCGCGGACGTGATCGGGGCGCATGCGCAGATTGTCAGGCAGGCACCGCCACCGGCGTGCGTGGCCCCGGCGGGCGAGCGAGCGCGAAGGCGCATTGCACGATGCCCGCGGCCAGCCCCACGCCCACGCCGACCTGCCAGGCCAGCGTGTACGAGCCCAGCGCGTCGTAGATCAGCCCGCCGCCGTAGGCCCCGACGAAGCTGCCGAGCTGGTGGCTCATGAAGGCCACGCCACCGAGCATGGCCTGCCAGCGCACGCCGAAGGTCTCGCTGATCGAGCCGGCCACCAGCGGCCCCACGCCCAGCCACAGGAAGCCCATCACCGCCGCGAACACGAGCGTGGTGGCCGGCGTGGGGAAGGACATGAAGTACCACGCGATGCCCATGGAGCGCAGCAGGTAGATGCCGCCCAGCAGCAGGAGCTTGTTCCAGCGCCCGCCAGCCCAGCCGAAGAAGAGGCTGCCCAGCACGTTGAAGCCACCGATCACGCCCAGGGCCTGTGCGGAGAGCATCGGGTCCATGCCGCAGATGGCGAGGTAGGACGGCAGGTGCGTGGTGAGGAAGATGAGCTGCATGCCGCAGACGAAGTAGGCCGCAGCCATCACCACGAACGGTGGGTGCGAGAGCGCGTCGCGCGTCACCTGTTTCGCGTTGCGTTCGTCACCGCCCGGCGAGGGCGGCATGGGCAGGCTGTCTGCGCGGCCGGCGACCCAGGCCGCCGGCACGATGACGAGCGAGAGCACGATGAAGCCATAGAGCCCCACGCGCCAGCCTTGCGACTGGGCCAGGGCCTGGCCGAGCGGCGCAGCCATCAGCGCACCCAGCGAGCCGGCGGCCGACACGATGCCCAGCACCGAGCTGCGCGCCGTGGCCGACACCGCGCGCGAGGCCACCGCCATCGCGAAGGCCGGCCCGGTGAGCGCCATCGAGGCGCCGATGGCCACGCCCGCGCCCAGCAGCACGCCGATGAAGCCGTGCGCCGTCACCAGCAGCACCAGGCCCACGATGTAGAGCAGCGCGCCGGCCAGCATCAGGCGCTTGAAGCCCAGGCGCACGGCCACCGCGCCCGCCCAGGGCTGCAGGAAGCCCCAGGCCAGGTTCTGCACCGCAATCGCCAGCGTGAAGTCGGACACCGAAATGCCCACGTCCTTGGTGAGCGGCGGCATGAAGATGCCCAGACTCTGGCGCAGGCCCATGGCCAGGCTGAGCATCACCGAGGCGCCGATCAGGATGGGCAACGCAGGCCCCAGCGCGCGCAGCTTGTTCATGGTGTCTCCAGGCTTTGTTGTGAGCGCCAAGCTACGCCGATCGGCGTGCGGCCGTTGTCGCTTGGGCGATATCCCCCTCGACTGCGCGGGCCAAAACCCTTGGCTTGAGCAAAACGCCCTGGAATCGGTTTGAGCCCTGAACTACAATCTGCCCCACTTTCCGAGGAGCGTTGCAAGGCACACCTGAGTGCCCCAGGCTCGGAAATCTTCTTGCAACCGCGCTCACCCGCACGATGGTTCCTCGTGGGTGAGTGAGCACAGATCTCCCCTCCCTTCATCAGCCGCGTGCGGGTTCCTTGATCGACTCTGGAGCCTGACATGAACGCCGTTCTCAAACCCACCCAAGACCACGCTGTGCGTGACCTCTCCCTTGCCGACTGGGGCCGCAAGGAAATCCGAATCGCCGAAAGCGAGATGCCCGCGCTGATGGCCATCCGCACCGAGTTCGCCAAGACCCAGCCGCTCAAGGGCGCGCGCGTCACCGGCTCGCTGCACATGACCATCCAGACCGCCGTGCTGGTCGAGACGCTGCAAGCCCTGGGCGCCGAAGTGCGCTGGGCCTCGTGCAACATCTTCTCGACGCAAGACCACGCCGCCGCCGCGCTCGTGGCCGCCGGCACCCCCGTGTTCGCGCACAAGGGCGAAACCCTCACCGAGTACTGGGACTTCACCCACCGCATCTTCGACTTCGGCCCCAAGGGCTCGGCCGCCGAAGGCCCGAACATGATCCTCGACGACGGCGGCGACGCCACGCTCCTGATGATCCTGGGCAAGAAGGCCGAGAAGGACCCGTCGGTCATCGCCAACCCGACCAGCGAAGAAGAGACCTGCCTGTTCGCCTCGATCAAGGCCAAGCTGGCCGAAGACCCGACCTGGTACACCCGCAAGTCGGCCCAGATCATCGGCGTGACCGAAGAGACCACCACCGGCGTGCACCGCCTGAAGGAAATGAGTGCCAAGGGCACGCTGCCTTTCCGCGCCATCAACGTGAACGACAGCGTCACCAAGAGCAAGTTCGACAACCTCTACGGCTGCCGTGAGAGCCTGGTCGACGGCATCAAGCGCGCCACCGACGTGATGGTCGCCGGCAAGATCGCCGTGGTGGCCGGCTACGGCGACGTGGGCAAGGGCTCGGCGCAAGCGCTGCGCGCCCTGAGCGCCCAGGTGTGGGTCACCGAGATCGACCCGATCAACGCGCTGCAGGCCTGCATGGAAGGCTACCGCGTGGTCACGATGGACTGGGCCGCCGACAAGGCCGACATCTTCGTCACCACCACCGGCAACAAGGACGTCATCACCCACGACCACATGAAGGCGATGAAGAACAACGCCATCGTGTGCAACATCGGCCACTTCGACAACGAGATCCAGGTCGCGTCGCTCGAGAAGTACGAGTGGGAAGAGATCAAGCCGCAGGTCGACCACGTGATCTTCCCGGACGGCAAGCGCATCATCCTGCTCGCCAAGGGCCGCCTGGTGAACCTGGGCTGCGGCACGGGCCACCCGAGCTACGTGATGTCGTCCAGCTTCGCCAACCAGACCATCGCGCAGATCGAGCTGTTCACGCACCCGGATTCGTACGACATCGGCAAGGTCTACGTGCTGCCCAAGCACCTCGACGAGAAGGTCGCCCGCCTGCAGCTGACCACGCTGAATGCGCAGCTGACCGAGCTGACCGAGGAGCAGGCTGCCTACATCGGCGTGCCCAAGCAAGGCCCGTACAAGCCCGACACCTACCGGTACTGAGCCCCCAGTCGCTGGCGCTCCTGCCCCCGAGGGGCGCCACCCTGCGGACCGGCAAAGCCGGCTCCGCGGGCGTTGCTTGATGTCGAGCCCGTCGCCGCGCGACTTGCTCGAACCTTCGATCGGATCCTCCATGCGGGCTGACCAGCTTCTCCATCAAATGGGCCTCGTGCCCACGCGTTCGGCCGCCACGCGGCTGATCGAGCGTGGCGCGGTGCGCTGGCTCGGCCCAAAAGGCTGGGCCGTGGTGAACAAGGCCGGGCTCGACGTGCCCGAGGGCTGCGAGATCGAGATCACCGATGACGCGGAGCTGCGCTTCGTGTCGCGCGGTGGGCTCAAGCTCGAAGGGGCGCTGAAGGCCTGCGGCATCGACGTGACGGGGCGCGATTGCCTCGACCTCGGCCAGAGCACCGGCGGCTTCACCGATGCGCTGCTGCAGGCCGGGGCCAGGCGCGTGGTCGGCATCGACGTCGGTCACGGCCAGTTGCACCCCAAGCTGCAGGCGGATGCGCGCGTGGCCTGTTTCGAAGGCGTGAACGGGCGTGACGTGGCGGGTTCGGCCTTTGCCGCGGCGCACGCGCC
>NZ_DASSRA010000002.1:0-10295 GCF_035702065.1 Rhizobacter sp.
GGACATGGTGGAACGCCTGAGCCCCGCGTACGTCCGCTCGCCGGCGGCCAAGCTGAACGCCGTGGTCGGTGGGGCCGAGAGCGAGGAGTTCCTGCGCCAGAACAGCCTGCTGCGCGACGCCTGGGGCGAGGCTGCGGTACCGGTCTGCGAAGCCATCCCCGCCGCCAACCACTTCACCGTGCTGCACGATCTGGCCGACCCCGAAGGCCGGCTGCACCGCCTCGCCTTGAACCTGCTCGACCTGACTCGCGTTAACCCTGAAAAATAGGCGAGCCCTATGGCTTCGGATTGAATCTTTGTATTGGAAGAGCCTGAAAGGCTGCGGTACGGTTTGGTAGTTGGCTGGCTCGCAGCCATCACGTCCACACAACCCGAGGAGATCGACATGGGCTTGAAAGGATCGAAGACCGAGCAGAACCTGAAGGACGCCTTTGCAGGCGAATCGCAGGCCAATCGCAGATACCTCTACTTTGCAAACAAGGCCGACATCGAAGGCCAGAACGACGTGGCCGCGCTGTTCCGCTCCACCGCTGAAGGCGAGACCGGCCACGCGCACGGCCACCTGGAGTTCCTTGAGGCGGTAGGCGACCCGGCCACCGGCCTGCCCATCGGCTCCAGCCGCAACAACCTCAAGGCGGCCGTGGCGGGTGAGACCCACGAGTACACCGACATGTACCCGGGCATGGCCAAGACGGCACGTAGCGAAGGCTTCGACGAGATTGCCGACTGGTTCGAGACGCTCGCCAAGGCCGAGCGCTCGCATGCCAACCGCTACCAGAAGGCGCTGGACGCGCTGGTCGATTGATCTGACTTGATGTTGTTCTTCAGCCGGCCCCGTCATTTGCGGGGCCGGCCTACTTTGGAGCACTCATGACGACACGAGAGGGCAATCTCGAAGCGCCCACGCGCCATCCGATCGACTGGCAGAACCCCGAGTTCTACGACGAAGAGAAGTGCCTCCACGAGATGGAGCGCATCTTCGACATCTGCCACGGCTGCCGCCGCTGCGTGAGCCTGTGCCAGAGCTTCCCCACGCTGTTCGACCTGGTTGACGAGAGCAGCACGCAAGAGGTGGACGGCGTGTCCAAGGCCGACTACTGGAAGGTGGTCGACCAGTGCTACCTGTGCGACCTCTGCTACATGACCAAGTGCCCCTACGTGCCGCCGCACCCGTGGAACCTCGACTTCCCACACACCATGCTGCGGGCCAAGGCCATCAAGTTCAAGAAGGGCGACGTGGGCACCGGCGAGCGGCTGCTGGCTTCCACCGACGTCCACGGCCAGTTCGCCGGCATCCCCATCGTCGTGCAGGTGGCCAACGCGCTCAACAAGACCAAGCCCATGCGCAAGCTGCTCGACAAGACGCTGGGCGTGCACCCCGACGCCTGGCTGCCCGAGCTGGCAGGCAGCCGCTTTCGCTGGAGCGCCAGCAAGAAGGGCAGCGCCAGTGAGGTGAAGGACGGCGAACGCACGCCCGGCAAGGTGGCGATCTTCTCCACCTGCTACGTCAACTACAACGAGCCGGGCATCGGCCACGACCTCGTCAAGGTGCTGGAGCACAACGCCATTCCCTACGTGATCGTCGAGAAGGAAAGCTGCTGCGGCATGCCCAAGCTGGAGCTGGGCGACCTGCAGGCGGTGGCGCGGCACAAGGAGGCCAACATCCCCGTGCTGGCGCGCTACGCGAAGGAGGGCTACGCGATCCTCTCCGCCATCCCGAGCTGCACGCTGATGTTCAAGCAGGAACTGCCGCTCATGTTCCCGGGCGATGCCGACGTGGCCACGGTGCAGGAGGCGATGTACGACCCCTTCGAGTACCTGGTGGCCCGCCACAAGGACGGCCTGCTCAAGACCGACTTCAAGCAGCCGCTGGGCAAGGTCAGCTACCACATCCCCTGCCACGGCCGGGTGCAGAAGATCGGCAAGAAGACCGAGGAGATGCTCAAGCTCATCGGCCAGGCCGTCACGGTGGAGCTCAACACCGTGGAGCGCTGCTCGGGCCATGCCGGCACCTACGGCGTGAAGACGCCCACGCACCCGGTGGCGATGAAGATCGGCCGGCCGGTGTTCAAGGCCATGGCCACCAGCGAGCCCGACTACATCAGTTCCGATTGCCAGCTGGCCGGGCACCACATCGCGCAGGGCATGGGGCAGCAGGGCGCACCTGCGGCCAAGCTGGCGCACCCGTTGAGCCTGGTGCGCATCGCGTATGGATTGAGTTGAGCGGACTGCGCGCACGCCACCGCCCGCTCAGCCTGAGGTATCGAAGGCCCGCGCAGGCCGTGCCCGGCTTCGATGCCTCAGCCCGAACGGACGGAGAGATGCCCACAAGAAGGAGCAAGGCATGACCACCATCACCCCCGACAGCCTGCTCACCCTGGAGGCCTACGCCAAGGTGCGCAAGGAGAACACCCGCCGCTTCATCGCGCACCGCAAGCTGCGCAGCGTGGCCCTGGGCGAGCACATCACCGTGCAGTTCGAAGACGAAACCACCATCCGCCGGCAGATCCAGGAGATGCTGCACATCGAGAAGATCTTCGAGGAGGAGGGCATCGCCAGCGAGATCGCGGCCTACGCGCCGCTCGTGCCCGATGGCACGAACTGGAAGGCCACCATGCTGATCGAGTACCCCGATGTGCACGAGCGCCGGCGTGAACTGGCGCGCCTCATCGGCGTGGAAGACCGCATGTTCGTCGAGGTCGAGGGCTATGCGCGCATCTACGCCATTGCCGACGAAGACCTCGACCGCGAGACCGACGAGAAGACCTCGGCGGTGCACTTCCTGCGGTTCGAGTTTCCCAAGCCCGCACGCGACGCCGTGCGTGCCGGCGCACAGGTGAAGCTCGGCTGCGACCACACCCACTACCCGGCGCATGTGGCGATCGCCACGGACACCCTGGCCAGCCTGGCTGGCGACCTGCGCTGAGCGTCAGCACTCAACTCAGGCCCGCTCCAGCACGGACGGCCTATTCCTACAGGCCGGCGCGATGCAGGCCGATGGTGGCCCGCCCGCGCGCTGTCTAAAGTGACTTCAGGGCGTGCGATTCGACAAGTAGCGCATGCGCCATCGGCGCCAACAGGCGCTTGCTGCCCCCGCAGCTTCAACCTGAAGGAACCCAACCATGATCACATTCAAGACCTCAGCCAGCACCCTGTGTGCTCTCGCGGCGGCCTTGGCGCTCGGCGCCTGCCAGCGCACTGACGATGGCCGCACGGTCGGCCAGAAGACGGACTCGGCGATGGCCAGTGCCGAACAGAAGGCCGGCGAGATCAAGCAGGACATGAAGCAGGAGACTGCCGAAGCCAAGAACGACATCAACCGCGCCGTCGACAAGGCTGGCGACAAGATGAAGGACGCCAGCATCACCACCGCCGTCAATGCCGAACTGGCGCGCGACTCCGAGTTGAGCGCCTTGCGCATCAATGTCGACACCTCGCAAGGCCGCGTGGTGCTGCACGGCACGGCACCCAACGATGCCGCGCGCCAGCGCGCCACCACCCTGGCATCGCGCGTCGACGGCGTCGTGTCCGTCGACAACCAGTTGAGCGTGGGCTCGCGCGGCTGAAGCCCTGCTGCTCTGCCTGAGCCTCGCCCAAGCCGCTCCGTGAGCGGCCAGGCGGCCGGACCTTTCCTGGGTCCGGCCGCTTTCTTTTGGAAACAGGGCAGGCACGCCGTTCGCCGCAGTGCAGCAACTTCTTCACCGCGAGAACCCCATGAAGCGCGAATTCAACGAGCTGGACCGGCACGAAGTGCTCTACGTCGAAGACCACCCGACCAACGTGCGGCTGATGCAGGCGCTGTTCAGGCACCGACCGCACCTGGAGCTGGTGGTGGCCGTCGACGGCCGCCAGGCGCGCGAGATCGCGCAGCGGCTGCAGCCTTCGCTGCTGCTGCTCGACCTTCGCCTGCCCGACTGCGACGGCGTCTCGCTGTTGCAGGAGCTGCGGCAGGTCGAGGGGTGGGAGACGCTGCCTGCGGTGGTGGTGACGGCCGAGCAGGGCTTCGAGATCCGGGGCACGGGCTTCAGCGAGCTCTGGCCGAAGCCCATCGACCTCGCGTTCGTGCTGGGTCGTCTCGACGCGCTGATTGCGCACACCGTGCCCGCCTGAATCGGCGTGGAACGTGCCTTGCCGCGCTGGCTTGCGCATTCCATTTCGTCTGCGCTTGCGCATTCACCCGCCAGGAGGACACACCCATGACGCCACACACCCCACGCCGCGCGGCCACCTGCACGGCCATCGCATTCAGCCTGGTCGCCGCACTCACCGCCTGCGACCCGCGCCCGCCAGCGCCCAAGGCGGCACCGGGCGACACGACGACCTCGCCCTCACCGATGCCACCGGCCTCGGCGGCCAGCCAGTGAAGGCGCACGCATGCTGCAGATTGCGGGTGGCGTGACGCCGCCGCCGCCCATTCCGGACTTCGTGCCACCGCCGCCTTTGCCGCCGATGCCGCCCCCCGGGCCGGACGTGCGCCCGCCCGACGTGATCGACCCGCCCGCACCGGGCCAGCACGAACCGGTGCGCGAGCCGACGCGCCACGTCCCCGAAGTCACCCACCTGCATTGAGGGGTGGCTTCATGAACGGCAACTCTTACAGGTAACGCCCGCAGCCATCGGTATGAATGGCAAGGCACGTGCCCAGGCATTTACTGCAGTGCAACAACGGGCTCGGTTTTCAAGCGGACGCACGCCCGGGTGGTGCGTGGCACCGCGTTTGCCCTTGGGTCGCATCGGGCTGCGGGCACGGCATGTCAGCCGTGTCCTCGTCCCTCATGCAGAACAAGGAGCCTGGCGTGGGAACCACACACACAACACCTTCCTCCACGGTACGCCGCAGTGCAGGGCTGTGGGCGCTCTCGCTGCTGAGCGCCCTTGCGCTCGCGGCCTGCGACCGCAGCAAGCCGGCAGGTGCGGCGACGCAGATTGCGGCCAAGGTCAACCGGCAAGAGATCTCCGTCCACCAGGTCAACTTCGCCCTGCAACGGCAGGCCGGCCTCACGCCCGACCAGCTCGATGCCGCGAGCCGCAAGACGCTCGATGCCCTGGTCGACCAGGAACTCGTGCTGCAGGCCGCCACCGACCAGAAGATCGATCGTGACCCGGCGGTGGTGCAGGCGCTCGATGCCGCGCGGCGCGAGCTGATCGCGCGTGCCTATGCCGAGCGCCTGGCCTCCAGCGTGCAGCCGCCGAACGAGTCCGAGCTCAGGCAGTACTACGACGCGCACCCGGCGCTCTTCAGCAAGCGGCGCCTCTACACGCTGGTCGACACCGCGTTCGACGCCACGCCCGAGCAGCAGCAGGCCGTCCAGGCCCAGCTGCCCACCACGCGCAACGCGAGCGACGTGTCGGCGGTGCTGCGCCAGGCCGGCCTGCGCCACGGTGCGCGGCGGTCGACGGTGGGCGCCGAGGCGCTCCCCATGCAGGCGGTCGATGCGATGGTGGTGCTGCGCGAAGGCCAGTCGCACCTCATCGGCGGCCCGAGCGATGCGCACATCCTGACCGTGGTGTCGGTCGAGACCGTGCCGCTCAGCTTCGAGCAGGCGCGCGCACCCATCGAGAGCTTTCTTACCGGCGAGCGCAAGCGCGAGCTGCTGCAGCAGCAGATCAAGACGCTGCGCAGCGCCGCGCAGATCGAGTACCGCGGCCGCTTTGCCGCACAGGCCGCCGCCCAAGCCAACCCCCCGCAGCCGGCCGTGCTGCCCGCCGAGCCCACCTCGGCGCTGAAGAACGTGTCGGCCCTCAAGTGACAGGAGCAACCCTCCATGCGAACCCGAACCACCATGATCTCCCTCTACATGCTGCTGGCCCTGGGCTTGGCCGGCTGTGCCCAGAATGCCGCCGTCACCCGGCCCACGGCAACCCGCCCCCCGGAGACACCCGTGGCCGCACCTCCGCCGGCCGCGGCCGAGCCCGCACCGGTGGCGCAGGCACCGGTCGACATGCGGCGTGACTACGTGGTCGGCCCCGGCGACGTGCTGCGCATCAACGTCTACCAGAACGCCGACCTCTCGCTTGAGGCGCGCGTCTCCGAGAGCGGCCTCATCACCTACCCGCTGCTCGGGCAGGTGGCGGTGGGCGGCCAATCCATCGGGCAGGTCGAAGCCACCATTGCCGATGGCTTGAAGAAGGGCAACTTCATCAAACAGCCGCAGGTCGGCGTGCTGCTGGTGCAGGTGCGCGGCAACCAGGCCTCGGTGCTGGGCATGGCCACGCGGCCTGGGCGCTACCCGATCGAAGTGAACGGCATGCGCATGAGCCAGCTGCTGGCGCTGGCCGGCGGCGTGGCACCGGGCGGCAGCGAGATCGTGACCTTGAGCGGTGTGCGCGACGGGCAGCCCTACCGCCTGAAGGTCGACATCTCCGCGCTCTTCACCGGCGGCACGCCGCTCGACGACCCGCTGGTGCTCAACGGCGACACCTTGTATGTGGAGCGCGCGCCCACCGTCTACATCTATGGCGAGGTGCAACGCCCTGGGCCCATCCCCCTGCAGGGCGACATGACGCTGATGCAGGCGGTGGCCAGCGGCGGCGGCCTCACGCAGCGCGGCACCGAACGCGGCATGCGCATCCACCGGCGCAATGCGGCCGGCAAGCTGGAAGTGATCTCGCCGCGCATGGATGACCTCGTGCGCACGGGTGACGTCATCTACGTCAAGGAAAGCCTGTTCTGAAAGCTGCCGAATGAACCTCTCGCAACTTCTTGGCATCCTGCGGGCGCGCTGGATGTCGGCCCTCATCGTGTTCACGCTGATCGTCGCCACCGTGGTCGGCGTGAGCCTGGTGCTGCCGCGCAAGTACACCGCCACGGCGGCCGTGCTGATCGACATGAAGTCGAACGACCCCATCGCCGGGCTGACCAGCGTGAACGGCATGCCGATGGGCTACGTGGCCACGCAGGCCGACATCATCATGAGCCCGCGGGTGGCGCAGCGCGTGGTGCGTGACCTCAAGCTCGCCGAGAGCGGCGAGCTGCGCGGCAAGTGGATGGAGAAGACCGACGGCGCGGGCACCTTCGAGGGCTGGCTGGTCGAGGCCTTGCAGGCCAACCTCGACGTGAAGCCCTCGCGCGAGAGCAGCGTCATCAACGTCAGCTACACCTCGCCCGACCCCAAGTTCAGCACCGCGCTGGCCAATGCCTTCGTGCAGGCCTACCTCGACACCACGCTCGACCTGCGCGTCGACCCGGCCAAGCAGTACAGCAGCTTCTTCGACAGCCGCTCCAAGGAGCTGCGCGAGGCGGTGGAGAAGGCCCAGGCCAAGCTCTCGGCCTTCCAGAAGGAACACGGCATCACCGCCATCGACGAGCGCTACGACGTGGAGAACGCGCGCCTGGCCGAGCTCTCGTCGCAGCTGGTGGCGCAGCAGGCCATCACCGCCGAATCGGCCAGCCGCCAGGAGCAGGCGCGCACCGCAGCCAACCAGCTCAGCGACGTGATCAACAACCCGATGGTGGCCGGCTTGCGCGGCGACCTGTCGCGGCAAGAGGCCAGGCTGCAGGAGATGAACGTCCGGCTGGGCGACGCCCACCCGCAGGTGATCGAAGCCCGCGCCAACATCGCCGAGCTTCGCGCCCGGCTCGACGCCGAGACGCGCCGCGTCAGCAGCAGCATCGGCGTCAACAACAACATCGCCCAGGCGCGCGAGGCCGAGGTGCGGGCCGCGCTCTCCTCGCAGCGCGCCCGCGTGATGCAGATCAAGCAGCAGCGCGACGAGGCCCTGGTGCTGCAGCGCGACGTGGAGAGCGCCCAGCGCGCCTATGACGCGGTGAGCGCCCGCCTCACGCAGAGCAGCCTGGAGAGCCAGACCAAGCAGACCAACACCGCCTTGCTCGCCGCCGCCACCGAGCCGACGCGGCATTCCTCGCCCAACCTCATGCTCAACACCTTGCTGGCCGTGTTCGTGGGTGCGATGTTCGCGGTGGCCTTCGCGCTGCTGCGCGAGCTGCGCGACCGCCGCCTGCGTGGCGTGCAGGACGTGGCCCAGGTGCTCGGCATCCCCGTGCTGGGCAACCTGCCCGGGCCGATACGCCGGCCCTTGCTGGGCAAGCGGCGCTTCGTGCTGCCCGGCCAGGTGATGGGACGACTGCCCAACGGCATGGAGGTGCGTTCATGAGGCGCGATCGCCACGACGAGCCGCGTTTCGAGACGCCGCCGCAGTCCGCCTTCCAGCAGGACTGGTGCGACGACGAATCTGCCGCCGTGCTCGACAAGCCCATCGGCACCATCCTCACCGACAGCGGCCGGCTCGACGCCGACGACGTGCAAAGCGTGGTCGACCACCAGCGCAAGAAGGGCCTGCGCTTCGGCGAGGCCGCCGTCGCGCTGCGGCTGGTGAGCGAAGACGACGTGCTGTTCGCGCTGTCGCAGCAGTTCCACTACCCCTACGCGCCCAAGCACCGGCGCGACCTGAGCAACGAGCTGGTGGCCGCGGTGCAGCCCTTCAGCGAGCAGGCCGAGGCCTTCCGTGCGCTGCGCAGCCAGCTCACCATGCGCCAAGTGGTGGGCAGCGGCTCGCGCCGTGCGCTGGCCGTGGTGAGCCCGGAGCGCGGTGACGGCAAGACCTTCTTCGCCGCCAACCTGGCGATCACGCTGGCCCAGCTGGGCGGCAGCACGCTGCTGATCGACGCCGACCTGCGCGCGCCGCGCCTGCACCAGGTGTTCTCCATCCCCGGCGCGAACGGCCTGTCGGGCGTGCTCAACGGGCGGCAGCAGCCCAACTTGATCCACCAGGTGCCTGACCTCAAGACCCTGTTCGTGCTGCCGGTGGGCGTCACGCCCCCCAACCCGCTGGAGCTGGTGGAGCGCCCCGCCTTCGGCCGCATGCTCGGCGAGCTGCTGCGCAAGTTCGACAACGTGATCGTCGACACCCCCGCCGCACAACGCGGCTCCGACGCGGGCGTGATCGCCTCGCGCTGCGGCTCGGCGCTCATCGTCGCGCGGCAGCACCAGAGCCGCATGAGCGCGCTGCACAAGCTGGTGGGCGCAGTCAACCAGGGGTCGGCGCAGCTCGCGGGTTTGGTGATCAACGAGTACTGAGCGACTCGTTCATGCTGCCCTTGAGCCACCCCGCCAGCGCGCAGCGCCGTTCGCTCTGGCCATCGCGCTGGACTGTTCCTGCGCTGCTCGCGCTGGGGGTGCTGGCGCTGTACCTGCCGACCTACTGGCGCCTGTTCGACACCGTCTGGGCCACCGACGAGCAGGGCCATGGCCCGCTCATCGTGGCCCTGTGCGTGTGGCTGGTGGTGCAGCGCTGGCCGCAGTTCACGGCCTTGCCCGACCGGCCGGCCATGGCCCGCGGCGGCAGCCTGCTGGCGGCCTCGCTGCTGGCCTACGTGCTCGGCCACTCCCAGGGCATCCAGGGCATGGAAGCTGCGTCGCAGATCGGGGTGCTGGGTGCGCTGGCGCTGTGCTTCAAGGGCATGGCCGGCCTGCGCGTGATGGCCATGCCGCTGGCCTTCCTGGTGTTTGCGGTGCCGCTGCCCGGCATCCTGGTGCAGACCCTCACCATGCCGCTCAAGCTGGCGGTCTCGTCGTGCGCCGAATGGCTGCTGCACCAGGCCGGCTACCTGGTGGGCCGCACCGGCGTGATGCTGGTCATCGGCCAGTACCAGCTGCTGGTGGCCGATGCCTGCGCCGGCCTCAACTCCATGTTCACGCTGGAGGCGCTGGGCTTCCTGTGGATGAGCCTGCGCCCGCGCAGCACCGCGCTGCGCGATGCGCTGCTGGCGCTGGTGATCCTGCCCATCTCGTTTGCCGCCAACGTGGTGCGCGTGATGGCGCTGGTGCTCATCACCTACCACCTCGGTGATGCGGCGGGGCAGGGCTTCGCGCACAGCTTCTCGGGCATCGTGCTGTTCGTCGCGGCGGTGCTGATGATGATGGCGGCCGAGGCGGTGATCCGCAGGCCCGCACTGTCATCCCGGCGCACGCCGGGATGACGGGAGAGCGGGATGAGTGCTGTGCTCCACCTCTCGCCGCGCAAGCGCGCCGTGCTGCTGCTGCTGGCCATGCTGCTCGCCGCGTGCGGGGCCGAGCTGCTCAAGCCCACGCACCAGCTCGCGGTGCAGATGCAAGCCGTGCAGCTCACGCAGCAGGTGCCCGAGGCCTTTGCCGACTGGCGGGTCGACACCGCCACCGTGCCCGTGCTGCCCGACCCCACGCTGCAGGCGCGCCTCGATTCGGTCTACGACCAGACGCTCGCCCGCGCCTATGTCAACGCCAAGGGCGAGCGCGTGATGCTCACCATTGCCTACGGGCGCGACCAGAGTTCCGAGGCCACCGCCGTGCACCGGC
>NZ_DASSRA010000003.1:0-11793 GCF_035702065.1 Rhizobacter sp.
CACCGGCAACAGCGAGCACCCGAGCAACTGAGCGCTCGTTGATACCGTTTTGATGCGCCACCACGCGACTTTGACGACATCTTGATGCGCTGATTCCTACGATCCCTCCATCCCTTTCGATGGAGTTGTCGATGGACATCGTGTACCTGGCGCTCGCCGCCGCGTTCTGGCTCATCCTGGCCGCCATGGCCCGCGGCTGCGCCCGGCTCGGAGGGCCTGCGCAATGAGCTGGCTCTATGTGCTGGGCAGCCTCGTCTCGGCGGGCCTGCTGGTTTACCTCGTGGCCGCGCTGCTGCGGCCGGAGGACTTCTCATGACTCCCCAGGCCTGGCTCCTGCTGGCGGTCTACAGCCTCGTGCTGCTTCTGCTCGCCGTGCCGATGGGGCGCTACATCGCCCACGTGATGGAGGGCCGGTTGCGCTTCGCCACGCGCGTCGAAAACGCCCTCTTCCGGCTGTGCGGCATCCAGCCCGAGGTGGAGATGGGCTGGCTGCGCTATGCGCTCGCCCTGCTGCTCTTCAATGCCCTGGGGGTGCTCGCGGTCTACGCCTTGCAGCGGCTTCAGCTGTGGCTGCCGTTGAACCCGCAGGGCATGGCCAACGTCTCGCCCGACTCGTCGTTCAACACCGCCATCAGCTTTGCCACCAACACCAACTGGCAGGGCTACGGCGGCGAGCAGAGCATGAGCTACCTGACCCAGATGCTGGGGCTCACGGTACAGAACTTCCTCTCCTCGGCCACCGGCATCGTGGTGGTAGTCGCGCTGATCCGCGGCTTGGCGCGCCACTCGGCCCAGGGCATCGGCAACGCGTGGGTCGACCTGACCCGGGTCACGCTGTGGATCCTGCTGCCCATCGCCTTCATCGCCGCGCTGTTCTTCGTGCAGCAAGGCGTGATCCAGAACTTCGATGCCTACCGGGACGTGGGCACGCTGGAAGGCGCGCGCCAAACCTTGGCCATGGGGCCGGTCGCGTCGCAGGAGGCGATCAAGATGCTGGGCACCAACGGTGGCGGCTTCTTCAACGCCAACTCGGCGCACCCGTTCGAGAACCCGACGGCGCTCAGCAACTTCGTGCAGATGCTGCTGATCTTCCTGATCCCGGCCGGCCTGTGCTTCAGCTTCGGCCACATGGTGCAGGACCCCCGCCAGGGCTGGACGATCTACGCCGCAATGTTCGTGCTCTTCGTGGCCGGCGCCATCGCCGCCGTGGCCTTCGAGCAGCAGGGCAACCCGCAGCTCGCGGCGCTGGGCGTCGACCAGGTGGCCAGCGCCACGCAGGCCGGCGGCAACATGGAAGGCAAGGAAACACGCTTCGGCATCGCCGCCTCGGGCCTCTTCGCCACCATCACCACCGCGGCCTCGTGCGGCGCGGTGAACGCCATGCACGACTCCTTCACCCCGCTGGGCGGCCTGGTGCCGCTGGTCAACATGCAGCTGGGCGAGGTGGTGTTCGGCGGCACGGGCACGGGGCTGTACGGCATGCTGGTCTTCGCCATCCTGGCGGTGTTCATCGCCGGGCTGATGATCGGCCGCACGCCCGAGTACCTGGGCAAGAAGATCGAGGCCCACGAGATGAAGATGACGTCGATCGCCATCCTCGTGACGCCGCTGCTGGTCTTGCTGGGCACGGCCATCGCGGTGATGAGTGACGCGGGCCGCGCCGGCATCGCCAACCCCGGCGCGCATGGCTTCTCCGAGATCCTGTACGCCCTCACCTCGGCCGCCAACAACAACGGCAGTGCCTTCGCCGGGCTGTCGGCCAACACGCCCTTCTACAACGTGCTGCTCGCCGTGGCGATGTGGTTCGGCCGCTTCGGCGTGATCGTGCCGGTGCTGGCCATCGCGGGCTCGCTGGCGGCCAAGAAGCGCATCGCCGTCACCGGCGGAACCATGCCCACGCACGGCGGCCTGTTCGTCACGCTGCTGATCGGCGTGGTGCTGCTGGTCGGGCTTCTCAACTACGTCCCCGCGCTGGCACTCGGCCCCGTGGTCGAGCACCTGCTGCTCTGGAAGTGAACATGACACGCAAGAC
Organism: Rhizobacter sp.; assembly: GCF_035702065.1. Lineage (GTDB taxonomy): Bacteria > Pseudomonadota > Gammaproteobacteria > Burkholderiales > Burkholderiaceae_C > Rhizobacter. The sequence continues at coordinate 2,033 of NZ_DASSRA010000003.1, forward strand.
CTTCACCTTGTTCGACCCGGTGCTGCTCCGGCCGGCCGTGGTCGACGCCTTCAAGAAGCTCGACCCCCGCATCCAGTGGCGCAACCCGGTGATGTTCGTCGTCTACGTCGGCAGCATCGTCACCACGCTGCTGTGCGCCCAGGCGGCGGCCGGCCCCGGCGAGGCGCCGGCGGGCTTCATCCTCGCCATCGCCTTGTGGCTGTGGTTCACCGTGCTCTTCGCCAACTTCGCCGAAGCCATGGCCGAAGGCCGCAGCAAGGCGCAGGCGGCTTCGCTGCGCGGCCTGAAGAAGGAGACCTGGGCCAAGAAGCTGGACGGACCGAGACCGGCCGAAGCGCCGGGCCGCCCCAAGCCGGCCGGCGTCCCCTCGGGGGATGACTCGCGTACTCGCCAGTCCAGGGGCCCCATGAATGGCGCGAAATGGCATCCGCTCGAATCACAGAACCTGCGCCGCGGCGACACGGTGCTCGTGGTGGCCGGCGACGTGATGCCGGCCGACGGCGAAGTGATCGAAGGCGTGGCCTCGGTGGACGAGAGCGCCATCACCGGCGAATCGGCCCCGGTGATCCGCGAGTCGGGCGGCGACTTCTCGGCCGTGACCGGGGGAACGCGCGTGCTGTCGGACTGGATCGTCGTGCGCGTGACGGTGAACCCCGGCGAGACCTTCGTCGACCGCATGATCGCCATGGTCGAGAACGCCAAGCGCCAGAAGACGCCCAACGAGATCGCGCTCACCATCCTGCTGGTGGCGCTGACCATCGTGTTCCTGGTCGCCACCGTCACCCTGCTGCCCTTCTCCCTGTTCAGCGTGAGCGTGGCCCAGGCCGGCTCGCCCGTCACCGTCACGGTGCTGATCGCGTTGTTGGTGTGCCTGATCCCGACCACCATCGCCGGCCTGCTCTCGGCCATCGGCGTGGCCGGCATGAGCCGCATGCTGCAGGCCAACGTGATCGCCACCTCGGGCCGCGCGGTGGAGGCGGCCGGCGACGTGGACGTGCTGCTGCTCGACAAGACCGGCACCATCACGCTCGGCAACCGCCAAGCCTCGGTGTTCCTGCCGGCGGCGGGCGTCAGCGAAGGCGAACTCGCCGACGCCGCGCAACTGGCCTCGCTGGCGGACGAAACCCCCGAAGGCCGCAGCATCGTCGTGCTGGCCAAGCAGAAGTTCAAGCTGCGCGAGCGCGACCTGCAGAGCCTGAACGGCCAGTTCGTGCACTTCTCGGCGCAGACGCGCATGAGCGGCGTGGACCTGCCGGGCCGTCAGGTGCGCAAAGGCGCGGCCGACGCGATCCGCAAGCACATCGAGGCCCTGGGCGGCGCCTTCCCGGCCACGCTGAGTGCGGCCATCGACGAGGTCTCGCGCCGCGGCAGCACACCGCTGGTGGTGGCCGACGGCACCCGCGTGCTGGGCGTGATCGAGCTCAAGGACATCGTCAAGGGCGGCATCAAGGAACGCTTTGCCGAGCTGCGCCGCATGGGCATCAAGACCGTGATGGTGACCGGCGACAACCGGCTCACTGCAGCGGCCATCGCCGCCGAAGCCGGGGTGGACGACTTCCTGGCCGAGGCCACGCCGGAACAGAAGCTCGCCCTGATCCGCCAGTACCAGGCCGAGGGCAAGCTCGTGGCGATGACCGGCGACGGCACCAACGACGCGCCGGCCCTGGCCCAGGCCGACGTGGCCGTGGCCATGAACTCGGGCACGCAGGCCGCCAAGGAGGCCGGCAACATGGTCGACCTCGACAGCAACCCCACCAAGCTGATCGAGGTGGTGGAGACCGGCAAGCAGATGCTGATGACGCGCGGCTCGCTCACCACCTTCAGCATCGCCAACGACGTGGCCAAGTACTTCGCCATCGTGCCGGCCGCCTTCGTCACCACCTACCCGCAGCTGGCGGCGCTCAACGTGATGGGGCTGGCCAGCCCGTCGTCGGCCATCCTGTCGGCGGTGATCTTCAACGCCTTGGTCATCGTCTTCCTGATCCCGCTGGCGCTCAAAGGCGTGAAGTACCGGCCCGTGGGCGCCGCCACGCTGCTGCGCCGCAACCTCGCCATCTACGGCCTGGGCGGGGTGGCGGTGCCCTTCATCGGCATCAAGCTCATCGACCTGGCGCTCAGCGGCGCCGGCCTGGTCTGAACCTCGGAGAACACCATGAAGACCTTGATTCGCCCTGCCTTCAGCCTGTTCGCCGTGCTGAGCCTCGTCACCGGCCTGGCCTACCCGCTGCTCGTCACCGGCGCGGCCGGCATCGCCTTCCCCGAGCAGGCCGCCGGCAGCCTGCTGGCGAAGGACGGCAAGCCGGTCGGCTCGGCGCTGATCGGCCAGAGCTTCAGCGACCCCCGCTACTTCTGGGGCCGGCCGTCGGCCACCGGCCCCACGGCCTACAACGCCGCCGGGTCGGGCGGCTCCAACCTGGGGCCGCTGAATCCGGCGCTGGTGGATGCGGTGAAGGGGCGCGTGCAGGCGCTGAAGGCCGCCGACCCGGGCCACACCACTCCCGTGCCGGTGGATCTCGCCACGGCGTCTGCCAGCGGACTCGATCCGCACATCAGCGCGGCCGCGGCCGAGTACCAGGTGGCCCGCGTGGCCCGCGTCCGTGGCATGGCGCCCGAGCAGGTGCTGTCCCTGGTGGCCCGCCATACGGAGGGGCGGCTGCTGGGCTTCCTGGGCGAGCCGCGCGTCAACGTGCTGCGGCTCAACCTGGCGCTCGACGCCGCCGGCCGGGGCTGATCGGAGCAAGAATCGGCCTACCGCCACTCGCCCTCTCCCACCATGCTGATCAACTGTGTGGCCTACCAGGAAGGCAAGAAGCTCGCCGACATCCCCGTCGGCGAAATCAGCGACTACGTCCACCAGCCAGGCACCTTCGTCTGGGTCGCGCTGCGCGACGCCACGCCAGACGAGCTGGCCACCATGCAGCAGGAGTTCGGGCTGCACGACCTGGCCGTCGAAGACGCCCGCCACGGCAACCAGCGCCCCAAGGTCGAGGAGTACGGCGACACGCTGTTCGCCGTGCTGCACACGGTGGAGCTCAGCGCAGTCGACGAGCTGACGGTCGGCGAGGTCGACGTCTTCGTCGGCCGCAACTTCGTGCTGTCGGTGCGCAACCGCAGCCACAAGAGCCTGCTGGGCGTGCGCTCCCGCGCCGAGAAGGAACCGCACCTGCTGCGGCATGGATCGGGCTTCGTGCTCTACGCACTGATGGACGCGGTGGTCGACCGCTACTTCCCCATCATCGACGCGATGGAGAGCGAGCTCGAAGCCATCGAGATGCAGATCTTCGAGCGCGGCGCGGCTCGCCGCAACATCGAACAGCTGTACGGGCTCAAGCGCCGGATCATGGTGGTCAAGCACGCCGTCACGCCCTTGATGGAATCGACCGCCAAGCTCTGGAGCGGCCGCGTGCCCTCCGTCTGCGAAGGCAGCCGCGAGTACTTCCGCGACGTGTACGACCACCTGCTGCGCATCAACGCCACGCTCGACACCTTGCGCGACACCCTCGGCACCGCCATCCAGGTCAACCTCGCGATGGTGACCATCGAAGAGTCCGAGACCACCAAGCGCCTGGCGGCCTGGGCCGGCATCTTTGCGGTGGCCACGGCCTTTGCCGGCATCTGGGGCATGAACTTCGAGCACATGCCCGAGCTGAAGCTGCTCTATGGCTACCCGGCGGCACTGGGCCTGATCGCCATCTCGTGCAGCCTGATGTACTGGCGCTTCCGCCGCGTGGGCTGGCTCTGAGCTGACTCTCCCTCAATGACCGACGAACGCCCCGACCCCGATGCGCTGCTGGCGCGCCTGCATGAAGAGGCGGCGCAGGCCGGGCGGGGCAAGCTCAAGATCTTCTTCGGCGCGTCGGCCGGCGTCGGCAAGACCTACGCCATGCTGTCGGCCGCCCGCACCCTGAAGGCCCAGGGCACCGACGTCGTGATCGGTGTCGTCGAAACCCATGGGCGTGCCGACACCGAAGCGCTGGTCGGTGGCCTCCCGCGCCTGCCGCTCAAGGAAGTGCCGTACCGCGACCGGCTGCTGAAGGAGTTCGACCTCGACGGCGCGCTTGCGCGCAAGCCGCAGCTCGTTCTCGTCGACGAGTTGGCCCACTCCAACGTGGCCGGCTCGCGCCACCCCAAGCGCTGGCAGGACGTGGAAGAGCTGCTCAGCGCCGGCATCGACGTCTGGTCGACCATGAACGTGCAGCACCTGGAGAGCCTGAACGACGTGGTGAGCGGCATCACCGGCATCCGCGTTCAGGAGACGGTGCCCGACCGCGTGTTCGACGAGACCGACGAGGTGGTGATCGTCGACCTGCCACCCGACGAGCTGCTGCAGCGCCTGAAGGAAGGCAAGGTCTACCTGCCGCAGCAGGCCGCCGCCGCGGTGCGCAACTTCTTCCGCAAAGGCAACCTCATCGCCTTGCGCGAGCTGGCGCTGCGCCGCACCGCCGACCGTGTCGACGACGAGATGCTGCAGTACCGCCGCAGCGTGGCGCAGGCGCCCGTCTGGCAGACCCGCGAGGCGCTGCTGCTGTGCATCGGCGCCGACGAACGCTCCGAGAAGCTGGTGCGCGCCACCGCCCGCATGGCCATGCAGCTCGACGTGCCGTGGCACTGCATCCACGTCGAGACGCCCAAGCTGCAGCGCCTGCCCGAAGCAGCACGACAGCGCGCCTTGCGCCTGCTCAAGCTGGCCGAGGAGGCGGGCGCCACCACGGCCCTGCTCAGCGGGATGACGCTCGCCGGCACCGTGGTGAAGTACGCGCACGAGCACAACCTGTCGCGGGTGGTGCTCGGCCGCGACACCGGCCGCCTGGCGCGGCCGTGGCGACAGACGCTGGCCGATGCCGTGGGCGGCCAGGGCGTCGACCTCGACGTGATCCAGATCGCCCTGCCCGCGCGCCGGCGCGACACGGCCCCGCCCGCACGCGGGCCGCAGCCCGACGAGGCCCAGGCCTCGGGCTGGCCGCCCTACGCCTGGAGCCTGGCCATCTGCGCGGCGGTGACCCTGCTCACCGCGCCACTGCACTCGAAGCTCGACCTGGCGAACATCGTGATGGTGTTCCTACTGGCGGTGGTGCTGGTGGCCGTGCGCTTCGGGCGCGGGCCGGCGGTGATGGCGGCCTTCCTGAGCGTGGGGGCGTTCGACTTCTTCTACGTGCCGCCGCGCTTCACCTTCAGCGTGGGGGATGCGCAATACCTGCTCACCTTCGTCGTGATGCTGGTCGTCGCACTCGTCATCGGCCAGATGACGGCCGGGCTCAAGTTCCAGGCGCGCGTGGCCCGGCAACGCGAGGAACGGGTGAGTGCGCTGTATGCGATGTCGCGCGACCTCTCCGGCGCGCTGATGCCCGAGCAGGTGGCCGAGATCGCGGCGCGCTTTCTCCGCTCGGAGTTCAACGCGCGCTCGGGCCTGCTGGTGGCCGACCTGCACGACAAGGTCAGCCCGGCCCTGCCGGTGCCCGACCCGGCGACGCACATCGACCTCGGCGTGGCGCAGTGGGCCTATGCCCACGTGCAGCCGGCCGGACACGGCACCGACACGCTGCCCGGCTCGGCCGCGCTCTACCTGCCGCTGAAGGCGCCGATGCGCGTACGCGGCGTGCTCGCGATCGAGCCGGCAAGCGCCTCGAAGCTCTCCAGCCCCGAGCAGCGCAGGCTGCTCGACACCTGCGCCTCGCTGCTGGCCCTCTCGCTGGAGCGCATCCACTACGTGGAGGTGGCGCAGGACACCACGCTGCAGATGGAGTCGGAGCGCCTGCGCAACTCGCTGCTCGCCGCCATCTCGCACGACCTGCGCACGCCGCTGGCAGCCCTGGTGGGCATGGCCGAATCGCTCGCGCTGATGGAGCCGCCCCCGTCGGGCACGCGCGGCGAGATCATCACCGGCATGCGCGAGGCCGCGCTGCGCATGAACGCACTGGTCGGCAACCTGCTCGACATGGCGCGCCTGCAGGCCGGGCCGGTGCATCTCAACCGGCAGTGGCAGCCGCTCGAAGAGCTGGTGGGCGCGGCGCTGAAGGCCATGGGCGGCACGCTGGCGCCGGCGCGCGTGCATGTATCGCTGCCCGACGACCTGCCCTTGCTGGACGTCGACGCGGTGCTGTTCGAGCGTTTGCTGTGCAACCTGCTCGAGAACGCCGTGAAGTACACGCCCGCCGGCAGCCCGATCGAGATCAGCGCGCAGGCCTCGGACACGCACGTCACGCTGCGCGTCGACGACCACGGCCCGGGCCTGCCCAAGGGGCGCGAGGAGGCCATCTTCGAGAAGTTCGAGCGCGGCCACAAGGAGAGCGCCGCACCCGGCGTGGGCCTGGGCCTGGCGATCTGCCGCGCCATCGTGCAGGCGCACGGCGGCTCCATTCATGGCGAGACGCGGCCCGGCGGTGGTGCGCGCTTCAGCGTCAGCCTGCCGCGCGGCACGCCGCCCAGCATCGAGCCTGACAATGAGGCTCAGGAGGAGGCATGAGCGATCCCGTGGTCAAGGTGCTGGTGGTGGAAGACGAGGCAGAGATCCGCCGCTTCGTGCGCCTGTCGCTCACGCGTGAAGGCTTCGAGGTGCACGAGGCCGAGGGCGTGCAGCGCGGGCTGATCGAAGCCGGCACGCGCCACCCCGACATCGTGATCCTCGACCTCGGCCTGCCCGATGGCGACGGCGTCGACCTGATCCGCGACCTGCGCACCTGGTCGGACGTGCCGGTGGTGGTGCTGTCGGCCCGCAGCACCGAAGACGACAAGATCGCCGCGCTGGATGCGGGTGCCGACGATTACCTGGTCAAGCCCTTCGGTACCGGCGAACTGCTGGCCCGCGTGCGTGCCCACCTGCGCCGCCGCGCTGCCGGCGCCACGGCCGGCAGCACCGTGCTGGAGTTCGGCGAGGTGAAGATCGACCTGGCCCGCCGCACGGTCGAAAGAGGCGGCGAACCCCTGCACCTCACGCCCATCGAATACCGCTTGCTGACCCACCTGGCCGCGCGGCCCGACTGCGTGCTCACGCACCGCCAGGTGCTCAGCGCCGTGTGGGGCGCGAACCACCTGGAAGACACGCACTACCTGCGCGTCTACATGGGCCACCTGCGGCGCAAGATCGAGGCCGACCCGTCGCAGCCGCGCCACCTCGTCACCGAGACGGGCATCGGCTACCGCTTCGTGCCCTGAACGCTCAGCGCATCGGCGCCATGCTGCGCATGGCCTTCACCGCGCCCGCACCCACCGAGGCACCGAAACGCTTGGCCAGGCGCTCGGCCACGTTCTCCTTGGGCGTGTAGTCGATGATGTCCTCGGCCTTCACCACCTCGCGCGCCACGTAGTCGAGGTTGCCCAGCTGGTCGGCCAGCCCGAGCTTGATGGCCTCTTCGCCGTTCCAGAACAGGCCGGAAAAGGTGTCTTGCGTGAGCTTGAGGCGCTTGCCGCGGCCATCTTTCACCACCTTGATGAACTGCTGGTGGATCTGGTCGATCATGGCCTGGGTGTAGGCGCGCTGCTTGTCCGTCATGGGCGAGAACGGGTCGCCGATCCCCTTGTTGTCGCCCGCGGTGATGAGGCGGCGCTCGACGCCGAGCTTCTCCATGGTGCCGGTGAAACCGAAGCTGTCCATCAGCACGCCGATCGAGCCCACGATGCTGGCCTTGTCGACGAAGATCTCGTCGGCCGCCACGGCCATGTAGTAGGCGCCCGAGGCGCAGATCTCTTCGACCACCGCGTAGACCTTCTTCTTGTGCAAGGCCTTCAGGCGGCGGATCTCGTCGTTGACGATGCCGGCCTGCACCGGGCTGCCGCCGGGCGAATTGAAGCGGATCACCACCGCCTGCGCGCCTTCGTCCTCGAAGGCGGACTTGAGCGCGGCCACCAGCATCTCGGCGCTGGCCTCGGTGTCTTCGGCGATCTCGCCGCGTACTTCCACCAGTGCGGTGTGCGGGCCGCTCGGCGCCACGGTCGGGTTGCGGGCGTTGAGCACGGCCCAGAACACGAGTGCGAAGAAGCTCAGCCACAGCAGGCGGAAGAACACGCGCCAGCGGCGCTCAGTGCGGCGGTCGGCCAGGTAGTCGCGTGCGAAGAGGGCCAGCGTCTGCTCCAGCGCCGAGGGCGCAGGCGCAGGAGCCGGTGGTGCGATGGGCGCAGCAACCGCAGCCTGCTCGGGCGCGGGCGGAATCTCGTCTTGGGGGTTCATGCGGGAAATGCCGGTTGGGTGTCGCGGGAAGGATACCAATACACCTGCCCGTCGCGTTCGATCACCTGCAAGGCAGTGAGCTTGCCGCGGCCGCAGGGGCCCCCCACGCAGCGCCCGCTCCGGGTGTCGTAGGTGGCGCCGTGGATGGAGCAGATGATGAACTCGCGCTCGCTGTCGAGGAACTCGCCCGGCTGCCAGTCCATCTCGGTGGGCACGTGCAGGCAGCGGTTGAGGTAGGCCACCACCTGGCCGTCGAAGCGCAGCGCGAAGGCGCGCGCCGGGGCGTGGTACTGCAGCACGTCGAAGACGATCGCCTTGCCGCGCTCGGCCAGTTCGTCAGACGCGCACAGGTGCTGCGCCGGCCACTCGGTTGCGGGTTCAAGCATGTCGGGCCAGCCAGTCGGCCAGGTCTTGCGTGGAGTGGGCGATGTGCAGCGGCGCGAACTCGGCAAAGCTCGCCGGCTCGTGCGCACCGTAGCTCACGCCCACGCTGGCGGCGCCGGCATTGGCGGCAAGCTGCAGGTCGTGCGTGGTGTCACCGATCATCAGCGTGCGCTCGGGCTCGACGCCGAACTCGCGCATCAGCTCCAGCAGCATCTGCGGGTTGGGCTTGGAGGCGGTTTCGTCGGCGGTGCGGGTGGCGTCGAACATGCCGCGCAGCTCGACGCTGGTCAGCGCTTCGTCCAAACCCTTGCGCGACTTGCCGGTGGCGACCGACAGCCAGTGGTTGCGCGCTTTCAGCGCCTGCAGCATGGCGAGCGTGCCCTCGAACAGCACGATCTCGTGCTGCTTGGCGAAGTAGTGGTGGCGGTAGCGCGCGCCGAGTTCCGGGTAGCGCTCGCGCGGCAGGCCCGGCGCGGCATGCTGCAAGGCCTCGATCAGGCCCATGCCGATCACGTAGCTGGCGTCCTTGTCGCTGGGCACGGCCACGCCCAGGTCGGCACAGGCCGACTGGATGCTGCGGGCGATGAGCGCGGTGGAGTCGAACAGGGTGCCGTCCCAGTCGAAGGCAATGAGGTCGAAGCGGCGGGGTCGGGTCATGGGGCTCAACAGGAATCAGCGGGAGGGAGAAAGCGCCTGGACGAAGGCGTCGCACTCGATTGGCAAGGGTGCCTCAAGCACCATGTCCTCGCCCGTGGCAGGGTGCTCGAAGCGCAGGTGGCGGGCATGCAGGAACATGCGGTCGAAGCGGTGGCCTTGGGCGGCCTCGCCTTTGGCGACCGCCTTGTTGACGGCGAAGTCTCCGTACTTCTCGTCGCCCACGATGGGGTGGCCTTCGTGCGCCAGGTGCACGCGGATCTGGTGGGTGCGGCCGGTCTTGATGGTGACGTCGAGCAGGGTGAAGTCACCCAGCTTCTGCGCTACTTTCACGAGCGTGATGGAGCGGCGGCCTTCTTCGTGGTCGTCATCGACAGTCCGCACCCGGCGCTCACCCTCGCCGGTGAGGAACTTGTGCAGCGGCACGTCGATCACCTTGCGGCTGGCCGGCCACTCGCCGCCGACCAGCGCCGCGTAGGTCTTGCCGGTCTCGCGGGCACGCAGCTGGTCCTGCAGCGCGGTCAGCGCCGAGCGATTCTTGGCGATCAGCAGCAGCCCG
>NZ_DASSRA010000004.1:0-4039 GCF_035702065.1 Rhizobacter sp.
GTCGATGTGCAGCGTCACGCCGGCGTGGTTGCTGAAGCCCTGGAAGAACTCGTAAACCAGCTGGGTGTCGAGCGCACCGATCATGCCGCTCTTGAAATCGACGCGCATGTGCAGGCCGGGCCGGCCGGAGAAGTCGATCACGACGCGCGACAACGCTTCGTCGAGCGGCACATAGGCATGCCCGTAGCGGCGCAGGCCCTTCTTGTCGCCCACCGCCTGGGCCATGGCCTGGCCCAGCGTGATGCCGACGTCTTCCACGGTGTGGTGGCCGTCGATGTGCAGGTCGCCCTTCGCATCGATCTCCAGGTCGATCAGGCCGTGGCGGGCGATCTGGTCAAGCATGTGGTCGAAGAAGCCGATGCCGGTGGAGAGCTTGGCCGCGCCCGTCCCATCGAGGTTGATGGCCACGCGGATCTGCGTTTCGTTGGTGTTGCGGGTGACGTCCGCTTTGCGGTCGCTCATGACAGGCTCGCTTTCAATGCATCGATCATCAAGTCGTTCTCTTCCGGCGTGCCCACAGTCAGCCTCAGGCAGTTTGCCAGCAGCGGATGGAGCTTGGAGACGTTCTTCACCAGCACCCGGCGCTGCTTCAGGGCCTCGAACAGCGCAGCCGCATCGGGCACGCGGGTGAGCACCATGTTGGCCTCGCTGGGGTAAGGCTTCACACCCGGCATGCTTGAGAGCGCTGCGCTCAGACGCGTGCGCTCGCTGCGCAGCACGGCCGCCTGGCGGGCGAACTCCTCGTGGTGCTCCAGCGCGAACAGCGCCGCCTCGGCGTTGAGCACGCTCACGTTGTAGGGCGGGCGCACCTTGTCGATCTCGGCCACCAGGGCCCGGGGCCCGAGCAGGTAGCCCAGGCGCACGCCGGCCAGACCGAACTTGCTGAGCGTGCGCATGATCAGCACGTTTTCGTGGCGTGCCACGCGGTCGATGTAGCTGCGCGAGGCGAAGGGCTGGTAGGCCTCGTCGATCACCACCAGGCCAGGCGCCGCCTGCACGATCTTCTCGATGACGGCGTCGTCGAACAGATTGGCGGTGGGGTTGTTCGGGTAGGCGATGTAAACGATGGCCGGCTGGTGCCGGTCGATCGCGGCCAGCATCGCGGCCTCGTCGAGCTCGAAGTCGGCCGTCAGCGGCACGCCCACGAAATGCAATCCCTGCAGCTTGGCCGACATCTCGTACATCACGAAGCCCGGCAACGGCGCAAGCACGGTGGCACCGGGCACGTCACAGGCCATGCTCAGCAGGCTGATGAGTTCGTCGGAACCATTGCCCAGCGTCAGCTCGAAACCCTCGGGCAGGCCCACATGGCGGGCCAGCGCCACGCGCAGCTCATCGATGCGCTCGCCGGGGTAGCGGTTGATCGCCACCTCGCCCAGCCGCTCGCCCAGTTCGCGGCGCAGCGCCTGGGGCAGGCGGAACGGGTTCTCCATCGCGTCGAGCTTGACCATGCCCGCGCTGGGCTGGATGGCGTAGCCGTGCATGGATTGCACATCCTGGCGGATGTGTCGGGCGATGACGGTCTGGAGCCGGCTGGACATGGTGTGAATTTGGATGGTCAGAGGGCTTGAAAGGCCATCTATTACATAATATATTGCATGTAACGTTCACTGGAGATCGTCATGGCCGCCGTCCTCACCAACGTGTACCTCGAACCCGGGCAACGCAAGTTCCTGGAGAAGCAGGCCAAGGCCAACGGCAGCAACGTTTCCGCGGAGATGCGGTCGGCCATCGAGCTGTACAAGGCCGGTGTCTCCCTGCCTGACCTGGAGTTGCTGGATCTGGCCACCCGCAAGACCAAGGAAGACCTGGACGCCATCAACGCCACGCTCGACAACGGCCAGCGCCGTGCCGAGCTGTTCTTTGCGCAGATTGAATCCATCAAAGCAGGCACTCCCCGATGAGCCTGGTCGCCGAGATCCTCGACCGCCTCTCCGGTGTCGCCACGCTGCGCGAGAAGGTGGCGCAGCAAGACCGGGTGCTCGAAGGCATGCAACGCATCGTCCTCGACCAGCAACGCGAGCTGGCCGAAGTGAAAGGCACCTTGCGCGCATTGATCACGATGCAGCAGCAGTCCGCCAAGAAGTAGTCATCGCTTGAGCCGCATCTCGGCGGCCTGCGCATGGGCCTGCAGGCCCTCGCCATAGGCCAGCTCGGCCGCGATCAGCCCCAGCTTCTGCGCGCCCGCCTCGCTCACCTCGATCAGGCTGCTGCGCTTCTGGAAGTCGTACACACCCAGCGGCGACGAGAAACGCGCCGTGCCCGAGGTCGGCAGCACGTGGTTGGGGCCGGCGCAGTAGTCGCCCAGGCTTTCACTCGTGAAGGCCCCCATGAAGATGGCGCCGGCATGCCTGAGCAGCGGCTCCCAGCGCGCGGGCTCGCGCGAGCTGATCTCCAGGTGCTCGGGCGCGATGCGGTTGCTGATGGCGCAGGCCTCTTCCATCGAGCGCGTATGGATCAGCGCCCCGCGGCCTTCGAGCGAGGCACGGATCACCGCCTGGCGCGGCATGCCGGGCAGCAGGCGGTCGATCTCGGCCTTCACCTGGGCGATGTAGGCCGCATCCGGGCACAGCAGGATGCTTTGCGCCAGCTCGTCGTGCTCGGCCTGGCTGAAGAGGTCCATCGCCACCCAGTCGGGCGGCGTGGAGCCGTCGGCCAGCACCAGGATCTCGCTCGGTCCGGCGATCATGTCGATCCCGACCTTGCCGAACACGCGCCGCTTGGCGCTCGCCACGTAGGCATTGCCCGGACCGGTGATCTTGTCGACGGGCGGCACGGTGGCTGTGCCGTAGGCCAGCGCCGCCACGGCCTGGGCCCCGCCCAGCGTGAAGGCGCGGTCGACGCCGGCGATCGCCGCTGCCGCCAGCACCATCGCGTTGCGCTCGCCCTTGGGCGTGGGCACGACCATGACGATTTCGCCCACGCCGGCCACCTTGGCGGGCATGGCGCTCATCAGCACGCTCGACGGATAGGCCGCCTTGCCGCCCGGCACGTACATGCCCAGGCGGTCGATCGGCGTCACCTTCTGGCCGAGCAGCGTGCCGTCTGCATCGCGGTAGCTCCAGGAACGGCCACAGGCTTCGAGCTGGCGCTGGTGGTAGTCGCGCACGCGCTCGGCTGCGGCTTCCAGGGCACTGCGCTGCTTGGGCGTGATGGCGGATACGGCGGCCTGCAGTTCGTCGCGAGTGATCTCCAGGGCCGCCACGGAGGGCGCCTTCAGCCCGTCGAAGCGCTCGGTGTACTCCAGCACCGCCGCGTCGCCACGCTTCTGCACATCGGCCAGGATCGCCGCCACCCGCTCCTCGATCGCATGGTCGGTCTCGGCCGACCAGTGCAGCACGCGCTGGAACTCGGCTTCGAAATCGGCGGACGCGGTGGCGAGTTGGCGGACGTTGACGCTCATGACAGTGCTTACTGAGGGATGGCCGACGCGAACGCGTCGATGATCTGGCGGATGGCGTCGCGCTTGACCTTGAGCGCGGCCTGGTTCACCACCAGGCGGGCCGAGATCTGCATGATCTGTTCGACCTCGACCAGGTGGTTGGCCTTGAGCGTGCTGCCGGTGGAGACCAGGTCGACGATGGCGTCGGCCAGGCCGGTCAGCGGCGCGAGCTCCATCGAGCCGTAGAGCTTGATCACATCCACATGCACGCCCTTGTCGGCGAAGTGGTCGCGCGCGCAGCTGGTGTACTTGGTGGCCACGCGGATGCGCGAGCCCTGCTTCACCGCGCTCTCGTAGTCGAAGTCGTCGCGCACAGCCACGCTCATGCGGCATTGGGCGATGCGCAGGTCGAGCGGCTGGTAAAGGCCGTCGCCGCCGTGCTCGAGCAGCACATCCTTGCCGGCCACGCCGAGGTCGGCGCCGCCGTACTGCACGTAAGTCGGCACGTCGGTGGCACGCACCAGCACCACGCGCACGTCGGGGCGGGTGGTGCCGATGATGAGCTTGCGCGACTTCTCCGGGTCTTCGAGAACCTCGATGCCGGCGGCCTTCAGGAGCGGCAGCGTTTCCTCGAAGATGCGTCCCTTGGACAGTGCC
>NZ_DASSRA010000005.1:0-7540 GCF_035702065.1 Rhizobacter sp.
GCTGGTTGAGGCGCGCGAAGCGCCCGCCGCCGTGGCCCGCCAGCTGGCCCAGAACGACCAGGCGTACAGCGACTTCGGCGCCTTCCTGCGGGCCCGCCCGCCCAGCTCGGTGCTCACCGTGGCGCGCGGGAGCTCCGACCACGCGGCCCACTTCATGGCCTACCTGATCATGGCGCGCATGGGGCGGCTGGTGACCTCGCTGCCCATGTCGCTGATCACGCTGTACCAGTCGCAGATCATCTGCGACGGCCTCGCATCCATGGCCTTCTCGCAATCGGGCCAGAGCCCCGACCTGGTGGCGCCGACGCGCTACTTCAGCGACGGTGGCGCGTGCACGGCGGCCTTCGTCAACGACCCCGACTCCCCGCTGGCCCAGGCCGCGCAGTGGGTGTTCCCGCTGCACGCCGGCGCCGAGACCAGCGTGGCGGCGACCAAGAGCTTCATCACCCAGCTGGTGGCCGGTGCGCGCGTGGTCGCGGCCTGGCAGGACGACCTGGTGCTGCAGGCGGCGCTCTCGGCCCTGCCCGGCGTGCTGGCGCGTGCCGCACACGCCGACTGGTCGAGCGCGGTGGACGCACTGCGCCACGCCGACCGCCTGTTCGTGATCGGACGCGGCACCGGCCTGCCGGTGGCGATGGAGGCCGCGCTCAAGTTCAAGGAGACCTGCGCCATCCAGGCCGAGGCCTTCTCGGGCGCCGAGGTCAAGCACGGGCCGATGGCGCTGATCGACGAGGGCTACCCGCTGCTCGTGTTCGCGCCACGCGGGCCGGCGCAGGCGGGCCTGGTGGCCCTGGCCGAAGAGATGCGCGGCCGCGGCGCCAAGGTGCTGCTGGCGGCACCCGCCGGCACGCCGGGCGCGACGCTGCCCATCGTCGAGACGGCATCGGTGGAGCTCGACCCGATCTCCACCATCCAGAGCTTCTACCCGATGGTGGAGGCGCTGGCCCTGGCGCGAGGCTTCGACCCGGACCGGCCGCGCCACCTGGCCAAGGTCACGCGCACGCAGTGAATCCGACCATGAGCGCTCCATTCCACGCGGGTCGGCTGGTGATGGTCGACATCCAGGGCAAGTCGCTCGACGCCGCCACCGCCGCCTTCCTGCGCCAGCACCACATCCGCGCCGTCTGCCTGTTCCGCCACAACCTCGGCACCGAGGCCGAGGTGAAGCAGCTCACCGCCGACCTGCGCGAGGTGATGGGCGAGCACGCCCTGATCGGCCTCGACCAGGAAGGCGGCTCGGTGGTGCGCGCCACCTTCCTGCCGCAGGCGCCCGCCGCGATGGCGCTGGGCGCCGCCGGCGATGCGGCGCTGGCCGAGGCGGTCGGTGAGGCGGTGGGCCGCGGCGTGCGCAGCCTGGGCATCAACTGGGATTTCGCGCCGGTGCTCGACGTCAACAACAACCCGGCCAACCCGGTGATCGCCGAGCGCAGCTTCTCCGAGGCCCCGGCCGAGGTGACGCGCCTGGCTGGCGCCTGGATGCGCGGCGCGCTGCGCGCCGGCGTGGCCTGCTGCGTGAAGCACTTCCCCGGGCATGGCGACACCCACATGGATTCGCACAGCCACCTGCCGGTGGTCGACAAGCCACTCGCCGCGCTAGAGGCGATGGAGTTCCGCCCCTTCCACGACCTGAAGGGCGAGGCGCCGGCGGTGATGACGGCGCACATCGTCTACCCGCAGCTCGATGCCGAGCACCCGGCCACGCTGTCGCGCAAGATCCTCGGCGGCGTGCTGCGCGAGGCCTGGGGCTACGAGGGCGTGGTGATCACCGACTCGCTGGTGATGAAGGCCATCTACGACCACTACGGCCACGACCGCGCCGCCGTGCTGGCGCTGCAGGCCGGGGCCGACATGGTGATGGCGCTCGGCAGCCAAGCCGACCAGACCGCCGCGATCAAGGCGATCGAGCGGGCCCAGGCGAAAGGCGCGCTGACCGCCGAACAACTGGATCGTGCCTGCGCGCGCCTGGACGCCTTGGCGCTGCGCTTCCCGGCGGGTGCCACCGCCTACCCGACCGCCCAACGCGAGAGCGACGACCGCCTGGTCCATGCGGCCTGGGCCGCCGGCCTCACCGCGATCGGTGCGCCGCAGGCGCCTGCACGGCACCTGCCGCTGCGCGTCATCACCCAGCGCAGCGTGCCCTGCGACGGCGTCTCCGAGGCCGGCCTGCCGGGCAGCGCCGTGGCGAGGCTCTTCGAAGGCTTTGCCGACGTCGATGTGATGGCGCTCGATGACCTGCAGGCGCTCGACTGGTCCACGCTGCCGGCCGATGGCCGCCGTACGGTGCTCGTCTCCAACCACCGCGACCGCTATGGGGCGCAGGCGCAAGCCTGGCGCCCCGACCTGCACCTGGTGCTGTGGAACCCGTTTCAGGTGCTCGACATCGCCGCGCCCGCCGTTGTCAGCTGGGGCTACGCCGATGGCGCACTGGCAGCGGTGCGGGCCTGGCTCGAAGGGCGCGCGCCAGCCTCCGGGCGTTCACCGGTGAGCCTGGGCCACTGAGCCGGAACACGACAAGAACCCACGGAGACTCCCATGCAAACCGCCACGCTGGACGCCCCTGCCGCGCCGCGCCGAT
Organism: Rhizobacter sp.; assembly: GCF_035702065.1. Classification (GTDB taxonomy): domain Bacteria; phylum Pseudomonadota; class Gammaproteobacteria; order Burkholderiales; family Burkholderiaceae_C; genus Rhizobacter. The sequence goes on from NZ_DASSRA010000005.1 coordinate 2,576, forward strand.
CGCCGATCAAGTGGGTGCCCAGCCTCTACCTCGCGCAGGGCCTGCCTTTCTTCGCGGTCAACGTGATCGCGCAGCAGATGCTCATCAGCATGAACGTGCCCAACGAGCAGATGACGCGCTGGCTGGGTGTGCTGTCGCTGGCCTGGGGCTTCAAGTGGATCTGGAGCCCCTTCCTGGAACTGGCGCCGAGCAAGAAGTCGGTGGTGGTGCTGTTCCAGCTGGTCGGCGCGGCAGGCCTGGGGCTGGTGGCGGTGGCGCTCAACCTGCCCAACTTCTTCGTGCTGGCCATCGTGGCGCTGGCGCTGGTCTCGCTGGCCTCGGCCACGCACGACATCGCCTGCGATGGCCTCTACATCGCGAGCCTGTCGCACAAGGCGCAGGCGCAGTACGCCGGCTGGCAGGGGGCCTTCTTCAACGTGGCGCGATTCGTCTCGGCGGGTGGCCTGCTGGTGGCAGCCGGGCTGCTGGAGAAGTCCATCGGCGTGAAGGGCGCGTGGACGGTGATCTTCACCACCCTCGCCGCCGCGATGGTCGTGCTGGGCCTGTACAACCTGTGGACGCTGCCGCAGGCGCGCAACGCGGCGGCGCCCGAGGGGTCGGCGCGCGCCATCGGCAGCACGCTGTGGACCGTGGTGCGCGACTTCCTCGCCAAGCCGGGCATCTGGGCCGCCATCGTCTTCATCATCCTGTTCCGCGCCAGTGAAGGGCAGGTGCAGACCATCGGGCCGATCTTCCTGCGCGCCGCGCGCGAGGCGGGCGGCCTGGGCCTCAGCACCGACCAGGTCGGCTGGGCCTACGGCACGGCCGGCACCATCGCCTTCCTGGCCGGCAGCGTGGTCGGCGGCTACTTCGCGGCCTGGCTGGGCTTGAAGCGCGCGATGCTGTGGCTGATCCTCGCGATGAACCTGCCGACGGTGGCCTTCATCTTCCTCAGCGTGGCGATGCCGAGCAACTTTGCGCTGATCGCGGCAGCGCTGAGCCTGGAGATGTTCGGCTACGGCTTCGGCTTCGTCGGCGTGATCCTGTACCTGATGCAGGTGGTGTCGGTGGGCAAGTACCAGACCGCGCACTACGCCATCGGCTCGGGCGTGATGGGCCTGGGCATGAGCCTCTTCCGCGCCGTGAGCGGTGACATCCAGGTGGCGCTGGGCTACCAGAACTTCTTCATCTGGGGCCTGGCGTGCGCGGTGCCGGTGTTGATCCTCTCGCGCTTCGTGCCGCTGGAGGCGCCGAGCGAGCCGGCACAGCCGTGATGCTCCGGCCGGCCTTCGCGTTGCTGTCGGCCGCGCTGCTGTCGGCTTGTGCGACGCCGCTGCCGACGGCGGACACCTTCTTCGACGACTTCAGCCAAGACAACCCCTCCGCGCTCGCGCGTGATGGCTGGGCGGTGCGCACGAAAGCCGGCCACCCCGGCATCGCCGGTGCCAGCTGGGATGTGGGCGCCGTCTCGCTGGTCGACGATGCGCAGCAAACCGGCAACCGCTTGCTGCGCCTCAGCGCGCGCACCGACGGCACGCCGGCCGGCACGCGGCAGGCGCAGGTCTGCCACGCCCGCAAGTACTTCGAAGGCACCTACGCCGCGCGCGTGCGCTTCAGCAATGCACCCGCGCAGGGCCCCGACGGCGACGTGGTGGTCCAGACCTTCTACAGCGTGAGCCCGCTGCGCTTCGACTTCGATCCCGAGTACAGCGAACTCGACTGGGAGTACCTGCCCAACGGCGGCTGGGGCGATGCCCGCCCGCGCCTGTATGGCGTGAGCTGGCAGACGGTGCGCCTGGAGCCTTGGCTGGCCTACAACCAGCCGCACGAGCGCTTCGGCGAACTGCCGGCCGGCTGGCATGTGCTGGTGATGCAGGCCAGCGCCGGCCGCACGCGCTTCTACCTGGACGGCGAGCTGCTCGCAGAGCACGGCGGGCGCAACTACCCGGCGGTGCCGATGGCGATCAACTTCAACCTCTGGTTCTCGCCGGGCGGGCTGTTGGCGGCGGGACCCACGCGCGTCTACGAGCAGGACGTCGACTGGGTCTTCCATGCGCGCAACCGCGTGCTGTCGCCGGCCGAGGTGCTGGCGGCCGTGCAGGCGCTGCGGCAGGCGGGCGCGGCCCACGTGGACAGCGTGCCGCCGGCGACCCCGCCGCTGGCCTCGACCTGCGACTTCTGAGCCGACGATGCAGGAACGCCTCGATTCCGTCGATGCCTTGCGCGGGCTGACCGTCGCGGCCATGCTCCTCGTCAACGACGCGGGCGATTGGGGCCATGTCTATGCGCCGTTGGAGCATGCAGCGTGGCATGGCTGCACGCCCACCGACCTCATCTTCCCGTTCTTCCTGTTCATCGTCGGCGTGTCGCTGTCGCTGAGCCTCGGGCCCCGCATCGATGCAGGCAGTGACCGGGCGACATTGCGTCGCACCGTGCTCGTGCGCGCGCTGCGCATCGTCGTGCTGGGCCTGGTGCTTCATGCCATCGCCCACTGGCTGATGGACACACGGTCCTTCCGCCCCTTCGGCGTGCTGCAGCGCATCGGCCTGTGCTTCGCGGCGGCCGGGCTGCTGGCGATCGGCACACGGGTGCGCACGCAATGGGCCGTGCTGGCCGCGATCCTGCTCGGGTACTGGGCGCTGCTGGCGTGGGGTGGGCCCTTGAGCAAGGAGGGCAACCTCGCGAGCCGCATCGACACGGCGCTGCTTGGCCGTTTTGCCTATGAGTTCGATGCCGTCACCGGCCTCGGCCACGAGCCCGAAGGCCTGCTCAGCACGCTGCCGGCCATCGCGACGACGCTTCTCGGTGTGCGCGGCGGCGACTGGCTGCGCCGCGGCCAGCGCAGCCACCTGTGGCAGGCGGGCGCGGTGGCGCTGCTGGCCGGCTGGGCGTGGTCCCTCGTGTTTCCGTTCAACAAGCAGCTGTGGACCTCGTCCTACGTGCTGTGGAGCAGCGGCTGGGCCTTGCTCGCGCTGTGGGTGGCGAATGAGTGGATCGACCGCCGCGGTGCGCCGGCACTCGGCCGCAGCTTCGGCGTCAATGCCATCGCGGCCTACGCCGGGGCCTGGCTGATGACCTGCGTGCTCGAGGGCCTGCACTGGGCCCAGCCGCTGTACCGCGTCGCCTTCGAATGGATGACGCCGATCACCGGCCCGTACCTGCCATCGCTCGCGTATGCGATCGCCTTCGTCGGCGTCTGGTGGCTGGTCGTCGTGCAGCTCGATCGCCGCAAGCTGTACATCAAGGTCTGAGCCGGTGTCAGACCCCGGCGTTCAATTCGGCGATGAAGTCGTACATGTCGCCACGGTAGAACGACTGCGACAGCTCGATCGCGCGCCCGTCGGGCAGGTAGCCCAGGCGTTCGACCAGCAGGCCGGCGTCGCCCTCCCGTGCGTTGAGCAGGCGGGCCTGCTCGGCGTTGAGCAGCAGCGCGCGCAGGCGCTGCAAGGCACGCACCGGCCGGTTGCCCTGCGCCTCCAGCGCCTGGTAGAGCGAATCGCCCACCGACTCGAGCGACGGCAGGCAGCTCGCGACGATGGTCGCGATCTCGATCGCCATCGGCGCGTCATCGGCGTAGCGCAGGCGGTGGAAGCGGTAGACCGTGGCCCCAGGGCTGAGCGCCAGTTTGAGCGCCTCTTCGGGCGACACCGTGCCCTGCGTGCGCTTGAGCCACACGCTGTGCGGCCGGCTGCCGCGCGCCCGCATGTCCTCGGAGAACGAGGTCAGCTTGGCAAAGTTCTTCTCGACCCGGGTGCCGACGAAGTTGCCCGAGCCCTGGCGGCGCACCAGCCAGCCTTCCTGGGTCAGCCCTTCGAACGCGCGGCGCACCGTGATGCGCGACACCGCCAGGTCCTCGGCCAGCTGTCGCTCGGAGGGCAGCGCGTCGTCGGGGTTCAGCACGCGGCGCTCGATGGCGTCGCGCACCGCACGTTGCAGCTGCTTGTACAGCGGCAGCGCGTTGTTCGGGTCCAACGGCTTGAGCGCCTGGGCCAGGCTGCTCATGGGTGGCCTCCGGCACGGCTGGCCCACCAATTGCATGCCAGTGGCTCTTTTAACAATACCAGTTCGATACAAGCTGGGGGGCGCGTGCTCATGTTGGGGCGTGTTTCCAGGGTGGTGCAGCTCACTTTACATCAGTGATTCCCTGGGGGTGGCGAGCGCGTGAATCCTGTTGCAAACGATTTGGATTGGTAGCATAGTGGCATCTAGTGGTAGCGTACTGGTACGCACACTGGCAACAGCCGGAATTTTGAGTGGGAGGGTTGGTCCGCCACTGGTCTTGACCGATGGAGGCCCGAAGTCCCGGGGTTTTGCAAGGCCGGATCGGGGATCTGGCGCTCATTTCAATCAGAGGCATGACATGAACCTACAACTGACTCCCGTCGCATCGGCCGTCGCGCTGGTGCTGATGAGCTCGCTCACCACGGCCCGTGCGCAACAGGCGCCCGCGGCTCCCGCGGCCGCCGCGTCGGCGCCCCAGGCACCCGCCGCAGCGGCTTCTGCGCCGGAAGCGGCCAAGCCCGAAGCCAAGCCCGAAGCCAAGGGCTCCCAGCAGTTGGAGGTGGTCAACATCACCGGCATTCGTGCCGCGCTCGCCACGGCCGTGAACATCAAGAAGAACGCCACCGCCTTGGTCGACGCCGTGTCCGCCGAGGATGTAGGCAAGCTGCCCGACTCCGACGTGGGCGAAGCCCTGGGCCGCATCCCGGGCGTCTCGGTGGGCCGCGACTTCGGCCAGGGTGCCACGGTGTCCATTCGCGGCACCGACCCGCAGATGACCTATACCACCCTGAACGGCCAGACGGTGGCTTCCACCGGCTGGTACGACCAGAAGGCGGTCGACCGCTCGTTCAACTACTCCCTGCTGCCCGCCGAGCTCGTCGGCGGCATGGACGTGTACAAGACCACTCAGGCCGACCTGACCGAAGGCGGCATCGGCGGCACCGTGATCGTCAAGACCCGCAAGCCGCTGGACCTGGACGCCAA
>NZ_DASSRA010000006.1:0-9933 GCF_035702065.1 Rhizobacter sp.
CGCCGCCGGGCGCACATCCCGGCGCGGCCTCACGCAGTGAACAGGGTCTGCATGCGAATGCCGGCACGGGGCTTCGATACCTCAGCCCGAACGGGTGGTGGCGTGCGAAGAGGGCTCAGCCCCCCAACGCCCCCCGCCGAAACTCCGTCGGCGTCACCCCAGTCTCCGCCTTGAACGCCCGGTTGAACGGCCCGATCGACTGAAACCCAGCATCCAGCGCCAAGGTCAACACCGGCACCCCCGCCTGCGCGGGATCACCCAGCGCCGCCTTCACCTGCGCAAGGCGATAGCGGTTGAGAAACGCATTGAAGTTGCGATACCCCAGCCCCTGGTTGATGGTGCGGCGCAGCCTGTACTCGGGCACACCGAGCTGGCGGGCCAGCGCGCCGATGGTCAAGCCCTCCTGGCGGTAAGCACGCTCGGCCATCATCTGGTGCTCCAAGGCAGCGATGAGCGTGTTGTCGATCGACTCGGTAAGCGATGCATCGTCCGCTTCAGCCGCAACCGGCTCAGCCACCGACACCCCGCGAGCGAACAGCTGTCCCGATGCCGGTCGCACCAGATGCCAGGCCACCACTGTGGCGATCGCCGAGAGCGCCGCCATGTCGATCACATCGGCCACCGCCCCACGCCCCTCACCCCCCAGCAAACGCGCCCCCATGTTCACCGCCGTGTAGAGCGCACCCGCGCCGACGATGAAGACGCGTAAGCGGCGCCGCTTCTCCACCAGGTCGGCGCGCCACGAGGCCAGCGTCTGCACCACCGCCAGCACGGCAAAGCCCAGCGTGGCGAGCGTGATGGCCGGCATCGCCTGCGCGCGCGCGAAACAACCCACGGTCGACAGCAAGGCCATCGCGCACCAGGCCACGGCGTGCCACGGCCGCCACCGGAACTCGTCGTCGAACAAGGCGCGCGCGAACAGCCAGAACACCACCGCATTCCCCGTCGACAGCACCGCCAAGGGCAGGCGCGCCACCGGCGGCCACGAGAGAAAGCCCGGCGCCGACTGCACCGCATACGCCGCCACGCCCACTGCCAGCGCCACCGCCAACCGCCCCGCCGCCACGCGGCCGTGCTCACGCCAGACCAACGCCGCGGCAAACAGCATCAGCGCCACCAGCCCGCCGCGCAGCGCGGCATCGAGGGTGGGCAGGGCAGCAGGGTTCATGGCGGCGCATCGTATCGGCCACGCTTGACAGATCGGGTTTGGCTTCTTAAATTACCGATCAGTTAATTAGCCGATTGGTTGCCCACCATGTCCCCCGACCCCCTCAGCGCCACCTTCGCTGCCCTCGCCGACCCGACCCGACGGGCCATCCTGGCGCGTTTGTCCAGCGGCGAGGCCACGGTGAAAGACCTGGCCGCGCCCTTCGACATGACGCCCCCGGCGGTGACCAAGCATTTGAAGGTGCTGCAGCGCGCCGGGCTCATCACCCAGGGTCGCCAAGCCCAGTGGCGCCCTTGCCGGCTGGAGGCCTCGCCGCTGCGCGAGGTGGCCGACTGGGTCGAGCCCTATCGCCGGCACTGGGAGCAGCGCCTGGACCGGCTCGACGACTACCTGCGTCAGCTGCAAGCCGCAGAGGAGAAGAAGCCATGACGACGACCCCCCACCCCGTTCAGCACGGTGCTTTCACCCTGGAGCGCCTGTACGACGCGCCGCCGGCGCTGGTCTTCCGCGCCTGGTCCGACCCCACCGCCAAGCGCCAGTGGTTCCATGGCCCCTCGGGCTGGACGCACATGGAGCACGCGCTCGACTTCCGCGTCGGCGGCAGCGAGATCAACCGCGGCCGCAGCGCCGATGGCGAACTGCATGCCTACGACGCACGCTACGAAGACATCGTGCACGACGCCCGCATCATTCTGGCCTTCAGCATGACGGTGGGCCCGGTGCGCATCTCGTCGTCGCTGCTGACGGTGACCTTCTCGCCCGAAGGCCCACAGCGCACCCGGCTCCTGCTCACCGAACAGATCGCCGTGCTCGACCCGCGCTTCCCGATCGACGGGCGCGAGCAGGGCACGCGCGAGCTGCTCGACAACCTCCACGCCCACCTGATGAAAGCCCCCCGATGAACAGCAGCCCCACCGCCGACCGCGAGGTCGTCATCACCCGCTGGCTCGACGCGCCGCGTGCGCTGGTGTTCGCCGCCTGGACCGACCCGGCCCACGTCGGCCAGTGGTGGGGCCCGGCCGGCTTCACCAACACCGTGAGCCAGATGGACGTGCGCCCCGGTGGCGTGTGGGCCCTGACCATGCACGGGCCCGACGGCGTCGACTACCCCAACCGCATCGTCTTCAGCGAGGTGGCGCCGCCGGCTTTCCTGGCCTACCGCCACGGCTCCGACGAGAGCATGAGCGACGCCTTCGACGTGACCGTCACCTTCGAAGACCATGGCGCGCGCACGCTGCTCATCCTGCGCAGCGTGTTCGCCACCGCCGAGGCGCGCGACTTCGTCGTGAAGGAGTACGGCGCGATCGAAGGGGGCCAGCAGATGGTCGACCGCCTCAGTGGCTACCTGCTGGAGACGGAGCCCGCACGCGACATCGTCTCGCTGCGCGTGTTCGACACCCCACCGGCCGCGCTCTACGCCGCCTTCACCGACCCGCAACGCCTGGCGCGCTGGTGGGGGCCCAAGGGCTTTCGCAACACCTTCGAGACCTTCGAGCCCCGGGCGGGCGGCGAGTGGCGCTTCGTGATGCACGGGCCCGACGGCAAGGACTACGCCAACTACAGCGTGTTCACCGAACTGACATCGCCGACGCGCATCGTGTTCGAGCACCGTTGCGCGCCGTACTTCGAGATGACCATCGGCCTGCTGGATCGCGGCGACGGCAGTACCCTGCTCACCTGGCGCCAACGCTTCGACCGGGCCGAGACACGTGCCGCGGTGGCGCCCATCGTGGTCCATGCGAACGAAGAGAATTTCGATCGCCTGGCCGCCGAACTCCAGCTCTCCCCCAACCAGACCACCCGCCTCCCATGAAACACCTGCTGCTGTTGTCCACCCTCGCCGCCACCTTTGCCGCCACCACGGCGCTGGCCGCCCCTGCCACCTACACCATCGATCCGACGCACACCTTCCCGAGCTTCGAGGCCGACCACATGGGCATGTCGATGTGGCGCGGCAAGATCAACAAGAACGCCGGCACCATCACGCTCGACAAGGCGGCCGGCCGCGGCACGGTCGACGTCACCATGGACGTGACCAGCATCGACTTCGGCCTCGACATCATGAACAGCAAGGCCCGCGAGCCCGACCTGTTCGACACCGCCAAGTACCCGACCGCGCGCTACACCGGCCGGCTCGAGGGCTTCAGCAACGGCGCGCCCTCGCGCGTGGTGGGCGAACTCACGCTGCGCGGCGTGACCCGGCCGGTCACGCTCACCATCAACAGCTTCAAGTGCCTGCCGCACCCCATGTTCAAGCGCGACTGGTGCGGCGCCGACGTCTCGGCCAGCATCAACCGCGCCGACTTCGGCATGGACGCCGGCAAGGACTGGGGCTTCAAGATGGACGTGGGCCTGCGCATCCAGGTCGAAGCGGTGCTGGCGGAGTGATCTCGTGCGCAGGGGTGCGACGCAAGCTCAGCAAGGCCAGCCCCATCAAGGCCACGCCCACCAGCTGCACCCCGCCCAGCGCGCGCCCGTACATCGCCCAGTCGACCGCGATGGCCGCCACCGGGTAGACGAACTGCAGCACGGCGATGCGCCCGGTGGGCAGGCGCGCCATGCCGGCGTAGAGCAGCACATAGGCGAGGCCGGTGTGCAGCACGCCCAGGCCGGCGAGCCAGGCCCACGATGTGGCCGTCACCTCACCACCGTGGGTCGTGGCCCAGGGCAGCAGCGCCGCCACGCCCACCACGCACTGCCACCAGGCGAGCGCGAACGAACTCACCCGCGTGGCGAGCTTGGCGATCAGCGTCACCAGCGCATAGCTGAACGAGCCACCCAGGCACATCAGCACGCCCAGCACGTAGGCATGGCCATCATGGGTCGGCCACTGCGCCTGCAGCAGGCCCGAGGCCAAGGCCAGCCCGGCGAGCGCAACGCCCACCGCCACCCACTGCACGCCGCGCACGCGTTCGCGCAGCCACCATGCGCCCAGCACCAGCACCCACAGCGGCTGCACGTGGAACACCACCGTGGCCACGCCGATCGACGTGCGCTCGATGGCGGCGAAGAAGAGCGCCCAGTTGGCGATCACCAGCACGCCGGCGGCCAGCGCCCAGCGCAGGTCGGCCCAGGCCAGACGCAGTTCGGGCAATCGACGCGCTGCCACGCCCCACAGCGTGAGCGCGGCCAGGCCGAAAGCGCAGCGGCCCCACACCGTCATCAGCGGGTGCACGCCCGCCTCTTCGACGAAGACGCCCAGGGTGCCCAGCAGCAGGCCGCCGGCCACCATGAAGGCGGTGCCGTGCCGCAAAGTAGCTTTCTTGTCCATGGCCGCCACTGTCGTGGGGAGGTTGTGTTTCGGCCAGCGCATAGTTCGAAGGCATACCATTCGGTTTTCGAATGGAGCAGCCTTCATGCAAGCAAGCGACCTGCAACTCGACTGGCTGCGCGCCTTCGTGGCGGTGGTCGACGCCGGCTCGCTGACCGCCGCCGCGCCGCTGGTGCACCGCTCGCAGTCGGCGCTCAGCATGCAGCTCAAGAAGCTGGAAGACGCGGTCGGCCGCCCGGTGCTCAGCCGCGGCCCGCGCCTGCTGGAGCTCACGCCCGCCGGCCAGGAGCTGCTGCCCTATGCGCGCCGCATGCTGGAGCTGCAGCACGAAGCGATTGCGATGCTGCGCGGCCCGCAGCTGAGCGGCCGCGTGAGCCTGGGCGTGCCCGACGACTACGCCGTGGCCTACCTCGCACCGGTGCTGCGCAACTTCGCCTCGCGCCATGCGGGGGTGGAGATCACGCTGGCGTGCGAGCAGTCCACCTTGCTGATCCCCAAGGTGCAGCGTGGCGAGATCGACCTCGCCGTCGTCACGCGCGACCGCCCGCAGCGCGGCACCCTGCTCTTCCACGAGCCGCTGGTGTGGGTGGGCTCCGCGCCGCACGAGGCCTGGCGGCGCGACCCGCTGCCCATCGCCGTCTACGAGCCCGGCAGCCGCGCGCGCCGCGATGCGCTGGCGGCCCTGGCCGCTCAGCGGCGCGCGCACCGCATCGTCTACAACAGCTCCAGCCTGCCCGGCCACGTGGCCGCGGTCGAAAGCGGCCTGGCGGTGGCGGTGCTCACGCGCTGCAGTGTGCCGGCCGGGCTGCAGATCCTGTCGGAACGCCACGGCCTGCCCGCCTTGCCGGCGATGGAAGTCGCGGCCATCCGCAGCAAGGCCTCGGCCGGCTCGGCCGCGGCCGACGTGCTGCACGAGCTGCTGCTGGCGACCCTGCGTCGCGCCGGCTGAACATTCATTCCTGAATCCACCACGAGGACTCTTTCCATGACCCACACCCCGGATGAACGCAAACGCTGGCTGGCCCTGATGGTGTTGTGCCTGGGCGTGCTGATGATCGTGCTCGACTCGACCATCGTGAACGTCGCCCTGCCGTCGATCCGCGCCGACCTCGACTTCACCGAGACCTCACTGGTCTGGGTGGTCAACGCCTACCTGCTCACCTTCGGCGGCTTCCTGTTGCTGGGTGGGCGGCTGGGCGACCTGTACGGGCACCGCCGGCTGTTCCTGCTCGGCATCACCGGCTTCACGCTGGCCTCGCTGGCCTGCGGCCTGGCCACCTCGCAGACCATGCTGATCGTGGCGCGCGCGGTGCAGGGCCTGGGCGGCGCGGTGGTGTCGGCGGTGTCGCTCTCGCTGATCATGAACCTCTTCACCGAGCCGGCCGAGCGCGCCAAGGCCATGGGCGTGTACGGCTTCGTGTGTGCGGGCGGCGGCAGCGTCGGCGTGCTGCTGGGCGGCCTGCTCACCAGCAGCTTCAACTGGCACTGGATCTTCCTCGTCAACCTGCCGATCGGCGTGGCGGTCTACGCGCTGTGCGTGATGTTGCTGCCGCATGCGCGCGGCCACGCCCACGGCGAGAAGCTCGACGTGGCCGGCGCCATCACCGTGACGGCCTCGCTGATGCTCGCGGTGTACGCGGTGGTCAATGGCAACGAGGCGGGCTGGCTGTCGGCGCAGACGCTCGGCCTGCTGGGCGGCGCGGTGCTGCTGCTGGCGGTGTTCATCGCCATCGAGTCGCGCGTGCAGCACCCGCTGATGCCGCTCGGCCTCTTCAAGCTGCGCAACGTGGCGGTGGCCAACATCGTGGGCGTGCTGTGGGCCGCGGCCATGTTCGCCTGGTTCTTCATCTCGGCGCTGTACCTGCAGCTGGTGCTGGGCTACACGCCCATGCAGGTGGGCCTGGCCTTCCTGCCGGCCAACCTGATCATGGCGGCCTTCTCGGTCGGCATCTCCGCCAAGATGGTGATGCGCTTCGGCATCCGCCGCCCGCTCGGCGTGGGCCTGGCGCTGGGAGCGCTCGGCCTGCTGTTGTTTGCACGCGCCCCGGTGGGCGGCAACTTCGTCACGGATGTGCTGCCCGGCATGCTGCTGCTCGGCCTGGGATCGGGCATCGCCTTCAACCCGCTGCTGCTGTCGGCGATGAGCGATGTGTCACCCAGCGAATCAGGCCTGGCCTCGGGCGTGGTCAACACCGCCTTCATGATGGGCGGCGCGCTGGGCCTGGCGGTGCTGGCGAGCCTGGCGGCGGCGCGCACCGGCACGCAGCTGGCCGCGGGCGAGGCGATGCCGGTGGCCCTCAACAGCGGCTATGGCCTGGCCTTCCTGGCGGGGGCGGGCTTCGCGCTGGTGTCGGCGGTGATCGGTGCCGGGCTGATCCGCACGCGCTTGCACACAGCGAGCGCAGAAGGTGATGGAATGCAGGCCTCGGCCCACGCCTGACCCCCACGGAGGACGCATGTTCAAGAAGATCGCCTTGGTCCTGGTGCTGCTCGTCGCCGCCGTGCTGCTCTATGCCACCACGCGCCCCGACACCTTCAGCGTGCAGCGCAGCGCGCTCATCAAGGCACCGCCGGAGAAGGTGTTCCCGCTGCTCAACGACTTCCACAGCTGGCCCGCCTGGTCGCCCTGGGAGAAGCTCGACCCAGCCATGAAGCGCACGCACACCGGCCCCGCGGCCGGCAAGGGCGCAGCCTATGCGTGGGAGGGCAACAGCAAGGTGGGCAAGGGCAGCATGGAGATCCTTGAGTCCGTGCCCTCGTCCAAGCTCAGCATCAAGCTCGACTTCGTCGAGCCCTTCGAGGGCCACAACATCACCGACTTCACGCTGCAGCCGCAAGGCGACGCGACCCAGGTCACCTGGGTGATGAGCGGCCCGGCGCCCTATGTCACCAAGCTGATGGGCATCTTCGTGAGCATGGACGCGATGATCGGCAAGGACTTCGAGGCGGGGCTGGCCAACCTGAAAGCCGCGACGGAGAAGTGACGTCATCCCGGCGCACGCCGGGATCCACTGCCACGCCGTGCACTCACCCGCGGTGGACCCCGGCGTTCGCCGGGGTGACGCGTTAGCCGATCACCAGCTTGTCAAACGCGGCCATCTCGACCGGCCGACTGAACAGGTAACCCTGCGCCAGCTGGCAGCCCACGCCGTGCAGGTAGTCGGCCTGTTCGCGCGTCTCCACGCCCTCGGCCACCAGCACCATGTTCATGCTGCGGCCCACCGAGACGATGGCTTTCACCAGCTCGGCGCTGCGCGGGTTGTGCGGCAGGTCGTTGACGAAGCTGCGGTCGATCTTGAGCGTCTGCACCGGCAGGCGCGTGAGGTAGCCGAGCGCCGAGTAGCCGGTGCCGAAGTCGTCGATGGCGATGGTGATGCCCATCGCGGCCAGCGCCTCCAGGCTGTGGCGCACGCCGTCGCTGCCGTCGAGCAGCAGGCTTTCGGTGATCTCGAGTTCGAGCCACTGCGGGCGGCAGCCGGTGGCCGTGAGGGCGCTCTGCACCGACTCGACCAGCTCGTTGCCTTCGCCGAACTGACGTGCCGACAGGTTGACCGCCATCTTGAGCGGCTCGGGGCGCAGGCGGTTCCAGGCCGCCACCGCGGTGCAGGCCTCGTGCAGGGCCCAGCTGCCCATGCGCACGATCAGGCCGGTCTCTTCGGCCAGCGGGATGAAGCTCATGGGCGGCACCATGCCGCGCTGCGGCTGGCACCAGCGCATCAGCGCCTCGGCGCCCACCAGGCGGTGGGTGCCCAGCTCGAACTTGGGCTGGTAGTGCAGCAGCAGCTCGCGCCGCTCCACACCACGGCGTAGCTCGCTCTCCAGCGTGAGGCGGTGCGAGGCTTGCGCGGTGAGCTGCGGCGAATAGAACTGCACGTTGTTGCGGCCGCGTGCCTTGGCGTGCGAGAGCGCGGCCTCGGCATGCTGCAGCAAGGCCTCGGCGCTGTGGCCGTCGGCCGGGTAGAGGGCCGCGCCCAGGCTGGCGCTCACGAACACGTCGTTGCCTTCCAGGCTGAAGGGCGCCGACAGGGCCAGCAGCAGCTTGCTGGCCACGCGCGCCACCACGTCGGCCTGGCGCACCTCGGGCAGCAGGATGGCGAAACCGTCGCCGCCGACGCGCGCCACCATGTCGGTCTCGCGCAGCGTTTGCGAGAGGCGCATGCCAACCAGCTTGAGCAGCTCGTCGCCAGCCGCGTGGCCCAGCGATTCGTTGACCTTGGTGAAGCGGTCCAGGCCCATCGAGAGCATGCCGAACTCGGCCGTGGCGCCGCTGGGCTGGGCCAGCAGTGCCTGCACGCGGTCGATCAGCGCACTGCGGTTGGGCAGCGTGGTCACCGGGTCGAAGAAGGCGAGCGAATGCACCTGGCGGCGGAAGTTGCGCAGCTCGGTCACGTCCTGAACGATGCCGGTGAGGCGGCAGGGGCGGCCTTGCGCGTCGTAGAGCACCTTGGCGCGGCCGTGCAGCTCGCGGCGCACGCCGCCGGCGCCGGCCACGTGGTAGTCGTAGCGCAGCGAAGGCAGGCGGTGGCGGAAGGCGTTGTCGAAGAGCTCGCGCACGCCGGCGCGCTGCTCCTCGGGCACCATCGAGGGCATCTCGTCCCAGGCCCCGAACACTTCGGGTGCCGGGTTGATGATGCGCAGCGCCTCGGCGGAATAGATCACGCGGTTGAGGCGGAAGTCCCACTCCCAGGAGCCGATGCTGGCCATCTGCTGGGCCTCGGCCAGGCGCGATTCGGCGTCGCCCAGGCTGATCGACATCTGGTGCTGCAGCGTCACGTCCTGCAGCGCAGCGACCGTCTTGCACAGGGCGCCCGAGGCGTCGTATTCGTTGATGGCGATGACGCGCACCTGGCGCGCGGCACGCCCCACCAGCACGCAGGGCAGTTCGATCTCGATGCGGCGCTGGCGCGCGGCGACGCCTTCGTCCCAGCGGGCCTGCAGCTCGGCGCGACGGCTGTGGCGCACCAGCCCGATCAAGCCGGCGCAGGAGAGTGCTTCGCCCGGGGGGCGGCCGAGGATGGCCAGGGCTTCGGCGGTGGCATGGAGCACACCGCTTGCGGCATCCCAGGTCAGATAGCCGATGGCCTGCAGGCCGCGGGCGGCTTCTTCATGGAGGGTGTCCAACGCGCCAGCGGGCAGCAGGGCGCCGCGGACTGGCGGTTCAGGATGCATGGGCGTGATGGTCGCGGCAAAGCATGGGTGTGCGCAACGGGGCCAGGCCCGCCCGAACGCACGCAGACCGGGCGAGCGTGAGTTGGGTCACGGGCGCATTTCCGCCCTCACGGCTGGGCCCCGCGCTGTCGCCTGCACGACACAGCGGGGCATGGATGTCCTTGAGTGACAGGCTGGCGCGGCCTGCCAAGAATGACCTTGCCAAACGTGGCCGCACGCAGACAGGAGACACCGCATGCTCGACACCCTGATCAAACCCCTCGCCTGCGCCGCCATGGCGCTCGCCAGCATCGGCAACGCACAGGCGCAGACCGCCTACCCGAGC
>NZ_DASSRA010000007.1:0-4549 GCF_035702065.1 Rhizobacter sp.
TTGGTAGAACTCGTCGAACACCTTGGGCAGCTCGTCGGGCGCGATGCCGATGCCGGTGTCCCACACCTCGATGCTGACGGCGCTCTGCCGGGTGCGCGCCACCACCACGATGCCGCCTTCGCGGGTGTAGCGGATGGCGTTGTGGATCAGGTTGGCCAGCACGCGTTCCAGCAGGTGCGGGTCGCTAATGACGATCTTGCCGCCCGGCTTGAAGCGCAGGCCCAGGCCCAGCTCCTCGGCCTGGCCTGCGCAGTGCATGTGCAGCACGCGGAACAGATCGCGGATGGGGAAGGGCTGCAGGTTGGGCTCGATCACGCCGGCGTCGAGCTTGGAGATGTCGAGCATGGAGGTGAAGCTCTGCTCCAGCGCGTCGATGGAGCGGATCATGTTCTTCACCAGCGGCTGCAGCGGCGTGGTGGCGAGCTTCTTCTCCAGCGTGGCAGTGAAGAGGCCCAGCGCGTGCATGGGCTGGCGCAGGTCGTGGCTGGCCGACGCGAGAAAGCGGCTCTTCTCGCGGTTGGCGCGCTCCACCAGGAACACCTGCTGGCGCAAGGCACGCACCAGGGCGTCGTTGTCGAGCTTGGTCTGCAGCTCCTTCATCAGCAGGCGGTGGCGGGTCAGGGCAAAGAAGATGCAGCCTGCGAGGAAGGCCAGCACCAGCACGGCGGTCAGGGTGCCGGTGTGCGTGCCGGCGCGCAGCATGAAGGCCACCGTCGGCACGAGCAGGGGCAGCAGCCAGAGGTAGATGGCCCAGCGGTAAGCCGCCACCGTGTGGGCGCCGGCGGCGGCCAGCACGCACAGCAGCAGCACCAGCGGCAGGGCGGGCAGCAGGGACGGGATGAAGGGCAGGTCGCTGAGCAGGAACCACGGTGCGAAGCCCCAGCCCGCACCGCACAGCAGGATGGCGCCCAGGTAGTGGCCCAGCCAGCGCGGCGCCTGCGCCAGGGCGGCCCGGCCCGCTTGCTTGAAGCGCCAGATCAGCGCGCCCAGCGCGGCCTGGGCGCCCAGCATCACCGTCAGCCAGGCCCACAGGCGTGCGCCGGGCGACCAGAAGACTGCAAACACGAGGACACACACCAAGGCCAGCCCGAGCGACACAGCCAGCTCCACGCGGGCGTGCTTGAAGAGCCGCATCAACTGCGAGGCGCGCGTTCTTTCTCGCCTGCGCTCAGGCCCTTCGTCGGAAGAAGCGTCGGTGGAGCCGGCGGCCGTTGAAGGTGTGAGCTGGAATGACAAGGGCCCTTACCTGAACAGGCTGATCAGGTGCGAGCGCGACTTCACGTCGAGCGCCAGCAGGATGGTCGACACATAGTTCTTGATGGTGCCGAGCGACAGCCCGGTGGCGGTGCTGATCTCCTGGTTGGAGCAGCCGGAGAGCACCAGCTCCAGGATCTCCAGGTGGCGAGGCCCCAGTTCGGCCACCCGGTCGTAGCGCGACGAGCTCGGGAAGCGCGGAAAGCCGCCCGGCGCGCCGCCTTGCGCCGCTGCCACGAGGCCCATCACCGTCTCGCACATGGCGCTGGGGGCCTGGCCCTTGGTGACGTAGCCCACGGCACCGAGCGCGCGCACCTGGCCGATGACGAACTCGTCTTGCGTGCCGCTGATGACGGCCACCCGCGCCTGCGGAAACGCCTCGAGGAACTGCTTCAGACCTTGCAGGCCCTTGCAGTCGGGCATGTTGAGGTCGAGCAGCACGAGGGTGATGCCGGGCTCGCTGCGGTAGATCGAGATCGCGTCGGTGAGCGTGCTGGCCTCGAAGAGCTGCAGCTGCGCGTTGTCGAGCGCACTGAGGCTGGTCACGATGCCGAGGCGCACGAGGGCGTGGTCGTCAACGATCAGTAGTTTTGACATCGTTTGGGGCGGGGCCGCGAAGGCTCCGGCAGAAGCTGTCCCATAAGTCGTCAACACCTGGCTCATGAGATCCCTCTCGACGAGTAGTGCGGGCGCGTATGGTGGATCAAACCGGGGGGCAGGGGCATCCCTAGGAGCGATGATGCGGGTACACCCTGAGCCTCAAACGTCGCGGCAGGCCAACGCCTGGCCTCGGTATGCGATGCTCGTGCGAAGAACTGGAGAAACAAGACGATGAGTTGGATCAGCCTGGCCCTCGCGGCTCTTTTTGCGGCCGTGGTGGCCGTGGCAGCCGGCGCGGTGCTGCGCAGCAGCGTGAGGCAGCGGTCGCAAGTGGCCGCGATGGTGCTGGTGGTGGGTGCGGTGCTCGGGGTGGCGGCGCACTACCTCATCGTGCCGCCGTTGCAGGCGCGTTACGACGCCGGCACGCTCGACGAATCACTCACTCGCAACGCGGCCTTTGCGGCCATCAAGAAGCACGACCCGCAGACGTACGCACGGCTCACCGACGACATGCGTGGCTGGCTGCTCGCCGGCAAGAGCAAGGCCGACATCATCGACCGCGTGAGCGCGGAGGTCACCACGCTGGTGCAGAAGCGCCTGCCGCAGGCTTCGAATGAAGCGGCCACCGAATACATGCGCGTCAAGGTGCAGGAGATGACAGAACTCCGGCAGCGCGGTGGTGACCTCTGCTACCGCTTCCTGTACGCCAAGCCGGCGCAAGGCGTGGACCTGAGCAAGTACGTGGCCGTCAGCACGCTCGATGCCGACACGAGCACGCTGAGCCAGGTGATGCGCACCGCGCTGGTGTCGCCCCAGCCCGTGCCGCAGCAGGCCGAGGTGGCCGCCGCCCTGAAGCCGGTGTTCGAGGCGCTCGCCGGCCGCCATGGCGGCGACCTGGCCATGCTGCAGAACCCGCAGGCCGCGGGTGCCGACCCGGACAAGCTCTGCGCCATCAGCATCGACATGTACAGCGTGATCCTGCAGAGGCCGACGCAGGAAAGCGGCCAGATGATTCGCTACCTGATGGGGCAGAACTAGCGACGGCAGCCAGCGGCTCCGGCTCCCGTTCTTAAAAGTGAACGGAAGCTTAAGTAGAAACGCGAATCGCCCAAATTGCACGTGAGTGCAATTATCAGCTTGCGTTCAGTCGGAGCTGCCTGTTCGCGCCAGGAAGAGACCGCACGGGCTCTTTGACAGCTCCGAACCCCACACAAAGCGTCGCCTGACGGCGCTAAGGAGACTGTCAATGAACACACGTCCGAAGGGCGCCGCGTCGCGGCGTTTCCTGCACTTTCTCGCCTTCTGCGGATTCGGCCTTGGCTTCGGCCTCGGCGCCGCCGCTGCCCAGGCCCAGACCACGCTCTTCCAGCAGAGCTTTGCCAGCGGGCTGGGTTCGTTCAGCTCGGCCGGCAGCGTGTCGACCGCGAACACCGGTGCCACGATGACAGCTGCGCTGCTCACGACTGACGGGAGCATCACCTCGTCGCCCATCAGCACCGTGGGCTATACCGGCATCACGCTGAGCTTCGACCGGGTGACCGCCGGGCTGGACCTGGGTGAGGGCGGCATTGCCGAGGTTTCGGTGAATGGCGGCGCCTACACCCAGCTCGAGTCGACGCGCATCACGACCGCCGGCCGCGTGACCCTCGCGCTGCCGAGCACGGCGGCCAACCAGACCAGCATCCAGCTGCGCTTTCGCGTCAGCGCCAACAGCGCCACCGAGAGCTACCGCGTGAATGCCATCGAGCTCGCCGGCACCCCGAGCGGTGGTGGCGGCGGTGGGTCGGCCACGCGGCCAGCCATCGGCGAGTTCGTGGCCTTCGAGAGCGGGCAGGTCCGCCCGCTGGCCGTGAACAGCACCGGCCAGCGCCTGTATGCGGTGAACACGCCCGACAACCGCGTCGAGGTGTACGACATCAGCGCCACCACGCCCGTGCTGCTTGAATCCATCCCCGTCGGCCTGGAGCCGGTGGCCGTGGCGCTCGCCAACGACGGCCAGCTGTGGGTGGTCAACCACCTGTCCGACAGCGTGAGCATCGTCGACGTGTCGACCAGCCCGGCGCGCGTGGTCAACACGCTGCTGGTGGGCGACGAACCGCGCGACATCGTGTTTGCCGGCACCAACAACAAGTGGGCCTTCATCACCGCCGCGCACCGCGGCCAGAACGCCAGGTTCGACCCGCAGCTCACGACCCCGGGCGTCGGCCGTGCGGACGTGTGGGTCTACAACACCGCCAGCCCCGGCACTGCGCTGGGTGGCACGCCGGCCACGCGCCTGAACATGTTCGGCGACACGCTGCGCGGCCTGGCCCGCAACGCCGACGGCACCCGCGTCTATGCCGCGGTCTTCAACTCCGGCAACAAGACCACCATCCTGACCGACGACATGCAGGAAGGCGGCATCGACAAACCGCCGCCCACCACCGCGGCCGACGGCACGCAGCAGCCGCAAACCGGCCTGATCGTGCAGAAGAACGCCAACGGTGACTGGGTCGACAACGGCGACCCCAAGACCGGCGTGGCGCCGCGCGTCTGGAACAGCCGCGTCAAGATGAACCTGCCCGACTACGACGTCTTCACCATCGACACCACCGGCACGCTGCCCACGGTGACGGGCCGCGTCTCGGGCGTGGGCACCACGCTCTTCAACGTGGCGGTGAACCCCGCCTCGGGCAAGGTCTACGTGAGCAACCAG
>NZ_DASSRA010000008.1:0-6523 GCF_035702065.1 Rhizobacter sp.
AGCGAGCCGAGACACGATGCCGAAGGCGAGCTTTCTCTTGGGCCCCTTGGTGAGCCGTCGAGCAGCGCAGGGCTTGGGGGCTGCGTGCGCCAGCACGCTTCGTCCTCTGACTTCGCGCCGCCTGTCTGAACGCAGCGGCCAACGGCCGCGTAGTGAGTTGGGCGCGACCCGCAAAGACCGAGCACCGCAGAGCAGTCGCCCCTAGGGCGACCGGCGAGCAGGGTGCCCTTTCTTTTGCCTTCTTTTCTTTGGGCAAGCAAAGAAAAGAAGGTGCCCTGCCGGGGGCATATCCCGGCGCGGCCTCTCGCAGTAAGAAGAAGCCTCATGCGAATGCAGCCACAAGGCTTCGATACCTCAGCCTGAACGGGTGGTGGCGTGCGAGCGGACTGCGGTGTACGAGCAGGTGACGGCGCGCGAAGAGCGCTCAGCCGGAACAAACGGAAGCACACACCCAGTGAGCGCCCTCCCTCACCTCACCATGCAAGGCCTCTTCGGATCGAACTTCCAGTTCGGCACCAGGTACTGCATCGCCACCGCATCATCCCGCGCCCCCAGCCCATGCGCCTTGTAGAGCGCATGCGCCTTCTCCACCTCCACCATGTCGAGCTCGATCCCAAGCCCGGGCTTCTTCGGCACCTGCACATGCCCGCCAACGATCTTCAGCGGCTCGCGCGTCAGCCGCTGCCCGTCCTGCCAGATCCAGTGCGTGTCAATCGCCGTCACCCGCCCCGGCGCCGCTGCCCCCACATGCGTGAACATCGCCAGCGACACGTCGAAGTGGTTGTTCGAGTGCGAGCCCCAGGTCAGCCCCCAATCGCGGCATGTCTGCGCCACCCGCACCGACCCTGCCATGGTCCAGAAGTGCGGATCGGCGAGCGGAATGTCGACCGACTGCAAAGACAAGGCATGCGCCAGCTGCCGCCAGTCCGTCGCCACCATGTTGGTCGCCGTCGGCAGGCCCGTCGCACGGCGGAACTCCGCCATCACCTCGCGGCCCGAGTAACCGTCTTCCGCACCGCAGGGGTCTTCGGCGTAGGCCACCACGCCGCGCATGTCGCGCATCAGGCGGATCGCATCCTTCAGCAGCCAGCCACCGTTCGGATCGAGCGTCACGCGCGCTTCAGGAAAGCGTTCGTGCAGCGCCGTCACCGCTTCGACCTCGGCTTCGCCGGCCAGCACGCCGCCCTTGAGCTTGAAGTCGTTGAAGCCATAACGCGCCCGCGCGGCTTCGGCGAGGCGCACCACCGAAGCAGGCGTCATCGCCACCTCGTGGCGCAGGCGCTGCCAATCATCGGCATCGGCACCTTCGCGATCCGGTGTGCTGTAGGGCAAATCGGTCTTGCTGCGATCACCCACGAAGAAGAGATAGCCCAGCATCTCGACCGAGTCGCGCTGCTGGCCCTCGCCCAGCAGCGCCGCCACCGGCAGGCCCAGGTGCTGGCCCAGCAGGTCGAGCAGGCCCGACTCGATGGCCGTGACCACGTGGATGGTGGTGCGCAGGTCGAAGGTCTGCAGCCCGCGGCCCCCGGCATCGCGGTCGGCGAAGCGCTCACGCACGCTGCGCAGCACGCTTTGCACGTTGCCCACCGATTGGCCGACGACGAGCGCGCTCGCGTCTTCCAGCGTCTGGCGGATCTTCTCGCCGCCCGGCACCTCGCCCACGCCGGTGCGGCCGGCGTTGTCGCTGAGGATGACGAGGTTGCGTGTGAAGAAGGGGCCGTGCGCGCCGCTCAGGTTCATGAGCATGGAGTCGCGCCCGGCGACGGGAACCACCCGCATGGCGGTGACCTTGGGCGTGTCGGTGTGCGTGCTCATGGGCTCAGTCCGCGGTGATCTTGCGCGTCTCGATCACGTTCTTCCAGCGCGCGTACTCGGCCTGCTGGAAGGCGGAGAACTGCTCGGGCGTGTTGCCGACGACCTCGAGGCCGATCTTGGCGAACTCGGCCTTGATCTGCGCGTCGTTGAGCGAGGCGACAAGCGCCGCATGCAGCTTTGCCTTCACGTCGGCCGGCAGGCCCTTGGGCGCGGCAATGCCTTGCCACGAGTACACGTCGGCGCCCTTCACGCCGCTTTCGCTCAGCGTGGGCACGTTGGGCAGCACGGCGGAACGCTTGTCGCCGGTGACGGCGATGGCGCGCAGCTTGCCGGCGTTGATGTGCTGCAGCACGGCGTTGACGTTCTGGAACGAGGCATCGACCTGGCCGCCCAGCAGGTCTTGAATCGCCGGTGCACCGCCCTTGTAGGGCACGTGCGTGCCGCTGGTGCCGGTCTGCAGCCAGAAGAGTTCGGCGGTGAGGTGGTCGGAGGAGCCGTTGCCCGACGAAGCGAGCGTCATCTTGCCGGGGTTCTTCTTCATCTCGGCGATCACGTCGGCCACGGTCTTGAGCGGCGAGGCCGCCGGCACCACCAGCACGTTGGGCGCCTGCACGGCGACGGTGAGCAGGTCGAAGTCCTTCAGTGCGTCGTAGGGCAGGCCCTTGATGAGGTGCGGCGCGATGACGAAGGGGCCGAGCGAAGACACGAGCACCGTGTAGCCATCGGGCGCCGAACGCTTCACCTGGCCGGCGCCGATGGTGCCGGTGGCGCCGGCCTTGTTGTCGACGATGAAGTTCTGGCCCAGCTTCTCCTGCAGCTTGGGCGCGAGCACCCGCGCCAGGCTGTCGGTGGACCCGCCGGGCGGGAAGGGCACGACCAGCGTCACGGTCTTGTCGGGCCAGGCGTGGGCCGGGGCGGCGGCCAGCGCGGCGAAGGCGAGGCACAGGGTGGTCAACAGCTTGTTCATGCGGGGATGTCTCCTGAAGGGTGGGCGCAGACTGTTAGCGCTACCGCTCTCGTATGGTAGCGCTACCGTCTTGAAGTTCAAGCGTGATCTTTAAGGGATAACCCTCGGGGCGCCGGGCCTGGGGTCAGCTGGTTCCGCGCTCGATGAGCTGAAAGCCCAGGTCGACCACCTTCTCGCCCACCGCCCGCCCTTCGGCCCGCTCGACGATGAAGCGCGCCGCACCGCGGCCGATGGCGGCGCCGTCGATGCGCACGGTGCTGAGGGCGGGGTGGGTGTCGCCGGCGAAGGCAAGGTCGCCGAAGCCGACCACGGCCAGGCGCTCGGGCACGGCAATGCCGCGGGCCGCGGCTTCGGTCAGCACGCCCAAGGCCAGCAGGTCGGAGCTGCAGAACACCGCGTCGAGATCGGGCACCTGCTTCAGCAGCAGGCCGAGGCCGCTGCGCCCGCTGCCCAGCGTGGTGGGTGCGGGCACCTGCAGCACGGCGACGTCGCTCGCGCGGTCCGCCAGGCCGAGGCGCAGCGCTTCGTCGATGAAGCCGCGGTTGCGCCGCTGCGCACGCTCGTCGTCACCGCTGATCAGCGCCACGCGGCGGCGCCCCTTGGCGTGCAGGTGCCGCGCCACCGCAGCGCCCGCCTCGGCGTGCGAGAAGCCCACCAGCATGTCGATCGGCGTGGGCGTGAGATCCCAGGTCTCGACCACCGGGATGCCGCTGGCCAGCAGACGGCGCCGGCCTTCGGGCGAATGCATGATGCCGGTGAGCACGATGCCGTCGGGCCGGCGGCCGATGATGGCGTCGAGCAGCGCGTCTTCGCGCGAGGCGGTGTAGCCGCTCTGGCCCAGCATGAGCTGGTAGCCGGCATCGGCCAGTGCGGAAGTGAGCGACTCCACCATCTGCATGAACACCGGCCCGGTGACCGTGGGCACCACGGCCGCCACCAGCCGGCTGCGCGCCGAGGCCAGGCCGCCGGCGAGCCGGTTGGGCACGTAGCCAGTGCGCGCGACTGCATCGGTCACGCGAGCCAGCGTCTCCTTGGCGACCTGCTCCGGCGTGTTGAGGGCGCGGGAAGCCGTGATGGGCGAGACGCCCGCCAGGCGAGCGACGTCACCCAGCGTGATGCCACCACCGCCGCGGCGTGGGCGGCGAGAGGACGGAGCTGCGGGATCGGCCATGCGGCCAGTGTAGCGGCCGGTGACACCGCTACCATCGTGGTCGACCTGGCACGACACCCCCTCGCCGTCAGCGCGCCAGCCGGATCCCGCTGAACTGCCAGGACGCCCCGGCCGGAAAGAAGTTGCGGTAGCTCACCCGCACATGCGAACGCGGTGTGGCAATGGAGCCGCCCCGCAGCACCATCTGGTTGACCATGAACTTGCCGTTGTATTCGCCGACCGCGCCCTCGCTCACACGGAACCCGGGGTAAGGCAGGTAGGCGCTCGCCGTCCACTGCCAGCAGGCATCGTCGAGCTGCAGCAACTCGTCTCGCCGCTGCTGCGCCGCCGCCTCCCACTCCGCCTCGGTGGGTAGCCGCATCCCGGCCCAGCGCGCATAGGCATCGGCCTCGTAGTACGACACCTGCTGCACCGGCGCATGCACGTCGAGCGGCTGCAGGCCATGCAGCGTGAACGTGTGCCAGCCCCGCTCGCCGCGCCGCCAGTACAGCGGGTGCTCGCGGCCTTGCGCCTTCAGCCAGTCCCAGCCTTCGGAGAGCCACAGCGCCGGGTCGCGGTAGCCGCCCGCGTCGATGAAGCCGGCGTACTCGCCCTGGCTCACCAGCCGCGAGGCGAGCGCGAAGGCCGGCACGAAGGTGATGTGGCGCGGCCCTTCGTTGTCGAACGCGAAGCCCTCGCCCGCATGGCCGATCTCGATCAGCCCCTCGGCGAACACCAGCCACTCCATGGGCTGCGGTGCCGCCAGCGGCGGGGCGAGCGCCTCGCTGTACGCAGGCAGCAGTGGGTTGCACGAGAACAGGTGCAGCACGTCAGTCAGCAGCAGCTCCTGGTGCTGCTGCTCGTGGTGCAGGCCGAGCTCGACCAATGACAGCGCCGCCGGCTCGTCCCCGTCGAGCAGACGCAGCACGCGGCGGTCGACCTCGGCGCGGTAGGCCTTCACCGCATCGAGGGAGGGCCGCGTGAGCAGGCCGCGCTGCGGCCGCGGGTGCTTGTCGCCCACCGCGTTGTAGTAGGAGTTGAAGAGCACTCGGAACGCCGGATCGAAGGGCCTGAAGCCGGGCTCGAAGCGTTCGAGCACGAAGGTCTCGAAGAACCAGGTGCTGTGCGCGAGGTGCCACTTGGCCGGGCTGGCATCGGGCATGGACTGCGCCCCCGCGTCTTCGGGCGAGAGCGGCGCGGCCAGCTCCAGCGTGCGCGCGCGCACCTGGCGGTAGTGCGTGGCGAGTTCGGTCAGGGTGAGCGTCGTCATGGGCAGGCCAGTACCACGGCAAACCAGCGCTGTGGGTCGGTCCAGGCCACGGTGCGCCGGAACCCCGCTTCGTCGAGCAGGCGGGCGAAGCCTTCGATGTCGTACTTGTAGCTGTTCTCGGTGTGGATGCGATCGCCGCGCGCAAAGCTGCGGCCGCCCCCGGGCCAGTGCACGCGCAGGTCGGCCAGCGCTTCCAGGTGCATCTCGATGCGCGAGGCCTCGCGGTTGAAGAAGGCCACGTGCTTCCATTGCGCGAGGTCGAAGTCGCTGCCGATCAGATGGTTGACGTGCGCGAGCGCGTTGAGGTTGAAGGCGGCCGTCACGCCGGCTGCGTCGTCGTAGGCGGCTTCGAGCACGGCCACGTCCTTGCGCAGGTCGACGCCGATCAGCAGTGCGCCGTCGTCGTCGAGCATGTGCCGCATGCGCACGAGCAGGCCGCGCGCTTCGGGCCGGTCGAAATTGCCGATCGACGAGCCGGGGTAGTAGACGAGCCGGTGGGCGCGGGGCACGTCGGCGGGCAACTCGATCTCGCGGGTGAGGTCGGCGGCAAAGGCGCTCACCTGCAGCGACGGCATCTCCGTGCGCAGCCGCTTCACAGACTGGTGCAGGAACTCTTCGGAAATGTCGACCGCCACGAAGCGCGTGGCCGCGATCGCCTGGCACAGGCTGCGCGCCTTCTCGCAGTTGCCCGCACCCAGCTCGACCACCGTGCGGCCGGGACCGACGCGGCGCGCAATGTCGCCGCCATGCAGCCGCATGATGTGGTGCTCGGTGCGCGTGGGGTAGTACTCGGGCAGGCGTGTGATCTGCTCGAAGATCTGCGAACCCCGCGCGTCGTAGAAGTACTTTGGCGAGAGCGTGGCCGGCGTTCGGCTCAGTCCCTCGGTGATTTCGCGCGCCGCATCGGTCATGGTGTCTCCTGGTCGGGGCAACAGCGGAACCCGGCAAGCCACATGCCTGCGGCGACACATGATCACCGCTGGGTTCACCGCTGGCAAGTACCTGCCAGCCGCTGACAGGACGCAGGAGAGAGTCGCGCCGGACCCGGCTTTCTTACGCCGGGATCAGGCTCTTCAAGGGCACCGCCGGGTCGCAGGCCACGGCGGGCGCCGGGCTGGTGCCGGTTTCGAGCAGCTTGCGCGCGGCCATGTGGTCGAGCGGGGCGTTGACGCTCTCCACGCACACCAGCCTGTCGCCCACGTAGTGCAGCACCGAGAAGCTGGCCGCGTTGGCGCCGGGTCGGCGGTGGCGCGTGCCGTTGGCCGGCGCGAGGCCGGCCATCTGCAGGCGCATGGCGCCCTGCTCAGACCAGAACCACGGC
>NZ_DASSRA010000009.1:0-8674 GCF_035702065.1 Rhizobacter sp.
GTGAGATCCGCGGCCTGGTGCACTCGGCCCAAGGCCACATCGAGTCGGGGGTGAAAGAAGCCGATGCGGCCGCCTCGACCATCCGCCACACCGCGGAAAGCGTGACGCGCGTGGCGCGGCTGATGCAGGAGATCTCGCACGGCGCCAGCGAGCAGCTGACCGGCATCTCGCAGGTGAACGACGCGGTCTCGCACCTGGACGGCATCACCCAGCACAACGCCACCATGGTGGAGCAACTCTCGGCCTCGGCCGCCAGCCTGCGCCAGCGCGCCGACATCGTGGCCGATTCGGTGCGGGTGTTTCACACCGCCTGAGCCACCTTCAAGAAGACAGCACGACCGTCACCAGGGCCGACGCGTCCTGGAGGGCGGTGACGCCATGCACCACGCCTCGGGCCAGGTAGAGCATCTGCCCGGCCCGCAGCACATGGCTCTGGCCGTTTGCCGTGACGTCGATCTCGCCTTCGATGCACTGCACGGTGATCTCGCCGGGCACCTTGTGCGGTGGCAATGACCTGCCGGCCAACAGCACCAGCTGCATCACCTCCAGCTGCTCCGACTTGAACAGCGCGCGGGTCTTCTCGCTTTGCAGGCGCGGCCCCAGGGGCTGCACGTCGATGGGTTGGCCGGGGGTTGCGTGGGGAATCGCCATGGTCGAGCCTGTTGAATGTGTATGGGGATCAGGACATCGCAATGCTGTCCGTCGCTTCCTTCACGGTCTGCGCGCTGCGGCGCAGGGCCTCGCGCTCCGAAGCATCCAGTTCCGGGTAGGCCACCAGATGCGCGCCGCTGCCGTTGACGAGCATGGGCAGCGAGACGCAGACCTCGGGCACGCCTTCGATCTCTTCGTGCACCGTGCCCACCGACAGGATCAGGTTGCTGTTGTGCACGATGGCCTGGCAGATGCGCGCGATGCCGCTGGCAATGCCGTAGTGCGTGGCGCCCTTGCCTTCCTTGATGAGCTTGGCCGCCTCGTGCACCGAGCGCAGCACCAGGCTGCGGCTGGCCTCGCCCAGCTCCTTGCCGGCGCGCTGGAGAAACAGTTCCAGCGGCATGCCGGCCACCGAGGCGCCCGACCAGTGGATGAGCGCCGATTCGCCATGCTCGCCGAGCACATAGGCCTCGATTGCGGGGCCGACCACGCCCAGCCGCTCGGAGAGCAGAGCGCGCAGCCGGGCCGTGTCGAGCGAGGTGCCGGTGCTGATCACCTGTTCGCGCACACAACCGAGCCGGCTGCGCGCCACGGCGGCCAGCGCGTCACAGGGGTTGCTGGCGATGACGTAGATCCCCTCGGGCGCGAGGGGCGACACGCGGTCGAGGATGTCTTCGAGAATGCCTGCGTTGGTGCGCACGAGATCCAGCCGCGTCTGCCCCGGCCTCACGCCCACGCCGGCGGTGATGACGATCACGTCGGCACCCTGCGCGTCGCTGAACTCGCCCGCCCGCACGCGCTCGTGGCCCCAGAAGGCGGTGGCGTGGGCCAGGTCCAGGGCCTGCGCTTCGGCCCGCACGCGCTCGATGTCGACAATGACGATCTGTGCGCTCGGTATGGCCACCGACGCAAACAGGGCCGCAGAGCCGCCGACCAGGCCGGCTCCGACGATCACGATCTTGGGTTGGCGCATCTGGCTCCCTGCGGCTGGTTGTGCAGGGTCCGAGTCTCATGCCAGGCGGCGCGGCTTGTAAAGAGGCTGACGGCGGCTCAGCGTTCGCGCCGCGGCCAGAGCGGGCCGATCGCGTCCAGCGTGTTCTTCAGCACCAGGCCCAGTTCGGTGTCGCCTTCCATCACCAGTGCCCGCTCGAAGAACAGGCGGTCGGGGTCATCCACGCCGCGCATCAGGCGCAGGAAGCTGCGCCCCGGCGCGGCGATGCGCAAGGCCGGCTCGGCGCCATGCGGTGCAGGCGCAAAGCCCGCGCGGTCGAGCCGCAGGCGCATGCGCACGCCCATGTCGGTGACGCGCAACTCCACGCAATGCCCGGCGAGCGCATCGCGTGCATCCACGGGCAAGCGCGGCAGCAACAGGCGGTCGAGCAGGCGAGCCAGCAGCAGCGACGGGGGCGCCACGGGCAGGCGCTCCACGCCCCGCACCAGCTTCTCGTGAACGGGCCGAACCCATTGAGGCAAGCCCATCATGGCGTCACCCAGTTCATGCCGGCGCGCTGGTGGGCATAGCCGTTGACCAGCGGCCCGGGCACGCCCAGGCCGGGCCAGGCGGCCGCGCGCGTGCCGGCAGGTGCGTCGCCATTCATCACCGCGTCGAAGTCATTCAGCACCTTGTCGAAGCCGAAGGCGCACGGTGACAGGCGCAGACGCGAGACGCCCGCCGCCCGCAGCGCATCCCCCTCGCCCAGCAGGCTTTGCACACCGGCCGATTGGGTCTGCGTGCCGTTGAGCACCAGGAAGGGCTCCGACTCGGTGGTGGACAGCAGCAGGCCATCGGCATCTTCCACGCAGCGGAAGCCGCAGGAATCCTTGTGCAGCCGGTGGTGCCGGGCTGTGAAGCAGCGCGCCGAGAACGCGAGCGGCAGCCGGCCGAAGCCCCAGGCCTCGGTGGCGATGGGGGCGCCCTGCGTGGTGTGCACCCGGTCGTGCGGTGGGTTGATGCGCCCGAGCGCGTCCAGGCTCAGCTCCACTGGCGCCACCCAGCGCGCGGCGCCCAGGTCGGCGTGTTCGAGCAGGGCCTCGCGGCTGTAGATGTTGAGATGCGGGCCCAGCACCAGCGGCACGCGACCGGCACACAAGGCCAGGGCCGAGGCGTCACCTGCCTCCACAGCAAACGCAGCCTGCCCCGCCTGGCGCTCGATCAGCCGCAGGTCCGCATCGGTCTCCACCAGCGTCTGCGACACCAGCACCACCTCCTTGCCGGCCGCGCTCAGCTCGCGCCCGAGCGCGAGCCAGTCGTCGAGCCGCAGTTCGCGCCGGCGTGCGCACACCGCCTCGCCCAGCACCACGGTGTGGGCCGGGCTGTCGGCGATGTCGGCATAGAACTGCATGAGGGTGTTGCGCGGCCAGTGGTACAGCACCGGGCCCACGGTCAGCTGGATGGGGAGCGGGTCGTTGTTCATCGTCTTGTGTCATGGGTGTCAGCGCCAGGGCCGGTTGTAGGCCCCGAGCGTGTGCTGCAGGCCTTCGGCGTGGTGGGCCAGCGTGGCCGCCCAGTCGGGCTGCACGGAGTAGCGCGCCTGTGGGTGGCAGGCCGCGTCGATGGCGCTGCGCCACACCCGCGTGACCTGCTGCACGTAGGCCGTGCTGCGCTGGCGGCCTTCGATCTTGATGGCCTTCACACCCAGCGCGATGAGCTCCGGCAACAAGGCCAGCGTGTTCAGGCTGGTGGGTTCTTCCAGCGCGTAGTCGCGCTCGCCGTCCACCGAGAAGCGGCCCTTGCACAGCGTGGGGTAGCCGCGCGGTTCGTCCGGCGCGTAGTGGTCGATCAGCACGCCGTTCAAGCGTGCCTGCACGCCGTCGTCGTCGCTCTCCCAGCGCACCGCTCCGGGTGGCGAGCACACCCCGGCGTTGTTGGGCGACTGGCCGGTGGCGTAGGACGAGAGCGCGCATCGCCCCTCCACCATCACGCACAGGCTGCCGAAGCCGAACACCTCGATGTCGACCCCGGTGTGCTGGATGAGCTGGCCCACCTGCTGCATCGTGAGCACGCGCGGCAGCACGGCGCGCTGGATGCCGTAGCGCTGCCGGTAGAACTCGATGGCCGCATGGCTGGTGGCCGAGGCCTGCACCGACAGGTGCAGGCGCATCTGCGGGTGGTGGTCGCGGCAATAGGCCATCACGGCGGTGTCGGCCACGATCAAGGCGTCGGCACCGAGCGCTGCCGCGCGGTCGACGGCACGCCACCAGGGCGTGGGGTCGCTCGCGCGGGCAAAGGTGTTCAAGGCCATCAGCACCTTCGCGCCGCGCGCGTGGGCGTAGGCCACGCCGGTGCGCACCTGGGCATCGTCGAAGTTGAGCCCGGCGAAGTTGCGGGCGTTGGTGGCGTCTTTCAGGCCGATGTAGACCGCATCGGCGCCCGCATCGACCGCTGCTTGCAAAGCGCGCAGCGATCCGGCGGGGCAGACCAGTTCGGGCGCGGTGGGCTGGGCCACGTGTTCTCCGTTCGTCGTCAAAGCGCCCACACCTCGGCGGGCAACGGCAGCGACTCTAGAGACAGGGAGGTGCGGCTGGCGTTGACCGATCGCAAGCGGCCGCCAAACGGCCTATCGCTTGTCAGTCAGGTTCGCAGACGCGCGAGCCAGCTCCACAAAGGCCTTGACGTAATCAACCTCGCCATCGGCTTCGCGGATGCCCAGGAAGATCTGCTTGGCGATGCCGCGGGGGCCGAGCTTCACCGCCACCACGTTCATCTTGCGGGCGTACTCCTGCACCAGCCAGCGCGGCAAGGCGGCGACACCGCGGCCGCTGGACACCGTCTGCAGCATGATGTCCGTCGTCTCGATGGTCTTGTGCCGCTTGGGCGACACGCCGGCCGGCGTGAGGAACTGGGTGTACACGTCGAGCCGGTCGATGGCCACCGGGTAGGTGATCAGCACCTCGTCCGTCAGGTCGCGCGGCTTCACGTATGACGCCGTGGCCAAGGGGTGCTTGCGCGCCACCACCAGCACCTGCTCGTAGTCGAACACCGGCTCGAAATGCAGACCGGGCTTGTAGAGCGGGTCGGGCGTGACCAGCATGTCGATCTCGTAGCCGAACAAGGCGCCGATGCCGCCGAACTGGAACTTCTGTTTCACGTCCACGTCGACATCGGGCCACGACGCCAGGTACGGCGACACCACCTTGAGCAGCCACTGGTAGCAGGGGTGGCACTCCATGCCGATGCGCAAGGTGCCGCGCTCGCCCTGCGCGAACTGGCGCAACCGTGTCTCGGCCAGGTCGAGCTGCGGCAGCACCCGGTTGGCCACGGCCAGCAGGTACTCGCCGGCCTGCGTGAGGCGCAGGCTGCGGCCTTCGCGCAGCCAGATGTCGGTGCCGAGCTGCTGCTCCAGCTTCTTCATCGAGTGGCTGAGGGCCGACTGGGTCAGACACAGCACGCTGGCCGCCGCCGTGAGGGAGCCTTGCTTGTCGACTTCTTGCACGATGGCCAGGTGGCTGCGCTCCAGCATGTATGAGAGCCGTTCATTGAATGTTGAAGGAATACCATTTTACTTCATGGGTCACCCTGCCTACCCTCGCGGCATCTCTTGACAAGGCAGCACATGACGACCACCCACAACCTCGGCTTCCCCCGCATCGGCGCCAAGCGCGAACTCAAGTTCGCCCTGGAGTCGTACTGGAAAGGGGAATCCACTCGCGACGAACTCAAGGCAATGGGCGCACAGCTGCGCCGCCGCCACTGGAAGAACCAGGCGAAGCTCGACTTCGTGCCCGTCGGCGACTTCGCCTTCTACGACCAGATGCTTGACATGAGCTTCACGCTGGGCAACCTGCCCGAGCG
This sequence comes from Rhizobacter sp., assembly GCF_035702065.1. GTDB lineage: Bacteria > Pseudomonadota > Gammaproteobacteria > Burkholderiales > Burkholderiaceae_C > Rhizobacter. Next base: position 5,444 of record NZ_DASSRA010000009.1, read on the forward strand.
CGTGAGGGGCTTCCACGGCGACGCACTCGACAACTACTTCCGCGTGGCTCGCGGTCGTTCCGCCAAGGGCACCGACGACCACGGCGCCTGCTGCGGCGGCGTGGCCGCCGGCGAGATGACCAAGTGGTTCGACACCAACGACCACTACATCGTCCCCGAGTTCAGCGCGGCGACGCAGTTCAAGCTCGATGCCACCCGCCTGGTCGAGCAGCTGGCCGAAGCGCGCGAGCTGGGCATCGCCGCCAAGCCGGTGATCGTCGGCCCCGTGACCTACCTCGCGCTGGGCAAGGCCAAGGACGACTCCGACAAACTCGCCCTGCTCGACCGCCTGGTGCCGGTCTACTGCCAGCTGCTGGACACCCTGGCGGCCCACGGCGTGGAGTGGGTGCAGATCGACGAGCCCATCCTCGTCACCGAGCTCGGCACCGACTGGCAGCACGCCTTCAACACCGCCTACCACCACCTGAAGAGCTGCCGCGTGAAGCTGCTGCTGGCCACCTACTTCGGCCAGCTGCAGGAGAACCGCTACCTCGTCGCCAACCTGCCGGTGGCCGGCCTGCACCTGGACGCCATCAACGGGCGTGACGACATCGCGCCGCTGCTCAACCTGCTGTCGCCGCTGAAGGTGCTGTCGCTCGGCGTGATCAACGGCCGCAACATCTGGAAGACCGACCTCAACGCCACGCTCGACTGGCTGCAGCCCTTGAAGGAGCGCCTCGGCGACCGCCTGTGGATCGCGCCCTCGTGCTCGCTGCTGCACGTGCCGGTCGACCTGAACAGCGAGCAGAAGCTCGATGCCGACGTGAAGTCGTGGCTGGCCTACGCGCTGCAGAAGCTCGATGAACTCGACGTGCTGGCCCGCGCCTTGAAGAACGGCCGCGTCTCCGTCAAGCCAGAGCTCGACGCCAACCGCGCCGCCGTCGAAGCCCGCCGCAGCTCGCCGCGCGTGCACAACCCGGTCGTGCAAGCCGCCGTGGCCAGGCTGGCCGCCTCGCTCGGCCAGCGCACGAGCCCGTATGTTGAACGAGCCGCAAAGCAGTCCGCCCTGCTCCGCCTGCCCGCCTACCCCACCACCACCATCGGCTCATTCCCGCAAACGGCCGAGATCCGCCACGCCCGCAGCGAGTACAAGGCCGGCCGGCTCGACGAGGCCGGCTACCAGGCCGCCATGCGCGCCGAGATCGAGCGCAGCGTGCGCGAGCAGGAGGCCCTGGGCCTGGACGTGCTGGTGCACGGCGAAGCCGAGCGCAACGACATGGTCGAGTACTTCGGCGAGCAGCTCGACGGCTACGCCTTCAGCCAGTACGGCTGGGTGCAGAGCTACGGCTCGCGCTGCGTGAAGCCGCCCATCCTCTTTGGCGACATCAGCCGCCCGAAGGCGATGACGGTCGAATGGACCCGCTACGCCCAGTCGCTCACCCAGCGCCCGATGAAAGGCATGCTGACCGGACCGGTGACCATCCTCAACTGGTCGTTCGTGCGCGACGACCAGCCGCGCTCGGCTTCGTGCTACCAGCTCGCCCTGGCCATCCGCCAGGAGGTGCTCGACCTGGAACAGGCCGGCGTGCGCGTGATCCAGATCGACGAGGCCGCCCTGCGCGAAGGGCTGCCGCTGCGCAAGTCGGAGTGGAAGAGCTACCTCGACTGGGCGGTCGAGTCCTTCCGCATCACCGCCAACGGCGTGGCCGACGAGACGCAGATCCACACCCACATGTGCTACTCGGAGTTCAACGACATCATCCAGTCGATCGCCGACATGGACGCCGACGTGATCACCATCGAGACCTCGCGCTCCGACATGGAGCTGCTCGACGCCTTCGAGCACTTCAAGTACCCCAACGAGATCGGCCCGGGCGTGTACGACATCCACTCGCCCAACATCCCGACGCAGGAGCACATCGTGCAGCTGATGAAGAAAGCCGCCGAACGCGTGCCGGCCGAGCGGCTGTGGGTCAACCCCGACTGCGGGCTGAAGACCCGCCAGTGGGGCGAGGTGATTCCCGCACTGCGCAACATGGTGGCGGCGGCCAAGATGCTGCGCCAGTCGGCCTGAGGGCGCGATCTGTCTTTGGCACGCGGTGTGCCCCTGATAGCGACCACTACCAGGGGACGACATGGCAAAGAGAACTCCACCCGCGAAGAGCGCGCCCAAGGCTGCTGCACGCAATACCGACAGCGGCCCGGCCCGCTCGTCACCCGCACCCGACGGCGACGCTGCCGCGCTGAAGGCCGAGCACACCGAAGCGCTGGCCGGCGCGATGCCGTACAACCCGAACAAGGCCGGTGAACACGGCTACGCGCACGGCGTGGCGCCAGAACCCGGTGCGACCGCAACGCCGGCCTCGCGGCTGCCCACCGGCAGCACCCTCTCGGAAGCCCACGGGTCGGCCAAGGTCGGCACGCTCGCCGGTGAGGGGCACAACGCCACCATAGGCCCGCTGGATCGGGTGCGCGTCGACTCGTCCGGCCAGGCGTTGACCACCAACCAGGGCGTGCGGATCGCCGACAACCAGAACTCGCTGAAGGCCGGCCCGCGCGGGCCGGTGCTGCTGGAAGACTTCATCCTGCGCGAGAAGATCACGCACTTCGATCACGAGCGCATCCCCGAACGCATCGTGCATGCGCGCGGCTCGGCGGCGCACGGCTTCTTCGAGTGCTACGAGGCTTTGCCTCGCTTGACACGCGCCGCGCCGTTCCAGGAAAGCGGCAAGCTGACGCCGGTGTTCGTGCGCTTTTCCACCGTGGCAGGCGAGCGCGGCAGCAAGGACACCGCCCGCGACGTGCGCGGCTTCGCGGTCAAGTTCTACACCGACGAGGGCAACTGGGATCTCGTGGGCAACAACATGCCGGTGTTCTTCATCCAGGACGCGATGAAGTTCCCCGACCTGGTCCACGCCGTGAAGCCCGAACCGCATCACCAGATGCCGCAGGCCGCGAGCGCCCACGACACCTTCTGGGACTTCGTGTCGCTCATGCCCGAGTCGACCCACATGCTGATGTGGGTGATGAGCGACCGCGCCATCCCCCGCTCATACGCCACGATGCAGGGCTTCGGCGTGCACACCTACCGCATGGTCAACGCCGAGGGCGAATCGGTGTTCGTGAAGTTCCACTGGGCGCCGCTCCTCGGCACGCACTCGCTCGATTGGGACGAGGCCGTGAAGATCTCGGGCGCGGACCCCGACTTTCATCGTCGCGATCTCTGGGAAGCCATCGAGGCCGGCGCGTTCC
>NZ_DASSRA010000010.1:0-12272 GCF_035702065.1 Rhizobacter sp.
GCGCTGGGCGTGGCCGACCGCGTGGTCGTGATGCGCCAGGGGGGCGTGGTGCACGAAGGCCCGGCCGAAGCACTCCGCCAAGACCCTGACATGCAACGCCGCCTGCTCGGCATCTGACGCCATGACCACCCAACCTCTCCTGCAAGTCGAAGGCCTCGTCAAGCGCTACCAGCGCGGCTGGCCGCAACGCCAAACCACCTTCTGCCTGGAGGCCGACTTCCACATCGACGGCCCCGCCATCGTCGGCGTGATGGGCGCCAACGGCGCCGGCAAGACCACGATGTTCGAGCTCATCACCGGCAGCAACCTGCCCAGCGAGGGCCGCGTGCTGGTGGCCGGGCAGGACATCCACAAGGTGCGCTACCGCGAGCGCGACCGCCTGGCGTTGCACTACCACCAGAGCTACCAGGTGCGCTCGTTCACGCGCACCCTGCCCTCCTTCATGCTCGAGCACGCCGCCACCGACCGCGCGCTGGTGCACCTGTTCGACGAGCCGCAGTTCAACACGCAGGACGGCTACATCGGCTTCATGCTCGACTTCTTCCGCCGCCTGCGCGGCGCGGGGCGGCTGGTGTTCCTGTGCCTGCACCCCAACGAGCCGGTGCACCTGGACATCTTCAACGAGGTGTGCGATCGCTATCTCTTCGTGCACAAGGACGAGCAGCGCGTGAGCCGCATCCTGCAGGCGGGCTCGCTCGACCAGCTGGCGCGCGACGCGCGCGTGCGGCACTACCTGGGCAAGCTGGCGCCGCCCTTGCCGCAGGCGGCTTGACGGGCAGCTACCCGTCTTGCCCTGCGACAGGAAGCGAGTGCTCTCGCACCATGACGTTGGTGATCCAGCCCACGCAGGTCGATGCACGCGTGCCGTCTTGTGTCACGAAGGCGTCCGAGCAGTTGGGGTTGCCGTCCATCGCCTGCTTGACGGCGAGCAGGCGCGCTGACCTGCCGACGACCACAAACGACTGGAAGATCAGTTTCAGCGTGGGGTCGTTCAGTAGATCCTCCAGCGTGGCATCGGCCAGCGCCGTGCCACCCAGCTCTGCGCGGCTCACCAGGAACTTGTCGATGAAGCTGCGGTGGAGGACGAAGAGAACCTTGCCGTCCTTGTCGAGAATCGGCAGGCGATTGCGCCCATCCTTCTCCAGAAGCGCATCCACCACGTCGGCCTTCAGCTTCATGGTGGAGGCGTGCGACAAGTCCGCGAGGGTCAGCTTCTTGACCGCAGGGTTGGACATGTCGAGCATGGCTGCAGTGACTGAGATGCCTTGAAGCTGTTGGTCTGGAGTGAGTTGCCGGACCAGATTGGCCGTCTGGGTTGCCGCTGCCACGAAGTTCTCTCGCGAGAAGTAGAAGGCCAGTACGGTGCCGACCCATGTGCCCATCACGGGGAGAACGATGGTCAGGATGTCCTTCGCGTGGGCATACCGTTCCTTGGACTCGGCTCCGCCAGGCAGGGAGACGAGGATCGCGGTCAAGGCCAGCAGGGAGATGGCCGCGAGCGCGAAGTAGGTGACCCATCGCCCCAGCTTGGCCCGGGCAAGGCTTTCCGCTTCACCGATCGCACCGGGTTGCGCTTGCGCTGTGTCAGTCATGTTGCCTCCAGTTGGCGCGGTGGACGCCGCACCTAGCGATCCATCAACTCGACCTCTTCCTTGAACCCCAGGTAGTTCGCAATGAACTTGATCGCGCCGGTGAACTTCAGCGCTTCGTAGCGAAACTTGCCCCGATCCATGATGGCGGGCCCCAGCATCGACGAGAAGCGGTCGACGATGTCGCTCTTTCCTGAGGGATCAAACAGCCAGAACCGCTCTATGACGCTGTCAGAGATGGTGCTCAATGACCAGAACGCCCTGAAGAACTGGTCTGACGGCGGCAGCGAGTAGCCGATGACAAAGATGTTCTCCGCGGACGACAACGCCTCGCTCGCACGAGTCCAGACCGTTCGCAGCTGTTCCTGGTACCACCCTTTGTTCCAGGTGGGCGGGACGATGATGGGCTCGGGGTGAAGCGACTCGCCCCACTTCTCTGATCCAAAGAGCAGCTCCATCGTGTCGATGGGGCGCTCCGCCTCCCTGTCCAGCCCGAGACGATCCCAATAGGTCTTGGCCAGCATGGGCTTCAGCGGCGCTGCCTCGATGAGCGATGTGGCCCCGTCGCGAAACCAATTCAGGGAGCCATGCACCTTGTAGTGCGGTACGCCGCGCGGTGCATGCTTGGCAGCGCCGCCCAGTCCGTAGTTCACGGGAACGCCTTTGAGTGCCAGGGCGTAGTCCAGGCACAGGTCATAGTTGAAGTTGATGATCGCCAAGGGTGCGAACTCCCTCAGCGACTGCATCTCCAGAAGCAGCTCTGCAAAGGCCGCGTAGGGGTAGGGCGCGACGACCGTGTGATCTCGGCCGGTCAGCGGATACAGGATGGATTGCTCCAGCGTGCGCATGATCAGGTAGCGCAAGCTGGTTGGCAGCCCCTTGACCAGCTGCGTATCCAGGTTGGACAAGCGCCCGATCAAGCTGGCCATCCCGTAGGTGGCAAAGAGGTTCTCGATGTTGTCCAGGTCGATCGTGGACTTGACGTAGGCATGCTGCAGCTTTCGCCGGGCTTCGAGGCTGACCTCGAAGTGCTCTTGAGCCCAACCCGCTTCGCCTCTGCGCAACACCCTTGCCGCCAGATCAATGAAGTCGTACATGAGGGGGCCGCCGGCGGCGCGAGAGGCACCGGCACCAAGAACAAATACCGTCTTCATGCGAGTCTCCGATCGGGTCCAGGCGTGCGGCAAAGGCGGCAGCGAGCGCCAGCCCGGCCGACCTTAGACCCGATGGGCTTGCGAATCGTCAGCAACCTTGAGGATGAAGGTGAGCGATGGCGAGGCGTGTGGCGGTGCCAGCGACGGCGCAGGTCGGATGCGTTCGGACACCCAGAGCGGGACGAACGAGTTGCGAGTCAGGCCCGTTCCACCGGGTAGCCCGCTTCGCGCCAGGCCTTCATGCCGCCATCCAGCGCGATGGCGCGCTGGAAGCCCATCTCGTGCAGCGTGGCGGCGGCCAGCGTGGAGATGCGGCCGAACTCGCAGACCGTGAGCACGCGTTTCGTCGGGTCCGGCAGTTCGTCGTTGACGCGCAGCTCCAGCTGGCCGCGCGGCAACAGCCGCGCACCCGGCACGTGGCCGGCGTCGTAGGCGTCGCGTTCGCGCACGTCGAGGATCACCAGGTCGCTCGACGTGCCATCGGCGACCAGGCGGCGCAGCTCCTCGAGCGACATGAAGGACACCGAGGCCGCGGCCTCGGACAGCATCTCGGCCACCGTGCGCCCGCCGCTCATGTTGGTGCGCAGCGCTTCGGTCAGGTGGGTGGGCATGCCGAGGTTGAGCTCGCGCATCATCGCCACGAAGGCCTCGCGCTCGCGCTTCTGCAGGCGCGGGTTGCCGGCGATCTCGGCGGCGAGCGTGGAATGTCCGCGGCCCTTGTAGTCGTGCGCGGGGTAGACGAGCAGCGCCGGGTCGAGCTTGAGCAGCCGGTTGAACAGGCTGTCGTACAGCGCCTCCGGGTCACCTGACGGCAGGTCGGTGCGGCCGGTGCCGCCAATCAACAGCGTGTCGCCAGTGAACACGCGGTCCGGCGCCACCAGGCACATCGAGTCGGCCGTGTGGCCGGGCGTGTAGAGCACGCGCAGGCGCAGCTGGCCGATGGCGATGAGCTCGCCGTCGTCCACCCGCAGGTCCACGCCGGGGTAGGGGCTGCGCCGGTGCATCACGGTCTTGGCGCCCAGCTGCTGCGCGAGCCGGCGCGTGGCCGAGAAGTGGTCGGCGTGGGTGTGGGTGTCGATCGCGTAGCGGATGCGCAGGCCGTGCTGGGCGGCGAGTGCCTGGTAGCGGTCGAGCTGGCTGTTCTCGGGGTCGATCAGCGCGGCCACGCAGGTCTGCGGGCAGCCCACCAGGTAGGACTGGCAGCCGCCCGTCGCGATCTGTTCGAAGAGCATGCCGCTCAGCCCGGCTGCTTGACGATGCGCAGGTAGGGCTTGGGCGCCTTCCAGCCATTGGGGAAGAGCTTCTTGGCGTCGTCGTCGGAGACCGAGCCGGCAATGATCACGTCTTCGCCCGGCTTCCAGTTCACGGGCGTGGCCACCTTGTGCTTGGCGGTCAGCTGCATGGAGTCGAGCACGCGCAGGATCTCGTCGAAGTTGCGGCCCGTGGTCATGGGGTAGGTCATCATGAGCTTGATCTTCTTGTCGGGGCCGATGACGAAGACCGAGCGCACGGTGGCGTTGGTGGCGGCGGTGCGGCCCTCCGAGGTGCCGGGCTCTTCAGCGGGCAGCATGTTGTAGAGCTTGGCGACGGCCAGATCCGTGTCGCCGATCATCGGGTACTTGACGGCGTGGCCCTGCGTTTCCTGGATGTCGGCGGCCCACTTGGCGTGGTTCTCCACCGGGTCGACCGAGAGGCCGATCAGCTTGCAGTTGCGCTCGGCGAAGTGCTTCTCGATGCCGGCCATGTAGCCCAGCTCGGTGGTGCACACGGGCGTGAAGTCTTTCGGGTGCGAGAACAGGATGGCCCAGCTGTCGCCGATCCAGTCATGGAAGCGGATCGGGCCCTGGGTGGTCTGGGCGCTGAAGTCGGGGGCGGTGTCGTTGATGCGCAGTGACATGGCAGCTCCTTCTCAGTGGTGAGCCGAAGAACGCGGCCGCAGGGGCCGTCGGGAGAGGGCCAATATAGCGAGCGCGTCAGGGCCTGCGCAAGGCGGCGGGTGCCGCCCCTGCTCAGAGTGGCAGTTCGGTGAAGTAGCGCCCGCCGTGATAAATCAGCGGTAGCGCGCCCTCGCGCTTCTCGCAGCGCTCGACCTCGCCCACGAAGATGACGTGGTCGCCCTCTTCGTACTGGCTGCGGTTGAAGCACTCGAACACCGCGGCGCTGCCTTCGAGCACCGGCGCGCCGCCGGCACCGCGGCGGAAGTTGACGCCGGCGAAGCGGTCGATGTCCTTGGAGGCGAAGCGCTCGGCCAGCAGGCGCTGCTCGGCCGAGAGGATGTTGATCGCGTAGTGCGAGCCGGCGGTGAAGGCCGGCATGGAGCCGGCGCGCTTGGACAGGCTCCACAGCACCAGGGGTGGCGAGAGCGAGACCGAGTTGAACGAGTTGGCGGTGAGGCCCACCGGGCGGCCGGCGGCGTCGAGCGCGGTGACCACCGTCACGCCGGTGGCGAAGCTGCCCAGCGCTGCGCGGAACTCCTGGGCGGAGAAGGCAGGGGCCACCGGGCGCAGCAACGCATTCATGGGGCGCATTGTGATGGGTACTCGCCAGCAGGGCCAACTCCCATCTAGGGGGTTTGGCGAGAGCCTGCATGCGAGCGACCACTACACTTTGCCGCATGAGACTTATTCACGCTGTGCGCTGCCTGGCGCTCGTGGGAGCGGCCTGCTCAGGGCTCGGTTCGGCTTGGGGCGCAGCACCTCCCGGCCACTGCGCAGAGCTCTCGCGACGACTGCCCAACCTCAGCCGCGCGTTGTGCGAGCAGGCCGCGCTGGTGGCGCCGGGCCCCAGCTCGGTGAGAGGCGTGCCGCTGTACCAGCGCGACGTGCTCGCTCCCGTGGCGCAGGATGTCTCGGTGCTGCCGCCCAAGCCGGCCAAGCCGAACCGGCGCGTGCTGGTGATCGGCGGCATCCACGGCGACGAGCTGTCGTCGACCGCGCTCGTCTTCCACTGGATCGCCCAGGCGCAGGACACCGCCGCCGGCATGGACTGGCGCTTCCTGCCCGCCATCAACCCCGACGGCCTGCTGCTGCCCCGGCCAACGCGCGTGAACGCACGGGGCGTCGACCTCAACCGCAACTTCCCCACGCCCGGCTGGGAGAAGGACGCGCCGGTGTATTGGGAGAAGCGCACCAAGAAAGACCCGCGCCGCTGGCCCGGCCCGGCGGCGCTCTCCGAGCCCGAGAGCCGCTTCATTGTCGACACCATCGCGCAGTGGAAGCCCGACCTCATCGTGACCGTGCACGCGCCCTACGGCGTGCTCGACTACGACGGCCCCAGCGTGCCGCCGCAGCGCCTGGGGCGGCTCTACCTCGACCGCGTGGGCATCTTCCCCGGCTCGCTCGGCCACTACGGCGGCGTGCACAAGGGCGTGCCGGTGGTGACCATCGAGCTGCCGAGTGCGATCCGCACGCCCACCGACGCCGAGATGCGGCAGATGTGGATCGACCTGCTGCGCTGGGTGGGCGAGCGCATGGGCTTCGGCGAACAGCGCTGAGTGCGTTCGGCGGGGCAGTTTGCAAGCGATTGCAACGGCCGCCCTCGGCCGCCAGCGACTAAATACCACTTAAGTACCATTAAGATACCTCTGCGCGCCGGGCGTCGTGCGTGACATGGGTATTTCGGTGTCGTTTCAGGTCGCCGAAGTGGTATTCGCATCTTGTTGCAACCGGGCCTGCGCCGATCTCGCCCGCCCCAACAGAATCGCGCCGCAGAACCGATCCGGTTCCAACCAGGACAGGAGGACGCGATGAAGGTGAAGGCGACGTTGGGAACGACCGCGATGGTGGTCGCCATTGGCAGCTTGTGGGGCCAGGCGCAGGCCGCACTGGCTTTCGACACCGAGAGGCAGGACACGCTGCTGGCCCAGGCCACGACGGCCCCGGCCTGGCGCGAAGGCGCCACCTACGCCGTGGGTGCGGTGGTCAGCTACGGCGGACGCGAGTACGTGGCCATCGTGGCGCACACCGCGTGGGCCGGCACGAACTGGAACCCGGCGGCGACGCCCACGCTGTGGCGCGCGTTGAGCGGCACCGCGCCGGCTCCGGCGCCCACCCCATCGCCGAGCCCGGCGCCCAGCCCTTCCCCCAGTCCAGCCCCCAGCCCCTCTCCGGGCGGCACCTGCTACCTGGCCTGGTCGGCCTCCACCGCCTACACCGGCGGCGCGACGGTCAGCTACAACGGCGTGAACTACCGCGCCAACTGGTGGACGCAGGGCAACAACCCCGCCACCAGCAGCGGCCCGACCGGCAGCGGCCAGCCGTGGACGGTGGTGGGCAGCTGCACCGGGTCGCCGGCGCCCTCGCCCAGCCCCAGCCCTTCGCCTTCTCCCTCGCCCAGTCCTTCTCCATCCCCCTCCCCGGCCCCTGCGCCATCCGACCCGCTGACGGTCTCTGAATCGGTGCGCGCCGACCAGGGCAAGCGCGTCTACGTCGGCTACTACCCGACCTGGAGCGACAACTGGTTCGACGCCACCGGCAAGAGCGCCAACGAGGTCTACCGCGCCAGCAAGTTCGCGCGCATCCCCGGCACCTACACGCACGTGATGGTGGCCTTCGCCGACCCCAACTTCTCGTGGGCGGGCCTGGCCGCGAACAGCTGGTCGGGCACCGGCGTGAACTTCAACGCCACGCCGCGCGACATCAAGGCCGCGATCGACGTGCTGCACCAGCGCAACATCAAGGTCATCCTGGCGGTGGGCGGTGCGACCTACGGCAACTGGGGTGCGCTGGCCTCGCAGGGCCAGGCGGGCAGCGGCGGCATCATCAACGCGCTGGCCAGCTTCATGACCGAGATGGGCTTCGACGGCCTGGATGTCGACTACGAGGTCGACGGCGACGTGGACCGCTACGCCAACTCGATCAAGGCCCTGCGTGCCGCGGTCGACCGCGCGGGCGGCGCTCGCGTGCTGACGCTCGCCGGCTGGTCCACCGGGGCCGACTGCACCGCCGGCACCGCGGCCGACCCGGCCTGCGCCGGCCGCATGTCGTACTGGGGCGGCAACGCCGGCCGCGAGCGCGGCGTGGTGCTGAAGTACCCGGCCACCGCCGCCATGCTCGACATGGTCAACGTGATGAGCTACGACGCGCGCTTCGAGCACTACGACGGCGTCACCGCCTACAAGGACTACCGCAGCCTCTACCCGGCCTCGACCATCGTGTCGATCGGCCTGGAAACCTCACCCGAAGGCTGGTCGGGCGCGAACCTGGTGGTCAACAACGCCGACGCGCAATGCGAAGGCTCGCGCAACCTGCAAGACCAGTACAGCGTGACCGTGAATGCGCCCTACTCGGTGGAGCGCTACACCGGCGCCGTGCTGGCCAGCACCAGCCCGCGCAAGAACCCGCGCGATGGCGCGATGCTGTGGTCCATCCTGAAGAAGGCGACCGGCAGCTGCGGCAGCGCGGCGCTGGCCACCCCGGGCAGCATCGGCAAGAAGGTCAGCCAGCAGTTCGGCCTGCCCGACGACCCGCTGCTGCAGGGCGCCGACTGGAAGTAAGACGTTCTTTGCGGACGAGGCGCGCACCACGCGCCGCCAACTTGGAGCCCTCCGTACCGCGGAGGGCCATTTTCTTGCCCCCGCCACTTCTTGTCGTCACGGTATAACGGCAGGCCCAGGAGGCACGGCATGCAGCTCATCACCCGCCACCTCATCGCAGCCGCCCACAACAACGCCTGGGCCAACCACCGCCTGCTCGCCCACCTGTTCGAGCACAAGACCCACCACCGTGGCCAGGTGCACGCCATGCTGTCCGGCACGCGCGTGCCGCCGCCTCAGCTCGACGAGTTCTATTGCGCTGACGACGCGCCGCGGCGTGTGGAAGATTTCCGCGTTCTCGGCTTTTCCGAGGCCGCGATCTGGAAGGCGGAATAGCGCCCGGCCACGCGGCGTAAACGAGACGTGCAAGCTCCTCCTTCCTTTCGCCAGCAGCTGCTCGCCGCCATCCCGCGGGTGCGCCGCTATGCCCATTCGCTGGTGATGGACGGCCCCAGCGCCGACGACCTCGTGCAGTCCACTCTGGAGCGCGCCCTTGCGCACTGGCACCAGTTCGACCAGCGGCGCGACATCGTCGTGTGGCTGCTCAGCATCGCCCACAACGCCTGGCGCGACACGCAGCGCCGCAACGCGCGCCTGCTGATCGTCGACCCGCAGGTGCTGCAGACCGAGCAGGACCAGCAGCGCAGCGACCCCGGCGCCGATGTCGGCCTGCGCATGGACCTGCTGGCCGCCCTGCACCGCCTCACCCCGGAGCAACGTGAACCGCTGTTGCTGGTGGCGGTCGAAGACCTGTCGTATGCCGAGTGCGCCGAGGTGCTGCACATCCCCATCGGCACCGTGATGTCGCGCATCTCGCGCGCGCGCGCCGCGCTGCGCGTGCTGCTCGACGGCAAACCCGTGGCCTCGGTGCACGCCCTGCACCGTGTCGTCTGATCATGAACAGCCCCACCCCTTCCTCCTTCACCGACGAGCGCCTGAGCGCCTGGCTCGACGGCGAGTTGCCTCCGGCGCAGATGGCCGAGGTCGAGGCCTGGCTCGCCGGCCACCCCGAAGAGGCCGCGCGCGTGCGCCTGTGGGCCGCCGACCGCGACGCCCTGCGCGCCCGCCTGGGCCCGATGGCCGACGAGCCGGTGCCCGAGGTGCTGTCCGAGATCGTCTGGCGCAACCCGCCCGCGCACCGGAACTGGCGCATGGCCGCCGCGGCTGCGGCGGTCTTCGTGCTGGGCGGTGCCGTGGGTGCGGGCCTGGTGACGCAATGGCGCAGCGAGCGTGTCGCGGTGGCCGCGGCCAAGCCCGCCGGCTGGGTGCAGCGCGCCGCGGTGGCGCACGCCGTCTACGTGCCCGAGCAGCGCCACCCGGTCGAAGTGGCCGTGGCAGCGCCCTCGGCCGAAGAGAGCCGCGCGCAAGAGGAGCACCTCGTCCGCTGGCTCACGCGCCGCCTGGGCTTCCAGGTGCGCCTGTTCGACCTGCGCGCCCAGGGCTTCGAGCTGGTCGGCGGCCGCCTGCTGCCCGATGCCGCCGGGCCCAGCGCGCAGCTCATGTACCAGGCCACGCAGCCCGCGGCGGTCGGCAGCGCGCCGCAGCGCGTCACGGTCTACCTGCGCAAGCCCGAGAACGGCACCGACTTCGCCTTCCGTTACGAGCGCCAAGGGGAACTTGGGCTGTTCTATTGCGTCGATGAAGGCATCGGCTACGCCCTCGCCGGCAGCCTGCCGCGCGAGCAGCTGCTGGCACTGGCCGAGAGCATCTACAAGCAACAGCCTGGGGCCAGGTAGCGGCACGTGATTTGCCCCAGACGCTCACCGGTCCACGCGTGACCAGGCTGGAGGCAAGATGAGTGGAGCAACAAGAGGCGTGGCGCTGCGCGCCGCGTACGTGCTGGTGGCGCTGACCTTGGCTTCCTGTGGCGGGGGCGGTGGTGGGGGCAGTGACGCGCCGCCTCCGCCCCTCCCACCCAACCAGGCACCGTTGGCGGTGATCGGCTCGCCCGCAGCGGGCAGCAGCTTCCGCGCCGGCGACACCCTCGTCGTCACCGTCAGCGCCACCGACCCGGAAGACGGCGCACTCGCGCCCGCCCAGCTCACCTGGTGGGCCGAGATGCACCACGACACCCACAGCCACCCGTTCCAGCCCGAGACCATCGGCGCCGGCGGCTCCGTGAGCGTGCCCACGCGCGGCGAAACCTCGGCCAACATCTTCTACCGCTTCCACCTGCGCGCCACCGACAGCGCCGGCGCGACGCACGAGACCACGCGCGACATCGCGCCGCAGACCGCGCAGGTCACCCTGGCCACCCTGCCGACCGGGCTGGCGCTCACGCTCGACGGCCAGCCCGTCACCGGCCCGACCGCCTTCACCGGCGTGGTGGGCCTGGAACGCGACCTGGTGGCGCCCCCCGTGCAGGACTTCGGCGGGCGGCGCTACCAGTTCGCCAGCTGGAGCAGCGGCCGCTCGGCCACGCACACGCTGTCGACGCCGGCCAGCGACACGACCTACACCGCGAGCTACACCGACATCGGCCCGGCGCAGAACACGCCGCCGAGCGTGGCACTCACCGCGCCGCTGGCAGGGGCCAGCGTCGTCGCGGGGGCGACCGTCCCCTTGTCGGCGACTGCGAGCGACAGCGACGGCCTCGTCACCGGCGTCGAGTTCTTCGCCAATGGTGTGAAGGTCGGGGCCACCGACACGGCACCGCCCTACGCGGTGGCGTGGGTGCCTGCGGCCAGCGGCGCCGTGACGCTCACCGCGCGCGCCACCGACAACGCCGGCGCCGCCACCTCCAGCGCGGCTGTCGGCGTCACCGTCACCCCGGCGACCGGCGGCGACACCCAGGCGCCGGTGGCCACGCTGACCGCGCCCGCGCACCTGGCGAGCGGCCTGGCCGGCGTGCTCACGCTGAGCGCCACCGCCACCGACAACGTCGGCGTGACCGGCGTCGACTTCCAGGTCGACGGCGTGCCCGTGGGCGCGACCGACACCACGGCGCCCTACAGCGTGCAGCTCGATTCGACGCTCTATGCCTCGGGCCAGCACGTGGTGCGCGCGCGGGCGCGCGACGCGGCCGGCAACCTGTCGCCCTGGGCCAGCGCCACCGTCGAGTTCGCCGGCACGCGTGCGGAGCCGGCGGGCTTCACCCACGTCGAGAACTGGGTCAACGGGCTCGGCGACACCACCGCCTTCACCCAGGCGCCCGACGGCCGCTTCTTCGTGGCCGAGCAGGCCGGCAGCCTGCGCGTGGTCACCCCGCAGGGCACGCTGCTGCCCACGCCGTTCATCACCCTGCCGGTCGACCCCACCGGCGAGCGCGGCCTGATCGGTGTGGCGCTGCACCCGAACTTCGCGAGCAACCGCTACCTCTACCTGCACTACACGACGACAGAGAACGGCACCCACAACCGCGTCAGCCGCTTCACCGCCAACGCGTCCAACCCTAACGTCGTGCAAACCGGCAGCGAGCTGCGCATCGCCGACCTGCCGGCGCTGTCGCCGGCCGTCAACCACAACGGCGGTGCGCTGCAGTTCGGAAACGACGGCAAGCTCTACGTGGCTGTCGGCGACAACTCCGACGGCTCCAAGTCGCCCGACCTGAACGACCCCATGGGCAAGATGCTGCGCTTCAACGACGACGGCAGCATCCCGTCCGACAACCCCTTCTGCACCACGCCGGCCACCCTGCGCTGCGCGATATGGGCCAGAGGCCTGCGCAACCCCTTCAGCTTCGCCGTGCGACCGAGTGACGGGCGCATGCACATCAACGACGTGGGCTCGCTGACCTGGGAAGAGATCAACGTCGGCGCCGCCGGGGCCAACTACGGCTGGCCGTCCACCGAAGGGCCGACGACGGCGGCGGGCATCACCTCGCCGCTCTTCGCCTACGACCACGACGCCGCGCCCAACGGCATGGGTGGCTTCTTCACCGGCTGCGTCATCTCGGCCGGCAACTTCTACCCCGAGGCGGGCCGCTTCCCGGTGGGCTACCGCGGCGGCTACTACTTCGCCGATGGCTGCTCGCTCGTGATCGGGCGGCTCGATCTG
>NZ_DASSRA010000011.1:0-9346 GCF_035702065.1 Rhizobacter sp.
GGCGCTGCGCAAGCGCTTCTGCCGCCAGTTCAACTTCGAGCTGCAGGCCGCGGCGACCGAAGACGCGATCCAGCTCGCGCTCTCGACCGCGCACAGCTTCCCGCTCGACGAGGTGGCGCGCTACCTGCACAGCAACACCGCGCTCGACGTGCTGGTGCAGGCCCTGCTCGATGCGCCGCTGTTCGGCGTTCGCTGGCGCTGGAACGCCACCGTCGCGCTCGCGCTGCCGCGCTTCGCCGGCGGGCGCAAGGTCGCGCCGCAGCTGCAGCGCATGAAGTCCGAGGATCTGCTGGCCGCTGTCTTCCCCGACCAGGTGGCCTGTGCCGAGAACCTGGCCGGCCCGCGCGAGGTGCCCGAGCATCCGCTGGTCGCGCAGACGCTGCACGACTGCCTCTACGAGGCGATGGACGCCGAGGGCTGGCTGCAGCTGCTGCGCCGCATGGAATCGGGCGAGGTGACGGTGCTGGCGCGCGACCTGCCCGGGCCGTCGCCGTTGGCGGCCGAGGCGCTGACCGCGCGGCCCTATGCCTACCTCGACGATGCGCCGATCGAGGAGCGGCGCGCGCAGGCGGTGCAGGGACGCCGCTACACCGACCCCGAGAGCCCGGACGACCTGGGTCAGCTGGACGCCGAGGCCATCGCCGGCGTGCGCGAAGAGGCGTGGCCGAGCCCGCGGCATGCGGATGAGATGCATGAGGCGCTGACGGCGCTGGGTGTGGTCACGCACGAGGAAGCGCTGCGCAATGAAGGCTGGACATCGTGGTTGGACGAGCTGGCTCAGGTGGGGCGCGCGACCTTGCTGAGTCCACAACCGCTCAGGCTCAGGTATCGAAGCCCCGCGCAGGCCCTGCCCGGCTTCGATCCGCGAAGCGGACCTTGTCCTGAGCCTGTCGAAGGGTCAGCCCGAGCGGAGGGTGATTCGCCGGCAGGTCTGTGGGTCGCCGCCGAACGGCTGGCGCCGGTGAGTGCGCTCTACCCTGAGGCCACCCTGCAACCCGCCATCGAGGCACCCGCCGAGTACGCCCAGGTGCCCAACCGCGACGACGCCTTGACCGAACTGTTGCGCTCGCGCCTGAGCGGACTGGGCCCGGTGACGGTGGCCGAGCTTGCACGGCAACTTCAACTGCCGGACAGCGAGATCGAACTCGGACTGCTCCACCTGCAACGCGAAGGCAGCGTCATGCAAGGCCGCTTCACCCCCGGCACACCGCACACCGAATGGTGCGAGCGCCACCTGCTCGCCCGCATCCACCGCTACACGCTCAAGCGCCTGCGCCGCGAGATCGAGCCGGTGGAGCCGCGCGACTTCGTGCGCTTCCTCTTCGAATGGCAGCACGTCAGCCCGGGCAGCCGCGTGAGCGGGCCGGAGGCTCTGGCCGGCGTGCTCTCGCAGCTCGAAGGCTACGAGGCGCCGGCCGCGATGT
This sequence comes from Rhizobacter sp., assembly GCF_035702065.1. Classification (GTDB taxonomy): domain Bacteria; phylum Pseudomonadota; class Gammaproteobacteria; order Burkholderiales; family Burkholderiaceae_C; genus Rhizobacter. The sequence continues at coordinate 1,425 of NZ_DASSRA010000011.1, forward strand.
GGGAGGCCGAGCTGCTGCCCGCGCGCGTGAAGGACTATTCCAGTGCCTGGCTCGACGACCTGTGCACGGCAGGCCGCACCCTGTGGACGCGTCTGCGCCCGATGGCGAGCGAAGGCCGGTCGGGCAGCGCGTCCCTGCGCACGACGCCCATCCTGCTGCTACCGCGCCGCAGCGCGGCGCAGTGGTCGCGCCTCGCGCCACCGCCCGGTGACGACGCGGCCCTCGGTTCGCGCACCCAGCGCGTGGCCGCCTACCTGGCGGAGCACGGCGCCTCCTTCTTCGACGAGATCGCGCAAGGCGCCCACCTGCTGCGCGCCGAACTCGAAGACGCCTTGAGCGAGCTGGTGGTGCGCGGCCGCGTCAACTGCGACAGCTATGCCGGCCTGCGCGCGCTCTTGGTGCCGGCGGCCAAGCGCGCCACCGCCCACTCGCGGCACCGCCGCCGCGTGGCGCTGTTCGGTGTCGAAGACGCCGGCCGCTGGACGCTGATCCGCGGCAGCAACGCGGCCGCAGGTGCCGAGGCCGAGGCGCTGGAGCACGTCGCCCGCACGCTGCTGCGCCGCTACGGCGTGGTGTCGTGGCGCGTGCTGGAGCGCGAGGCTGCGTGGCTGCCGCCCTGGCGCGAGCTGGTGCGTGTGTACCGCCGGCTGGAGGCGCGCGGCGAGATCCGCGGCGGCCGCTTCATCGCCGGCCAGTCGGGCGAGCAGTTCGCGCTGCCCGATGCCATCGCCCTGATGCGCCAGGTCCGCCGCCAGCCGGCCGACGAGAGCCTGGTGTGCCTGGCCGCCACCGACCCGGCCAACCTGCTGGGCACGGTGCTGCCCGGCCCCAAGCTCGCCCGCGTGGCTGGCTCGCGCGTGCTGTACCGCGCCGGCCTCGCAGTGGCCACCAGCGTGGCCGGGCAGGTGGAGATGCTGGTGCCGCTCACCCCCGCCGAGCAGCACGCCGCCACCCGTGCGCTGGCGCTCGACCCGGCCTACCGCTGGGCCGAGGCCGAGCCGGCCGAAGCTGCGGTCTGGCCGGTGTAGGCCTGCTTATCCCCGCTGCAAGCTGCACGCCGGTCTGCCAAACTCCGGCTTCCGAAATGTTTTGTTGCAACGCATGGCAGCCATCTGGAAGCAACCCGCGTCGGTGGAGACGCTGAAGGCGATCCACGTCAACACCGCCGTGGCCCACCTGGGCATCGAGTTCCTCGAAGTCGGCGACGATTTCATCCGCGCGCGCGTGCCCGTCGACCAGCGCACGCACCAGCCCATGGGCATCCTGCACGGCGGCATCTCGGTGGTGCTGGCCGAGACGCTCGGCTCCTGCGGCGCGGCCTTCGCCTCGCCGCCCGGCCACCGCGCCGTGGGCCTGGACATCAACGCCAACCACCTGCGCAGCGTGAGCGAAGGCTGGGTCACCGGCACGGCGAAGCCCTTCCACATTGGCCGCACCACGCACGTGTGGCAGATCGAAATGACGAACGAGCGCGGCCAGCTCACCTGCGTGTCGCGCATCACCATGGCCATCCTGTCGCCCAGCGAGTGAGGGGCGCATGGGCATCGAACTCGATCACTTCATCGTTTCCGCACGCAACAAGGTGGCCGCGGCGAAGCAGCTTGCCGAGCTGCTGGGCGTGACCTGGGCCGAGTCGTCCATCGGCCCGTTCTCGCCGGTCTTCATCAACGACGGGCTGACGCTCGACTTCTACGAGACCGATGAAGACTTCCCCGTCGAGCACTTCTGCTTCCGCGTGAACCAGCAGGAGTTCGACGCGATCCTCGGCCGCATCCAGGCGGCCGGCATCCCCTACCGCAGCAATGTGCGCGGCCCGGTGGACCACCAGGTCAGCACCGCGTTCGGCGGCAACAGCATCTACTGGAACGAACCCGAGGGCCACCAGTGGGAGATCCTCACGGTGAGCTACGCTCGCGCCCAGCACCCATGAAACTGAAGACGACTTCCATCCCCTCTCTCTCCGTCGGCGCGGCGCTGCTGGCGCTGTGGTCCGGCGCCGCGCAGGCGCAGTCCGCGGCCTGCGAGGAGTTCAAGAACAAGCTGGCCGCGCGCGTCGACCCGAGCATCACCGCCTTCACGCTCGAAGTGGTGAAGAACAGCGCGCCCACGCCGCCCGGCGCCAAGGTGTTCGGCACCTGCGATGGCGGCGCGTACAAGGTGCTGTTCCGCCGCGGGGGCGATTCGCGGCCGGCACCGGCGGCCGCATCGGCCAGTGCGGCCCCGGCGCCGGCTTCCGCACCTGCACCTGCACCTGCGCCGCAGGTGGCGGCGAAGCCGGTGACGCCAGCGCCGCCACCTCCGTCGCCTGCGCCCAAGCCGGCCGCGGTGCCAGCGCCTCCTCCGCCCGCACCGGCGCGCCCCGTGGCGGGGGCGTCGGCACCCAGCCCTGCAGCCAGCCTGGCGCAGAAGCCGCCGGTGCCTGCTTCCGCTCCTGCCGCTCAGCCGGCCAAGCCGGTGGCCATGAGCGCCAGCCCCGTCGTGGTGGCCCGTGCGCCGGAGCCCTCACCCCCCGCACCGCTCTCAGCGACGACCAGCAAGCCGCTCGACGAGGCCTCCATCGTGAAGGCCTTGCCTGCCGTCGAATCCGACGCGGAGACGGGCTTCGTGGCCCGCAACTGGCAGTGGCTCGCCGGCCTGCTGCTGCTGCCGCTGGCGGGCGGCCTGTGGGCCTGGCGCGTGCACCGCAGCGCCTACGACGAGGCAGGCCTGCCGCGCGGTCCCAAGCTCTGAGCCGTCAGCGGTTGGGGGCGAGCGCGGGCGCCGCGCGCCCCTTGCGCGACCACACCAGCTCGTGGAAGAAGAAGGCCACGGTGTTGACCATGGGCTCGATCAGCGCCACGGCGCTGGACACCTGCCAGCTGCCCGTGATGGCGTAGGTGACGCCGAAGGCGACGCTGAAGTGCAGGACGGCGAAGCTGGTGGTTTTCTTGACGTGATGGGCCATGAGACGGGCTCCTTTCGAGAGCCTCCAGTCTGCCATCAGATGAGAATCATTCTCATCAAGAAGCCCAATGCCGGCGATAGGCATCGGGCCTCGCACGTCGCGCTCACACGCCCGTCTGGGTCACGAACTTGCTGTTGAGGTAGGCCTCGATCGCCTCGCTGCCGCCTTCGGTGCCGTAGCCCGAGTCCTTGATGCCGCCGAAGGGCACCTCGGGCAGGGCCAGGCCGAAGTGGTTGATCGAGACCATGCCGCTCTCGATGGCTGCGCCGATGCCCGAGGCCGTCTTGAGCGACTTGGTGAAGGCATAGGCCGCCAGGCCGAAGGGCAGGCGGTTGGCCTCGGCCACGACCTCGTCGAAGCTCGAGAACTTCATGATCGGCGCGATCGGGCCGAAGGGCTCCTCGTGCAGGATGCGCGCGTTGGCCGGCACGTCGGTCAGCACGGTGGGCTCGAAGAAGTAGCCCTCCGTGCCGATGCGCTTGCCGCCCAGTGCGAGCTTGGCGCCCTTGCCGACAGCGTCGTCGACGAACATCTGCATGGCCTCGACGCGGCGGCTGTTGGCCAGCGGGCCCATGCGCGTCTCCTTCTGCAGGCCGTCGCCGACGGTGATCTTGGAGGCGGTGGCGACGAAGCCGTCGACGAACTGGTTGTAGACCGACTCATGCACCAGGAAGCGCGTGGGCGACACGCACACCTGGCCTGCGTTGCGGAACTTGGCGCTGGCGAGTTGCTTGGCAGCACCCGCCACGTCGGCATCGTCGAACACGATGGCCGGCGCGTGGCCGCCCAGCTCCATGGTGATGCGCTTCATGTGCTGGCCGGCCAGCGCCGCCAGCTTCTTGCCCACCGGCGTGGAGCCGGTGAAGGTGATCTTGCGCACGATCGGGTGCGGGATCAGGTACTCGGAGATCTCGCTCGGCACGCCGAACACGAGGTTGATCACGCCGGCCGGCACGCCGGCATCGGCATACGCGCGGATCAGCGCGGCGCAGCTTGCAGGCGTTTCTTCCGGCCCCTTCAGGATCACGGCGCAGCCGGCCGCCAGCGCGGCCGAGACCTTGCGCACCGCCTGGTTGATGGGGAAGTTCCAGGGCGTGAACGCGGCCACCACGCCCACCGGCTCCTTGATCACCAGCTGGCTCACGCCATCGGCACGCGGCGGAATGATCTGGCCGTAGGTGCGGCGTGCTTCTTCGGCAAACCAGTCGATCAGGTCACCGGCCGAGGTGGCCTCGCCCTTGGCCTCGATCAGCGGCTTGCCCTGTTCCAACGTCATCAGCTCGGCGATCTCGGCGGCGCGCTCGCGCATCAGGTCGGCGGCGCGGCGCAGTACCTTGTAGCGCTCGTAGGCCGACGTCGCCTTCCATTTCTTGAAGCCCTTGTCGGCGGCGGCGAGTGCGCGGTCGAGGTCGGCGGTGCTCGCATGGGCCAGGCGCGCCAGCGGCTTGCCGGTGGCCGGGTTGATGATGGGTTCGCTCTTGCCGCTGCTGCCGGCCGTCCATTCGCCGTCGATGAAGAGGGAGACGTCTGTGTACATGGGAGTCCTTGCTGAATGGAGGAAGGGGAAGCTGCGCATTGTTCCCCGCCACGGTGCGGCCTGCTGTCGCGCAGGCGGCTGAACCCGCTGGTGGCGGGGGTATCGGAATTCTGATGAAGCAAAGCCGAATTGCTTCGTTCTCGACAGAAGGGCAGCTGCGTACCGTTCAGTCCTCCACAGCTTTCGATCACCAGAACGGACCGACATGACGCACCCCTTCGATCCAACGCGCCGCAAGGCCATCGTCTCCTCTGCCGCCGTGGCCACGGGCCTGTCGCTGGCGAGCGCCAGCTCACTCGTCTTCGGGCAGGCCAAGAGCCAGCTTCGCATCGGCTACCAGAAGTACGGCACGCTCACGCTGCTGAAGGCGCGCGGCGACCTGGAGAAGCGCCTGGCCCCGCAGGGCATCGAGGTGAAGTGGACCGAGTTCCCGGCCGGCCCCGTGTTGCTCGAAGGCCTGAACGTCGGCTCGATCGACTTCGGCACGGTCGGCGAAGCGCCGCCGATCTTTGCGCAGGCCGCTGGTGCCGACCTCGTCTACGTGGCCAACCAGCCGCCGGCGCCGAAGGGCGAGGCGATCCTCGTGCCCAAGGACTCGCCGCTCAAGACGGTGGCCGACCTGAAAGGCAAGAAGGTCGTGCTCAACAAGGGCTCCAACGTGCACTTCCTGCTGGTGAAGGCGCTGGAGAAGGCGAACGTGAAGTACGGCGAGGTGCAGGTGGTCTTCCTGCCGCCGGCCGATGCACGCGCTGCCTTCGAGAAGGGCGCGGTCGATGCGTGGGTGATCTGGGACCCGTTCTTCGCCGCCGCGGAGAAGCAGCTCGGCGCACGCATCCTGGCCGACGGCACGGGCCTGGTGGCCAACCACCAGTTCTACCTGGCCTCGCGCAGCTACGCCGAGAAGAGCCCGCAGGTCGTGCAGGCCATCATCGAGGAGCTGGGCAAGCTCGACGCCTGGGCGACGAAGAACGCCAATGAAGTGGCCAGGTTCCTCGCGCCGCAGATCGGGCTCGACATCGGCATCACCGAGGTGGCGGCGAGCCGCTTCGCCTACGGCATCCAGCCCATCACGCCGGCGGTCGCCGCCGAGCAGCAGAAGATCGCCGACGCGTTCTTCGACCTGAAGCTGATCCCGAAGGCGATCAAGGTGAGCCACGCCTTGCCGGCCACGCTGGCCTCGGCGCGCTGACCGCCATGGGCACCACACGGCGCGACCTGCCGGGTGCAGGCCTGGCCCTCAGCTTGCCGTTTGCTGTGCGTGCTCAGTCGAGTGACGCACCGGCTCAGTTGCGCCTGGGCTTCCAGAAGTCCGCCGTCAACCTCGTGCTCGTCAAGCAGACGGGCGTGCCGGAGAGGCGATTCCCAACCACCCGCGCGCCGTGAAGGTGTCCGAGATCGTGTGGCAACCGAAAGCATCCTCATGAAAGTTCTCTGGTTCATCCCCACCCACGGTGACTCGCGCTACCTCGGCACCTCCCTCGGCGCGCGCACCACCAGCTTCGAGTACTTCAAGCAGATCGCCATCGCCGCCGACAGCCTGGGCTACGAAGGGGTGCTGCTGCCCACCGGGCGCTCGTGCGAAGACTCGTGGGTCGTGGCCGCGAGCCTGATCGACGCGACCCAGCGGCTCAAGTTCCTGATCGCCCTGCGGCCGGGCCTGGTGCAGCCGTCACAGTCGGCGCGCATGGCCGCCACCTTCGACCGCATGTCGGGCGGGCGCCTGCTCGTGAACCTGGTGACGGGCGGCGACGCGGCCGAGCTCGAAGGCGACGGCCTCTTCCTGCCGCACGCGCAGCGCTACGAGCAGTCGACCGAGTTCCTCACCATCTGGCGCGAGCTGCTGGCCAGGAGCCACGAGGCCGAAGGCTTCAGCTACGAGGGCAAGCACCTGAGCGTGAAGGACGGCAAGGTGCTGTACCCGCCGGTCAACCGACCCTACCCGCCGATCTTCTTCGGTGGCTCGTCGGAAGAAGCGCACGAGCTCGCCGCGCAGCAGCTCGACACCTACCTCACCTGGGGTGAGCCGCCCGCGGCGGTGGCGGCCAAGGTGGCCGACATCAAGCGCCGCGCCGCCCGGTACGGCCGCACGCTGGAGTTCGGCATCCGCCTGCACGTGATCGTGCGCGAGACCGAAGAGCAGGCCTGGGCCGCCGCCGGCGAGCTGGTGTCGCATCTCGACGAGAAGGTGGTCGCCGCCGCGCAGGCCAGGTTCGCGCAGATGGACTCCGTGGGCCAGCGCCGCATGGCCGAGCTCAACAAGGGCCAGTTCAACAAGGCCAACATCCGCGAAGGGCTGGAGGTCTCGCCCAACCTGTGGGCCGGTGTGGGCCTGGTGCGCGGCGGGGCCGGCACGGCGCTCGTGGGCAACCCGCAGCAGGTGGCCGAGCGCATCAAGGAGTACGCGGCGCTCGGCCTCACGTACTTCATCCTCTCGGGCTACCCGCACCTGGAAGAAGCGCACCGCTTCGCCGAGCTGGTGTTCCCGCTGCTGCCGCTGCAGCTGCGCGAGAAGCTCGCGGGGCAGGCGCTCACCGGGCCGTTCGGCGAGATCGTCGCCAACACCTACGTGCCGCGTGTGTCGCAAAGCTGAGCATGGCCAACGCATCGTTCCAACGCGTGGCGCCGTGGTTGGTGCCCATCGGCGTGATCGCGCTGTGGCAGCTGTCGTCGCAGGCGGGGTGGCTGTCGACCCGCGTGCTGCCCGAGCCCTGGGCGGTGCTCAAGGCCTTCTGGGCGCTCACGGTGTCGGGCGAGATCTGGCAGCACGTGGCCACCAGCACCTGGCGCGCAGCCGCGGGCTTCGCCATCGGCGGCGGGCTGGGCTTGGTGCTGGGGCTGCTGACCGGCACCTTCAAGTCGGCCGAGACGCTGCTCGATTCGAGCTTCCAGATGGTCCGCAACATCCCGGCGCTGGCGCTCATCCCGCTCGTGATCCTGTGGTTCGGCATCGACGAGTCGGCCAAGCTCTTCCTGGTGGCGCTGGGCGTGTTCTTCCCGATCTACCTCAACACCTTCCACGGCATCCGTTCGGTCGACAAGGGGCTCATCGAGATGGCGCGCAGCTACGGCCTCAACCGCTGGCAGCTCTACACGCAGGTGATCCTGCCGGGCGCGGTGGCGTCCATCCTGGTGGGCGTGCGCTTCTCGCTCGGCCTCACCTGGGTGCTGCTGATCGTGGCGGAGACCATCTCGGCGCAGGCCGGCATCGGCTACATGACCATGAATGCGCGCGAGTTCCTGCAGACCGACGTGGTGCTGGTCGGCATTCTTCTGTACGCCTTGCTGGGCAAGCTCGCCGACCTGCTGGCCAAGGGCGCGGAGCGTTGGTGGCTGCGCTGGCACCCGGGCTACCAGGGAGCGCAGGCATGAAGCGCGACCTCGACATTCGCGGCGCGGCTGTCGTGGCCACTGGGCTGGGCAAGGGCTATGCAGGCCGAACGG
>NZ_DASSRA010000012.1:0-5289 GCF_035702065.1 Rhizobacter sp.
GCTTCGTGATGGACGATGCCACGCGCTTCGCCAAGATGTTCGAGGCGGCCCAGGCGTCCACCGTGACGCTCGCCGACGTGATCAACCCGTTCTACCTGCCGGTCACCACCGCCGGCACCGGCTGGAATGCACGCACCACGATGCTGGGCAACGCCTTCATGGCCCCGAGCCGCGACAGCGTGCTCAATGCGCTGAAGACCCAGCAGGCGAACGTCTGGTACTACCAGTTCAACTGGGCGCAGGAGCCGGCGCCGTGGAACGACATCTACGGCGCGGCGCACGCCTTCGATCTGCCGTTCGTCTTCGGCAACTTCGGGCCCTCGCTCTTTGCCAATGCCGTCAACAGCACTGCCAACCAGCCGGGGCGGCTCGCGCTGTCGGCGGCCATGATGCAAAGCGTGTCGGCCTTCATGCGCAGCGGCGACCCGAACAACGCCGCGCTCGGTGTCACCTGGCCGGCCTGGCCGGGCAAGCTGAGGTTCAACGCCACGCTCACGCAGGCCCAGGTCAGCGTGCAGTGAGCGAAAGCGAGCAGGTCGCGTACACCCGCGGCGAGCACAGGGTGCAGGCCCAAGATCAGCCGGCAGCCGCCACCGCCCGCCGGCGCATCAACAGAAACGCCGCCGGCACCACGAACAGGGACAACAGCGGCGCGGTCACCATGCCTCCGAGCATGGGTGCCGCAATCCGGCTCATGACTTCTGAGCCGGTGCCACTGCCCCAAACGATGGGCAGCAGGCCGGCGAGGATGACGGCGACCGTCATGGCTTTCGGGCGCACCCTCAGCACCGCCCCTTCGCGGATCGCCCCGAGCAGAACGCCTTCGTCCTGCGGGCCCCCCCCACGCAGACGGTCGCTCAGTGCATGCTTCAGGTACAGCAGCATCACCACGCCGAACTCGGCCGCCACACCGGCCAGCGCGATGAAGCCCACGCCAGTGGCAACCGAGAGGTGGTAACCCATCAGGTACAGGAACCACACGCCACCCGTCAGCGCGAACGGCAGTGTCGCCATGATCAGCACCGCTTCGTCGAGCCGGCCGAAGGTCAGGTACAGCAGCACGAAGATGATGAGCAGCGTGGAAGGCACCACGACCTTGAGGCGCGCATTGGCGCGCTCCATGTACTCGAACTGGCCTGAATACGCGATGCTCATGCCGGGATCGAGCTTCACCTCGGCCGACACTGCCCGGCGCAAATCCTCGGCCACCGACCCCAGGTCGCGCCCGCGCACGTCCACATACACCCATCCGGAGGGGCGCGCGTTCTCGCTCTTGAGCATCGGCGGGCCATCGGCAATGCTCACCCTGGCGACCACGCCAAGCGTGATCTGCTGACCGGTGGGAGTCAGCATGGGCAGCTCGGCCAGGCGCTGCGGGGTGTCGCGCCACTCACGGGGGTAGCGCAGGTTGATGGGAAAGCGTGCCAGGCCTTCAACGGTCTCGCTCACGTTCTCGCCGCCAACGGCGCCGGCGATGAGTGCCTGCACGTCGGCGATGTTGAGCCCGTAGCGAGCGGCGGCGGCACGGTCGATCTGCACGTCGACGTAGCGCCCACCGGTCAGCCGCTCGGCGAGGGCCGACGACACGCCGGGCACCTTCTTGGCCACGTGCTCCACCGCCGAGGCCACGCGGTCGATGTCGGCCAGGCTGCCGCCGCTCACCTTGACGCCGATCGGGCTCTTGATGCCGGTGGCGAGCATGTCGATCCGGTTGCGGATGGGCGGCACCCAGATGTTGGACAAGCCGGGGACTTTCACTGCGCTGTCGAGCTCCTCAATCAGCTTCTCGTGCGTCATGCCCGGCCGCCACTGCGCGCGTGGCTTGAGCTGGATGGTGGTCTCGAACATCTCCAGCGGCGCCGGGTCGGTGGCCGTTTCGGCACGCCCCGCCTTGCCGAAGACACGCTCCACCTCGGGCACCGTCTTGATCATCCGGTTGGTGAGCTGCAGCAGCTCGGCCGCCTTCTGAGCCGACAGGCCCGGCAGCGCCGACGGCATGTACAGCAGATCGCCTTCGTCCAGCGGCGGCAGGAACTCGCCCCCCAGGCGCACCAGCGGCCAGGCGGTGGTGGCGAGCAGCACCAGGGCGACGGCGAGCGTGGCCTTCGGCCAGCGCAGCACCGCTTCAAGCGCCGGCCGGTAGGCCGCGATGAGCGCGCGGGTGATCGGGTTGCGCTGCTCGTCGGGGATGCGGCCACGGATCCAGTAGCCCATGAGCACCGGGATCAGCGTGACCGAGAGGCCCGCCGCCGCGGCCATCGCGTAGGTCTTGGTGAAGGCCAGCGGGCCGAAGAGCCGCCCCTCCTGCGCCTCCAGCGTGAAGACCGGGATGAACGACAAGGTGATGATGAGCAGCGAGAAGAAGAGCGCAGGCCCCACTTCCTCGGCGGCTTCGGTCATCACCTTCCAGCGTGCCTCGCCCTGCAGCACGGTATCGGGGTGCGCGTGCTGCCAGGCCTCGATGCGCTTGTGCGCGTTCTCGATCATCACCACCGCCGCGTCCACCATCGCACCGATGGCAATGGCAATGCCGCCGAGCGACATGATGTTGGCGTTGATGCCCTGGTAGCGCATGACCAGGAAGGCCATCAACACCCCGAGCGGCAAGGCGATGATGGCCACCAGCGCCGAGCGCAGGTGCCACAGGAAGATCGCGCACACGGCTGCCACGACGACGAACTCTTCGATCAGCTTGTGCGTGAGGTTCTCGATGGCCCGCTCGATCAGCGCGCTGCGGTCGTAGGTGGCGACGACTTCCACCCCTGGCGGCAGGCTCTTCTGCAGCTCGGTCAGTTTGGCCTTCACGGCATCGATGGTGGTCTGGGCGTTCTTGCCGGAGCGCAGGATCACCACCCCGCCCGCCACTTCGCCCTGGCCGTCGAGTTCGGCGATGCCGCGCCGCATCTCAGGGCCCAGCTGGATCGTGGCCACGTCACCGAGCCTCACCGGCACGCCGCCGCGCGCGGTGAGCGCAATCGCACGAAAGTCGTCCAGCGTCTTGAGGTAGCCGCTGGCGCGCACCATGTACTCGACCTCGGCCAGCTCCAGCACGGAGCCGCCGGTTTCCTGGTTGGCGGCCAGGAGCGCCTCGCGCACCTGGCCGTAGGTGATGCCGTAGGCGGCCAGCTTGAGCGGGTCCGGCACCACCTGGTACTGCCTGACCATGCCGCCCACGCTCGCCACCTCGGCCACGTTGGGCAGGCTCTTCAGTTCGTACTTGAGGAACCAGTCCTGCAGCGCGCGCAGCTGCGACAGGTCGTTGCGGCCGCTGCGGTCGACCAGGGCGTACTGGAAGATCCAGCCCACGCCGGTGGCGTCCGGGCCGAGTGCCGTCTTGGCGGTGGCGGGCAGCCGGCCTTGCACCTGGTTCAGGTACTCCAGCACCCGCGAGCGTGCCCAGTAGAGGTCGGTGCCGTCTTCGAACAGCACGTAGACGAAGCTGTCGCCGAAGAACGAGAAGCCGCGCACCGTCTTCGCCCCCGGCACCGAGAGCATGGTCGTCGCCAGCGGGTAGGTCACCTGGTTCTCGACGATCTGCGGCGCCTGGCCGGGGTAGCTGGTGCGGATGATGACCTGCACGTCCGACAGGTCGGGCAGGGCGTCGATGGGCGTGCTGCGCAGGCTGTAGAGGCCCCACGCGCCGAGCAGGAGCGTGGCCAGCAGCACCAGAAGTCGGTTCGCCACCGACCAGCGGATCAGCCGGGCGATCATCGCTGTGCTCCCACGGCAGGGGAGACGCCGGTGATCACGTAGTCGTCGCCTCGCTTGACGAAGCTGAAGTCCACGGCCTGCGACTTCTTCAAGCCCGTGGCCAGCTTGTTGTCGGCCAGCTTGAACGGCATGGTCATCGCAGGCCACTTGAGGGCGGGGACGGCCTCGTGATCCAGCGTCAGGCCATCGGCTTCGATCTCGACCACCACGCCCCGGGTGCGATAGGTCATCTCGCCCATCGGTGCCGACGCAGCTGCGCGCGCCATCACGCCTTGCAGGCTGGCCTCGGAGTCGATGAGGAACTGCCCCGAGGCCACCACCTTCTGGCCTTCCAGCAAGCCACCGAGCACCACGATCTGCTCGGCCACCTGCTCACCCACCTGCACCTCGACGGGCCGGAAGCGCCCCGGCTCTTCGGAGAGGTACACCAGGTTGCGCTTGCCGGTGCGGATCACCGCTTCCGCCGGCACCACCAGCGCGGAGCGCTCGGCGCCGCGCACCGTCACCTGCGCGAACATCCCGGCCTTGAGGCGTTGGCTGCGGTTGGGCAGCTCGATGCGAACCCGCAGCGTGCGGGTCTCGCGGCTGCCTTCGGGCAGCACGGCGGCCACGCGCCCATCGACCACCTCACCGGGCAGTGCCGGGAAGCGGGCTTGCACCGGCTGGCCGGGTTGCATCAAGGCGGCCTGGGCTTCCGGCACGGCGGCCTCCAGCCAGACCGTGTCCAGCCCGTTGATGCGGGCGAGGGTCATGCCCGGTGCGACGCTCATGCCGTTGCGCACGGCCAACTCGGTGATGACACCTCCCGCCGGCGCGGTGATGGTTTGAAGCACGGCGGGCTGGCCCGAGCGTTCTATCGTCTCGATCAACGCGGCAGGCACACCCAGCAGCACCAGCCGCTGGCGGGCGGCCTGCGTGAGCGCGGCGTCGTTCGTGGCCTTCACCGCCAGGTACTCCTGCTGGGCGCCCAGCCACTCGGGGTTCAGCACGTCGACCAGTGGCGCGCCGGCTGCCACCACGTCCCCTGGTGCGCGGGCATAGACCCGCTCCACGAAGCCGGCCGCGCGTGCCTGCACGATGCTCACGTCGCGCTCATTGAGCTGCACCGTGCCGACCACGTCGGCCGAGGCACCGATGGCGCGTCGCTCCACGCGGGCCAGGCGCAGCCCCAAGGCCTGCTGTGCCTGGGTGGACACCGCGAGCCCCGGAGAGGCGCCGGTATCCACCTCGTCGGCATAGCGCGGCACCAGCTGCATGTCCATGAACGGCGACTTGCCCGGCTTGTCGAACTTCTGGGTGGGCGACATCGGGTCATACCAATACAGCACCTTGCGATCGCCGGCGGCGCTGCCAGCGGCCGCGCCGGCCTCCGCGCGCACGCCGTCATTCGCATGCTGGCCAGCGCCGCGCCACTGCGAAATGCTCCATCCGAGCGCAACACCTGCCGCGAGGGCCAACGCCGCGAATGCCGCCTGTCTGTTGCGGGTGTTCATGTCATTGCTCCGAAATCAAGGTGGTGAGGCGCACGCTCAGGGCGCTGCGTTGCAGGTCGAGCTCGATCAGCCGCAGGCCGGTTTC
>NZ_DASSRA010000013.1:0-4992 GCF_035702065.1 Rhizobacter sp.
CCGGCCGCAGCGTCGGCCTGCTGCACGGCCGCATGCCGGCGGCCGACAAGGCGGCGGTGATGGCGCAGTTCAAGGCGGGCACGATGCAGGTGCTGGTCAGCACCACCGTGATCGAGGTCGGCGTCGATGTGCCCAACGCCAGCCTGATGGTGATCGAGCACGCCGAGCGCTTCGGCCTCTCGCAGCTGCACCAGCTGAGGGGCCGCGTGGGCCGCGGCTCGGTGGCCAGCGTGTGCGTGCTGCTCTACACCGCGCCGCTGTCGGACACCGGCAAGGCGCGCCTCAAGGCCATGGCCGAGACCACCGACGGTTTCGAGATCGCCCGGCGCGACCTGGAGATCCGCGGGCCGGGCGAGTTCCTGGGCGCGCGTCAGTCGGGCGCGCCGCTGCTGCGCTTTGCCGATCTCACGCTCGACGAGCCGCTGGTGCAGCTGGCGCGTGAAGCGGCGGCCAAGCTGCTCGCCACGCAGCCGGCGGTGGCCGAGCAGCACGTGGCGCGCTGGCTGGGCAGCAAGGCGGAGTACCTGAAGGCCTAGGACACTTCAGGAGCCGAAGTGCATCTGGTACTTGGCGCCATCCGAGAACTGGCAGGCGCCGGTGCCCATGGCCGGGCCGGTGATGAGGTACTCACACTGCGCACTGACCCCCTTGCCGCCGTACGCATTGGCGATGCCGCGGCGGCCGCTGAAGCTGCGCTGGTTCAAGCCCAGCACCTCGTTGTAGACCCGGCCGAAGGCGTAGTTGGCGTCGACCCGGGTGGCTTCGCCCTGCAGCGTGTCGCCCAGGTAGCTCAGGGTGAAGGTGCCGCGGCCGGCGTTGTTGTCGACCACCGTCGCGGTGATCAGGCCGCCCTTGTTGGCCTGCGTGTTGAGCGGGTAGAGCCGCGCGTTCAGCACGCTGGGCTGGGGCGGGCCGGCCGGTGTGGGCGGCGTGACGACTGTCACCGTGCCGGGCTGGGATGAGGTGCCGCGGTTGTCGTAGCTGATCGGGTAGCCCTGGCCCGTCTTGGGGTCGATGGGGACGACATAGCAGGCCGACAGGCCGGCCGCCACAAGGAGGAGACTGGCCGCAATGCGCGGACGCGGAGAACTCATGCAGAGCTTTCGTGGCGCGGCCGATTGCCGCGGCGCCAAGAATCGGCGGCGGCCGGTGCGGCGGCAAGCGCCAAGCCGTGCGGTATCGCAAGGTGATGCCGCAAGGCGCATGACGCGAGACAGCGGCTCGGCTATTCTGCGGGCCATGACACTGACCGAGCTCCGCTACATCGTGGCCGTCGCCCGCGAGAAGCATTTCGGCCGCGCCGCCGAGGCCTGCTTCGTGTCGCAGCCCACGCTGAGCGTGGCCATCAAGAAGCTGGAAGAAGAGCTCGACGTGAAGCTCTTCGAGCGCGGCGCCAACGAGGTGAGCGTGACGCCGCTGGGCGAAGAGATCGTGCGCCAGGCGCAGGCGGTGATCGAGCAGGCGGCCGCGATCAAGGAGATCGCCAAGCGCGGCAAGGACCCGGTCTCCGGCCCGCTGCGCCTGGGCGTGATCTACACCATCGGCCCCTATCTGCTGCCCGATCTCGTGAAGCAGGCCATCGAGCGCGTGCCGCAGATGCCGCTCATGCTGCAGGAGAACTTCACCGTCAAGCTGCTCGAGATGCTGCGCACCGGCGAGCTCGACTGCGCCATCATCGCCGAGCCCTTCCCCGACGCCGGCCTGGCCGTGGCACCGCTCTACGACGAGCCGTTCATGGTGGCCGTGCCCACCAGCCACCCGCTGGCCAAGCGCAGCTCCATCAGCGCAGAGGAGCTGAAGAAGGAGACCATGCTGCTGCTGGGCACCGGCCACTGCTTCCGCGACCATGTGCTCGAGGTCTGCCCGGAGTACGCGCGCTTCTCCAGCGACGCGGAAGGCATCCGCAAGAGCTTCGAGGGCTCGTCGCTGGAGACCATCAAGTACATGGTGGCCTCGGGCATGGGTGTGACGGTGGTGCCGCAGCTGAGCGTGCCCAAGGAGGCCCAGCCCCACGTGCGCTACATCCCATTCGCCGAACCCGTGCCCACGCGCCGCGTGGTGCTGGCCTGGCGCCGCACCTTCACGCGCTACGAGGCGATCGCCGCATTGCGCAATGCCATCTACGCCTGCCCGCTGGAAGGCGTGCACCGCGTGTCCTGACCCCCTCCCCTCTCTCATCCAGGAGCACCATCCATGGCCAAGAAGCCCAACAAGATCGCCGCCCCCGCCGCCAACGCGCTGCAGATCAACATCGGCATCAGCGAGAAAGACCGCGGCGCCATCGCCGGTGGCCTCAGCAAGCTGCTTGCCGACACCTACACGCTCTACCTCACCACGCACAACTTCCACTGGAACGTGACCGGGCCGATGTTCAACACCCTGCACCTGATGTTCATGGGCCAGTACACCGAGCTGTGGAACGCGGTCGACCCGATCGCCGAGCGCATCCGCTCGCTGGGCCACCCTGCCCCCGGCTCGTACGCGCAGTTCAGCGCGCTGGCCTCGATCAAGGACGTGCCGTCCACGCCGCCCAAGGCGCTGGAGATGGTGCGCATCCTCGTCACCGGCCACGAGGCCGTGGCGCGCACCGCGCGCAGCGTGTTCCCGCTGGCCGACAAGGCGGGCGACGAACCCACGGCCGACCTGCTCACCCAGCGCCTCACGGTGCATGAGCAGACCGCCTGGATGCTGCGCAGCCTGCTGGAAGCCTGATGGCGCAAGCGCCAGCCGCCCAGCGGGCCGAGCGCCGGGCCGCTCCCAAGCCGGCCCGCATCCCCTTGGGGGATCGTCCAACGTACTCGCTGGACGAGGGACTGTCATGAGCACGCGCGTGGCCATCGTCACCTTCGATGGCTTCAACGAGCTCGACTCGTTCATCGCATTGGGCATGCTCAACCGCTTGCGGGCCGAGGGCTTCAGCGCCGAGATCACCGGGCCGGGCACGCGCCTGACCTCGATGAACGGCGTGACCATCGATGTTCAGCAGCCGCTGGAGTTCGCGAACGAGGCCGAGGTGGTGCTGTTCGGCAGCGGCATCTACACCCGCGCCATCGCCGAGAACGCGGCGCTGATGGACCGCCTCACGCTCGACCCGCTGCGCCAGCTGATCGGCGCGCAGTGCTCGGGCACCTTGCTGCTCGCGCGCCTGGGGCTGATCGGCAACATGCCCGCCTGCACCGACCTCACCACCAAGCCGTGGGTGGTGCAGGCCGGTGTGCGCGTGGTGGACGAACCCTTCCATGCGCGTGGGCCGGTGGCGACAGCAGGTGGGTGCCTCGCGTCGCAGTACCTGGCCACCTGGGTGATGCTCCAGCGGGCCGGCCTGCAGGCCACGGAGCAAGCGCTGCACTACGTGGCACCCGTCGGTGAGAAAGAGGCGTACGTGAAGAAGCTGATCGACGTGGTGCAGCCGTTCTTGACGATGGACTGAGCAGGGCTTCGATACCTCAGCCTGAGCGGCCGGTGGCATGCGAAGACCTGGAGCTCACTCAACCCGCTCAGGCTGAGGTATCGAAGCCCCGCGCCAAACTAGACCTGCGCCGTCGGCGTCACCGACCAGCGCCGCTGCACTTCCCCTGCACCATTGACGCTCTCCAGGTGCACCCCAAACCCCCACAAGCGCGCCACATGCTTGAGCACCTCGTTCGCCGTCTCGTGCAGCGGCCGGTCGTTGTGCTGCGCATGCCGCAGCGTCAATGACCGATCCCCTCGCAGGTTGACGCTCCACACCTGGATGTTGGGCTCGCGCGCTCCCAGGTCGTACTGGTGCGACAGGGCCTCGCGCACGCGGCGGTAGCCGCTGTCGTCGTGGATGGCCGAGACCTCCAGCTCTTCTTCCTTCTCGTCGTCACGGATCGCGAAGAAGCGGAACTCGCGCATCAGGTTGGGCGACAGGTACTGGCCGATGAAGCTCTCGTCCTTGAAGTTGCGCATGGCGTGGTCGATGGTCTCGAGCCAGTCCTTGCCCGCGATGTCGGGGAACCAGTGGCGGTCTTCCTCGGTCGGGTTCTCGCAGATGCGCTTGATGTCGGTGTACATCGCGAAGCCCAGCGCATAGGGGTTGATGCCGTTGTAGTGGCGGTCGGTCACCTTGGGCTGGTAGACGACGTTGGTGTGCGACTTCAGCCACTCGATCATCATGCCGTCGGTGAGGTAGCCGTCGTCGTACATGGTGTTGAGCAGCTTGTGGTGCCAGAAGGTGGCCCAGCCCTCGTTCATCACCTGCGTCTGGCGCTGCGGGTAGAAGTACTGCGCCACCTTGCGCACGATGCGCACGATCTCGCGCTGCCAGGGCTCCAGCAGCGGCGCGTTCTTCTCGATGAAGTACAGCAGGTTCTCCTGCGGCTCTTCGGGGAAGCGGCGTGCCTGCGCCTCTTCGGCCGCCTTGTCGGCCTTCTTGGGCAGCGTGCGCCACATCTCGTTGACCTGCTGCTGCGCGTAGGCCTCGCGGTCCTTGCGGTCGGCGAGTTCCTGCGCGAGCGACTTGCGGCTGGGCCGGCGGTAGCGGTCCACCCCGTGGTTCATCAATGCGTGGCAGCTGTCGAGCAGCTCTTCCACCGCATCGAGGCCGTGGCGCTCTTCGCAGTTGGCCACGTAGTTCTTGGCGTAGACCAGGTAGTCGATGATGGACGCCGCATCGGTCCACATGCGAAAGAGGTAGTTGCCCTTGAAGAAGCTGTTGTGGCCGTAGGCCGCGTGCGCGATCACGAGCGCCTGCATCGCCATCGTGTTCTCTTCCATCAGGTAGCTGATGCAAGGGTTGGAGTTGATGACGATCTCGTAGGCCAGGCCCATGTGGCCGCGCTTGTAGTTCTTCTCGGTGGAGATGAACTCCTTGCCGTAGCTCCAGTGCCGGTAGTTCACCGGCATGCCGACCGACGCGTAGGCGTCCATCATCTGCTCGGCGGTGATGATCTCGATCTGCGGCGGATAGACATCCAGTCCGAACTCCTCGGCGACCCGCGCGATCTCCTTGTGATAGGCGGTGATCGC
>NZ_DASSRA010000014.1:0-4448 GCF_035702065.1 Rhizobacter sp.
GGTGCGTGGCCGCAGTCGGGGATCGTCACCACCACCGCGCGCGGGCCCCGGCTGCGCATCGCGTCGGCGGCCTCGGGCAGCAGCAGGTCCGAGTCGACACCGCGCAGCACCAGCACGGGCAGGCTCAGGCTGTCCCAGGCGGCCCACTGGTCGTAGTCGTCCGGGTGCACGATGAACTGGCGCACCATCGCCGGGTCGTAGTGCGGCGTCACGCGGCCGTCGGGCAGGCGGCGCGTCGAGGTTTCGGTGAGGCGGCGCCATTGCGCGTCGCTCAGCCAGCCGTAGGGCGCATAGACGGTGCGGAAGTAGGCCTCCAGCTCGCTCACGGTCGCGAACGACGACGGGTTGCCGGCGTAGGAGCGGATGCGCTGAATGGCCGCGTCGGCGAGCTGCGGCCCGATGTCATTGAGCACCAGCCGCTGCAGACGCCCGCGCAGCGCACCCGCCGCCACCTTGAGCCCGATGGCGCCGCCCATCGAGGTGCCCAGCCAATGAAAGCGATCGAGCCCGAGCTGGTTGACCAGCGAGAGCGCCAGCCGCGCGTAGAACGCGAGGCAGTACTCCTGTTCGGGCTGCGGGCTCCACTGGCTGAGTCCGCGGCCGATCGTGTCGGGGCAGATCACCCGGTAGCGCTGCGACAGGTGCTCGGCGATGTCGTCCATGTCGCGGCAGGTGCGCGCGAGGCCGTGCCACGCGATCACCGTCTCGGCGTGCTGCGCGCCCCACTCGGTGTAGTGGAGCTCGCGTTCTTCGCAGCGGATGTAGTGGGAGGTCTGGCTCATGGCAACAGCTCGGTTCAGTCGGGCACGCGCAAGGTGTGCGCGCGCCAGGTGATGGCATCGGCGAGCGCAGGCCGGAGGGCGATGGGCGGCACGTTGGCCTCGGTGATGGCCGGAGCCGCCCCGGGCACGCCACCGCGCGGCACGGTGCGCACCACCTGGCTGGCCGGCAGCGGCTTGCCGTGGCGCAGGTGGGCGTACATGGCGTCGAGACCACGGTTGAGGTAGACGTGCAGCGGCACGTAGCGCGTGTCGTAGCCGGGCAGCACGGCGGGCAGGCCGATGAAGCCGTCGAAGTGCTGGGCGTTGGTGACCTCGATGTACGACAGCCGGCTGTGCGCCCCTTCGACGCGCTTGTTGAGCGCGGTGTAGGGCCGCGAGGTGTGGTTCACCGGCAGCAGCGCGTCGGCGCGGCCGTGCACGATGATGGCCGGCTTGCCGTTCAGGTCGCCGTTGCGGCGCGTCTCATTCAGTCCTTGCTGCAAGGCCAGCGCCTGCGCGCCGGAACCGGTCAGCAGGTTGCGCAGGCACAGCGCGCCGTCGAGGTTGAAGTCCTGCGTCAGTGTGGAGGGCGAGAACGAGAACAGGTCGCGCAGCGGCAGGCCGGGGCTCAGGTTGTTGATGAGCTGGATGCCGGCCGAAGGCGGCACGCCATTGCCGGTGGCACTCATGGGGGCGAGCAGCGCGGCGGTGGTGGGCGTGATGACACCTTGCGCCGTGGTCGCGGCGAAGCTGTAGCCGCACAGGTGGTCGGCCACGCTGGCGCGTGCCAGCGCGTTGGCGAAGGTCACGCTCACCGCGGGCGCAACCTCGAAGGCCGCGAGCGAGGCATGCAGCGGCACCGACTCCGGCTCCCAGCCGTAGCCCGCGAGCCGGGCCAGCGCCTCGTCGGCCTGCGCCGCAAGCGTGTCGGCGGTGAGCCAGCCCTTGGCCTTGAGCGAGGCGCACCGGTTGGCCGCGAAGGCCGCCACCACGAAGGCCGCGCCCGGCGTGCCCGCGACCTGCGGCGACAGCGCCGCGCAGCTCTGGTAGAGGTTGGCGTAGGTGGTGAAGTCGATCAGCGTCTTGCCGATGGTGGTTTGTGCCACCCCACCGCGCTGCACGCTGATGCCCGACAGATCGGCCGGCAGTTCGACGGCCGGCTCGGAGACCGCCACGCCGTCGATCAGCCGCTCGCGGTCTTGCTCGGCGGCGGCAATGGCCGCGCCCCCGCCGTTCGAGATGCTCGATGCGATCACCAGCGTGTTGCCCGGCCGCAGGGTGCGCAGGCGCAAGCGGTCGCCCAGCGCGATGCCGTGCCGCTCGTTGAGCACCCAGTAGGCGAACTCGACCGCCTGCAGCGTGAAGCGGCCCCAGTCGCGCTCGGGGTTGCGCTGCGAGTGCGCGTGCTTGAAGGCCAGGCGGTTGGGCGTGGCGGCGTTGACGGCGGCCAGTTGCGACGCATCGAGCGGTGCGCGGAACTGCGCCTCGGCACCAGCGGCGACGGCCGCGCTGCGCGTGCCGTCGATCAGGGGCACGGTGTCGCTCGCCAGATCGTGAGGGCCGCTGCCCGTGCCCTTGTCGGTGTAGGCCACGGCGCAGCCGCGCTTCAAGCCCCACTCGCCGGTGCTGATGGCGCCGTACACGCCGCGCGAGCCCGAGGAGGTGGCGGTGATGATGCAGGCATGCCGCGGGTCGAAGCTGGCAGGCACCTGCACCATCAGCACCACGTTGCGCAGGCCGCTGCCGTCGTCGCTGAAGGCGATGTATTCGGTGCCGGCGATCTTGCCTTCGCTGGCGGTGATGTTGCCGTCGGCGTCGACGTTCGGGCCATAGAGCGTGCCGTAGCCACCGCCCGGCGTCATGTCGACGATGGCGCGGTAGCTGTTGTAGACGGCGGCGCGGCGCAACTCGGCGGCGGTGGGCGTGACGGCGTTCGCGTAGGGCGGCAGCGCGCCGGCGAGGCCGGTCTTGCCCAGGCCGGCGGTCAGCAGGTCGTCGGTGATGCCGTCGTACTCGGTCTGGCGCACGTCGCCGGCCACGAAGTCGGGGCGGCGGTTGAACAGACCGCGCGGACCGAAGCTCTGCGCCTGCTCCTTGGTCGCGCTCGTCGTTGCCTCTTGCGCTTCGAGTTTTGCGGTCTCTTCCACGGTGATCACCGAGTCGTCACCGCCACAGGCCGCCAACACGGCCACGGCCGTCAGGGCCACCAAGCGCCATGGCACAACATGCAGGTTCCGAGTCATTGCTGTCTCCTGGATCTACTGGTGAGTGAACGCAACCGGCCCACCACCCCACTAGGGAAGTAATAGACCGAGAGCACGAAGAGAATGCCCAGCCACAGGAGCCAGCGGTCGGGCGAGACGAGCTGCGACAGCACCGGCACGCCTTCGAGGGCGCTGCCGCCGAGCTTGAGCAGGTCTTGCAGGTAGTTCTGCGCGATGACGAAGAGCACGCTGCCGATGACGGCGCCGTACACCGTGCCCATGCCGCCGATGACGACGATGAGCAGGATGTCGAGCATGATCTCGAAGCTGAGCGAGGTGTCGGGCCCGTTGTAACGCAGCCAGAGCGCCAGCAGGCAGCCCGCGAGCGTGGCGAACAGGGCCGACAGCACGTTGCTCAGCGTGCGGTACACCACCGTGCGGTAGCCGATGGCCTCGGCACGGAAGTCGTTCTCGCGGATCGCCTGCAGCACGCGGCCGAAGGGCGAGTTGACGATGCGCAGCATCACCAGCACCAGCGCCAGCGTCACCACGAACAGCAGGTAGTAGCTGGCAAAGCGGCCGTCGATGCTGGCGCCGAGGAAGGGCTCTTCCAGGTACTGCGTGCCGGGCTGCAAGGCCTCGGGCACCTTGAAGTTGAGTCCGTCTTCGCCGCCGGTGAAGTCCGACAGCTGCGAGGCCAGCGTCAGGAAGGCCGAGGCCACGGCGAGCGTGATCATGGCGAAGAAGATGGCCTTCACCCGCAGGCTGAAGAGGCCGATCAGCAGCGAGAGCAGCAGCGAGACGACGAGCGCCGCCGCCACGCCCATCACCACCGCGCCCCAGCCCGGCCCAGCGTGCGTGCTGGCGATGGCCACGCCATAGGCGCCGATGCCGAAGAACATGGTGTGCGCGAAGCTCACGATGCCGGTGTAGCCCAGCAGCAGGTCGAAGCTCGCCACCAGCACGATGAAGACGAGGATCTTGGCGCCCACGTTGAGCGCCTTGGTGCTCGGGAAGAGGAAAGGCGTGAGCGCGAGGCCCAGCACCATCACGATGAGCAGGACGGACAGCCAGCGGTTGCGCGGCAGGTCGTGGGAGAGGAGGCGGTTCAGCATGGCGTGGCGTGCGTGGGTTGGGCGCGGGCCTTCGATCCGCGAAGCGGACCCTGTCCTGAGCTTGTCGAAGGGTCAGGCTGAGCGGGTGGTGGCATGCGCAGGCCGCGAACACACTCCGGCTGTTCAGCCTGAGCTATCGAAGGCCCGCTCGGTGTGTGCAAGAGGTTCATCGATTCGCCACCGGATACAAGCCCTGCGGCCGCCACAGCAACACCGCCACCATCAAGCCGATGTTGGAGAACATGGCCAGCTTGGGCGTGAGGAAGCCGCTGTAGTTGGCGAGCAAGCCGACCAGCAGCGCACCGACGAAGCAGCCGAATGTCGACCCCAGCCCGCCGATGATGATCACGATGAAGATCAGCACGTTG
>NZ_DASSRA010000015.1:0-30695 GCF_035702065.1 Rhizobacter sp.
GCCATCACCATGACGCTGACCGACCGCCACTTCGGCACCAGCTTCTTCAACCCCGCCGGCGGCGGCGACCCGGTGATGTACCAGCACATCTTCTGGTTCTTCGGCCACCCCGAGGTGTACATCATGATCCTGCCGGCCTTCGGCATCGTGAGCCACATCGTGCCGGCCTTCGCCCGCAAGCGCCTGTTCGGCTACACCTCGATGGTGTACGCCACCTCGTCGATCGCCATCCTGTCGTTCATCGTGTGGGCCCACCACATGTTCACGACCGGCATGCCGGTGACGGGGCAGCTGTTCTTCATGTACGCCACCATGCTGATCGCCATCCCGACCGGTGTGAAGGTGTTCAACTGGATCGCCACCATGTGGCGCGGCTCGATGACCTTCGAGACGCCCATGCTCTTCGCCGTCGGCTTCATCTTCGTGTTCACGATGGGCGGCTTCACCGGCTTGATTCTGTCGGTGGCCCCGATCGACATCCAGCTGCAGGACACCTACTACGTCGTGGCGCACTTCCACTATGTGTTGGTGGCCGGTTCGCTGTACGCCATGTTCGCCGGCTTCTACTACTGGGCGCCCAAGTGGACCGGCGTGATGTACTCCGAGACGCGCGGCAAGATCCACTTCTGGGGCTCGCTGATCGCCTTCAACGTCACCTTCTTCCCGATGCACTTCCTGGGTCTCGCTGGCATGCCCCGCCGCTACGCCGACTACCCGATGCAGTTCGCCGACTTCAACCTGATCGCCAGCGTCGGCGCCTTCTGGTTCGGCTTGATGCAGGTGTACTTCTTCTTCTTCGTCGTGCTGCCCTGCATGCGCGGCAAGGGTGAGAAGGCCCCGCAGAAGCCCTGGGAAGCCGCTGAAGGCCTGGAATGGGAAGTGCCCTCGCCGGCACCGTTCCACACCTTCGAGACGCCGCCCAAGCTGAACGCCTCGGCCACGAAGGTCATCGGCTGACCCCGGCGCCACGGTGCAATCGACCATGACGCCCGAGCAAAAGAAGAGCAACCGCCGGCTGGGTTTGATCCTGGCCTCGGTCGTGCTCATCTTCTTCGTCGGCTTTGTGGCCCGCGCCATCCTGTTCGGCCTCTGACATGGCACGCGACCGCGCCCTGCTGAGCGACAACCGCCGCATGGTGGGCAAGCTCGCCGTGGTCGTGCTGCTGATGTTCGGCTTCGGCTACGCGCTGGTGCCGATGTACAAGCACATCTGCGAGGCGCTGGGCATCAACGTGCTGTCTCTCAGCGAGCGTGCCGTGCCCGGCAACTCGAAGGCGACGCCAGCCAACACGCAGGTGGATCGCTCGCGCACCATCACCGTCGAGTTCGACGCCAACGCCCGCGGCCCCTGGGACTTCAAGCCCGCCAAGCGTTCGCTCGAAGTCCACCCGGGTGAGCTGACGACGGTGATGTACGAGTTCAAGAACATCCAGAACCGCACGATGTCGGCACAGGCAATCCCGAGCTACGCGCCCAAGCAGGCCACGCCGTATTTCAACAAGCTCGAGTGCTTCTGCTTCAACGAGTACACGCTCAAGCCCGAAGAATCCAAGCAGTGGCCGGTGGTTTTCGTGATCGACCCCAAGCTGCCCAAGGACGTGACCACCATCACGCTGTCGTACACCTTCTTCGAGGTGGGCGGCAAGGTGGCGGTGGCGCCGGCCAAGGAGCGCAGCCTGTGAAGACTGACGGCCTCAAGGATGCGGTGCAGCGCAAGGGCTCGTTCGGCCAGACCCTGCGTGCCGTGGCCTGGTCGTTCTTCGGCGTGCGCAAGTCGGCCGAGCACGAGAAAGATGTAGCCCAGCTGAACCCGGTGCACGTGATCATCGCGGCACTGATCGGCGTGGGTGTGTTCATTGCAGTCCTGGTGCTGCTGGTGCGCTGGGTGCTTTCGAGTGGCGTGGCCACCTGAGGCGGCTCTTTCAGTTTCAAGATCAGAAGATTCGTAGGAATTCCTAGGAGATATCAGCATGTCGGCAGCGACGCATTCGGGACAGACCCCTCACTACTTCGTTCCCGCCCCCTCGCGGCACCCTGTCATGGCCTCGATTGGCCTGTTCATGGTGATCTTCGGCGCGGGCCAGTGGGTCAACGGTCACAGCTGGGCCGCCTACATGGTGCTGTTCGGCCTGCTGTGGTGGGCTTTCGTGCTCAAGCAGTGGTTTGGTGACGCCATCCGCGAAAGCGAAGGCGGCCTGTACAGCGACCGCATCGACATCTCCTACCGCTGGAGCATGAGCTGGTTCATCTTCTCCGAGGTGATGTTCTTCGGTGCCTTCTTCGGGGCCTTGTACTGGGCACGCCTGCACTCCGTGCCCAGCCTGGGCAGCCTCGAGAACGCGGTGCTGTGGCCCGACTTCAAGGCCTTCTGGCCGAGCTCGGTGGCCGGTGCCACGGCCTCGCCGGCCGGCATTGTCGAGCCCTTCACGACCATGGGTCCGTGGCCGATCCCGACCATCAACACCGCCCTGCTGCTGACCTCGGGCGTCACGCTGACCATTGCCCACCACGCGCTGATCGCCGGCAAGCGTGCCAAGACCATCGCCTGGATGTGGATCACCGTGCTGCTGGGTGCCACCTTCCTGGGTTTCCAGGCCTACGAATACGTCCATGCCTACAGCGAGCTCAACCTGAAGCTCAACTCCGGCATCTACGGCTCGACCTTCTTCATGCTGACCGGCTTCCACGGCTTCCACGTGTGCGTTGGCGCGCTGATGCTGCTGTTCATCACCCTGCGCCTGCACAAGGGCCACTTCACGCCGCAGCGCCACTTCGGCTTCGAAGGCGCCGCCTGGTACTGGCACTTCGTGGACGTGGTGTGGCTCGGCCTGTACATCGTCGTGTACTGGCTCTGAGCAAGCCGCTCCGCCATGCAAAAGAGCGCCCGGTGGGCGCTCTTTTCTTTGGGACTTCAGTGAACTTCACTGCCCCATCGGAATCCCGGTGGGGCGGATCCACCCCATCCAGTAGCTCAAGAGAATGCACAGGAACAGCAGCACCGACAGGCCGACGCGCACGGCCAGCGCGCGCATCATGTTGCCAGTCTTGGGCTTGCCGTCGCGGCCATCACGCATCATGAACACGCCGGCCGAAGCCAGTGCCGCGAGGATCAGGATCAGGGCGACGCCGATGAGGTACTTCATGGCTGGGGATTATTCCACCCGACAGGTGCGGCATGAGCACATGGCGCGCTGACCCCCGCCGCCGCGCGGTGATCGTGCTGCTGGCCACGCTGTTGGGCATGGCGGTCACGGCGCGGCTCGGCGTGTGGCAGCTCAGCCGCGCCGCGCAGAAAGAGGCCTTGCAATCCGCGCTCGATGCGCGTGGCCACCTGCCCGAGCTGGGCATGGCGGCGCTGCCGGCCAATGAGGCTGCGGCCGAAGCAGAGCACTACCGCCCGGTGCGCATGCAAGGCGAATGGAAGCAGGGTGCCACGGTGTTCCTGGAGAACCGCCAGATGAACGGGCACCCCGGCTTCTTTGCGCTCACGCCGCTGATGCTGGGCCCGAACGATGCCGTGCTCGTGCAGCGCGGCTGGGCACCACGCGACATGCAGGACCGCACCCATGTGCCCGATGTACCCACGCCGCCCGGCCGGGTCGAGGTGCTGGGCCAGGTCGCTCCAGCACCCGGTCGTCTGTACGACTTTGCCGGCTCGGCCGCGTCCGGCGTGATCCGGCAGAATCTGGCCCTCACCGATTTCTCCCGCGAGCTCGGTGTGAGCCTGCGGCCCTGGACGGTGCTGCAAGCCGACGACCCCGGCACCGCAGGCGATGGCCTCTTGCGCCAGTGGCCGCACCCCGCGGCCGATGTCCACAAGCACTACGGCTACGCATTTCAATGGTTCGCCTTGTGCGCCCTCATGGCAGGTTTGTATGTCTGGTTCCAACTCCTCCGCCCCCGACGCCAACGCAGCGCCTGACCGCGCGGCCGCCGGCCTCAGCTTCACCGTGCACACGATGCCATCGGCTGCGCTCGACGAGCGCCGCACCCAGCATGGCCGCCTCAAGATGCTGCTGGTGCTGCTGATCTGTGCGGCGCCGGTGATCGCGTCCTACTTCACCTACTTTGTCATCCGCCCCCAGGGTCGCACCAACTACAGCGAGCTGATCCAGCCGCAGCAGCCACTGCCGGCGGATCTGCCGTTGACTGACTTGAAGGGTCAGGCGGTGCCCGCCGACAAGCTCAAGGGCCAGTGGCTGCTGGTGGTGGTGGCAGGTGGCACCTGCAACGAAGCCTGCGAGAAGAGCCTGTGGTTGCAGCGCCAACTGCAGGAGTCCCTCGGCCGCGAGAAGGAACGGCTCGACAAGGTCTGGCTGATCGACGATGGCGTCACCGTGCGGCCGGAGACCGTGCAGGCCGTGACCGCCGGTACGCCCGTGACCGTGCTGCGCGTGCCATCCACCGCCCTGGCTTCGTGGCTGCAGCCCGCCGCGGGCCGCGCACTCGAAGATCACATGTACATCGTCGACCCCCTGGGCCACTGGATGATGCGTGTGCCGCCCCAGCCCGATGCCGCCAAGCTCAAGCGCGACCTCGAGAAGCTGCTGCGGGCTTCGGCCTCCTGGGACCAACCGGGGCGCTGAGACGTGGTGGATTCCTACGACTTCAGCCCCCTGCTGGTACTGGCGCTGCTGAGCCTGGCGCTCGGGGCCGTGCCGCTGGCGTGGATCATGTTCCGCCACCGGAATGCTGCCCCCGGTGTGAGGCTGCGCGCGCTCACCGTGCTCACGCTCTTTCTCACCTTCGACCTGGTCGTCTTCGGTGCCTTCACGCGCCTCACCGACTCGGGCCTGGGTTGCCCCGATTGGCCGGGTTGCTACGGCAACGCGAGCCCGCTGGGCGCACACGCCGACATCCAGACCGCCCAGACCGCCATGCCCACCGGCCCGGTCACGCACGGCAAGGCGTGGGTGGAGATGGTGCACCGCTACCTCGCCACCGTCGTAGGCGTGCTGATCATTGCGTTGACCGTCGCTAGCTGGCGGGCCGCGAAGCTTGGCCGCGCGGTGCTCTCGCCCTGGTGGGCCAGCGCGACGCTGGTGTGGGTGTGCCTGCAGGGTGCCTTCGGGGCGCTCACCGTCACGATGAAGCTGTACCCCGCCATCGTCACCGCACACCTGCTGGGTGGGCTGACCTTGCTGGTGCTGTTGGCTGTGCAGAGCCAGGCCCACGTGCGTGCGCCGCTGGCGCTGACGCGCAAGCTGCACCGCGCGGTGTGGCTCGTGTTCGCGCTGAGCGTGATCCAGATCACCCTGGGTGGCTGGGTCAGCACCAACTACGCCGTGCTGGCCTGCAGCGACTTCCCCACCTGCCAGGGCCAGTGGTGGCCGGCCATGGACTTCGAGCATGGGTTTGCCGTGCTGCGTGAACTCGGCGCGGGCAAGGACGGCGACTACCTGCCCTTTGCGGCCTTGACGGCCATCCACTTCACCCACCGCGTCGGTGCCCTGATCGTTCTGAGCGCGATGGCGTGGTTGGCCTGGTGCCTGTGGGAGAGCCGGGAGCCGGCCTTGCGCCGCTGGGCGCTTGCGCTGGCCGGGGTGGCCGCCTGGCAGCTCGCCACCGGCCTCAGCAACGTCGTCCTGGGCTGGCCCTTGGTGGCTGCCCTTGCCCACACGGCGGGCGCGGCGGCCTTGATCACCTTGCTCGCCGTGATGCTGGCCCGCGCCCGTCAGGCACGGGTGGCCTCGTAAAATCACAGATTCGCTTGCCCTCATGTCAGAAACCCTCAGCTCCTCCGCACCTGCTGCCGCGCGCCCGTCGCCGGTGCGCCAGTTCTATGCGCTCACCAAGCCGCGCGTGGTGCAACTCATCGTGTTCTGTGCCGTCATCGGTATGCTGCTCGCCGTGCCGGGTGTGCCCGACTGGCGCCTGGTGCTGCCGGCCACGGCTGGCATCTGGCTGGTCGCCGCCGCGGCAGCCGCGTTCAACTGCCTGGTCGAGCAGCACATCGACGCCAAGATGGCGCGCACCGCCTGGCGCCCCACCGCCAAGGGCGAGCTGACCAACACCCAGACGCTGCTGTTCTCGACCGTGCTGTGCGCCATCGGCAGCGCGCTGCTGTACTGGCTGGTCAATCCGCTGACCATGTGGCTCACCTTCGCCACCTTCGTCGGCTATGCCGTCATCTACACGGTGGTGCTCAAGCCCATGACACCGCAGAACATCGTGATCGGCGGCGCCTCGGGCGCCATGCCGCCGGTGCTCGGCTGGGCGGCGATGCGCGGCGAGGTCGGCCCCGAGGCGCTGATGCTGTGCCTGATCATCTTTCTGTGGACGCCGCCACACTTCTGGGCCCTGGCGCTCTACCGCGTCGAGGACTACCGCCGCGCAGGCCTGCCGATGCTGCCGGTGACGCATGGCAACGAGTTCACCCGCCTGCAGGTGCTGCTCTACACCTTCGTGCTGTTCGCGGCCACGCTGCTGCCCTTCGTCTTCGGCATGAGCGGGCCGATCTACCTCGTCTCGGCCGTCCTGCTGGGCGCCGGCTTCATTGGCTATGCCTGGAAGCTGTGGCGCCAGTATTCCGACGCGCTGGCCCGCTCGACCTTCCGCTTTTCCATCCTGCACCTCTCGCTGCTCTTTGCGGCGCTGCTGGTCGACCACTACCTATGGCCTCTGCTGTGATCCATTCCCGCCGACGCTGGCTCCTGGGCGCGGTTGCGTTGATCGCCGGTTGCGACAAGCTGGGCAGCATGAGCGCGCAAGCCGGCTTCAAGGCCGTCGACATCACCGGCGCCGACTACGGCAGCAAGCTCTCGTTGCCCGACCAGAACGGGCAAGTGCGCACGCTGGTCGACTTCAAGGGCAAGCTGACGGTGGTTTTCTTCGGCTACACGCAGTGCCCAGACGTCTGCCCCACCACCATGGCCGAGCTGGCCGCGGTGAAGAAGGCGCTGGGCAAGGACGGCGAACGTGTGCAGGGCGTGTTCATCACCATCGACCCCGAGCGCGACACGCCGGAACTGCTCAAGGCCTACATGGCTGGCTTCGACCCGAGCTTCATCGCGTTGCGCGGCACGCTCGAGCAGACGGCCGCGATCGCCAAGGACTTCAAGGTCTTCTACGCCAAGGTGCCGGGCAAGAGCGATGGCAGCTACACCATGGACCACACGGCGGGCTCGTACATCTTCGACGCCAACGGAAAGCTGCGGCTCTTCACGCGCTATGGCAGTGGCGCCGAGGCGTTGGCCGCCGACTTGAAAGCGCTGCTCGCAGCAGGATGAAAAAACGGCCCCGAAGGGCCGTTTTGCTTTGCAGCGTGGGTGGTCGCTCAGGCCGCGTCTTCGGCCAGCGCCTTGCGCATCTTCTTCATGGCCGCCACCTCGATTTGGCGGATGCGCTCGGCGCTCACGCCGTACTCGCTCGCCAGTTCGTGCAGCGTCATGCCACCCGAGCTGTCGTCGTTGACCTTCAGCCAGCGTTCCTCGACGATGCGGCGGCTGCGCGGGTCCAGCGCGTCCAGCGCCAGGGCGATGCCGTCACCGGCCAGCCAGTCGCGGCGGTGCGCCTCGATCACGCGCGTGGGCTCGGTGCTGTCGTCGGCCAGATAGGCAATGGGGGCGTAGCTTTCTTCGCCGTCGTCAGTTTGCGGCTCCAGGGCCACGTCGCCGCCCGACATGCGGGTTTCCATTTCCAGCACCTCTTCGCGCTTGACGTTGAGCGTGCGGGCCACGGTGTCGACTTCGCCTTGCGTGAGGGTGGTGCGGTGGGTGTTCTCGTCCACCGAGTCTTCCTTCAGGCTTTGCTTCATCGAGCGCAGGTTGAAGAACAGCTTGCGCTGGGCCTTGGTCGTAGCCACTTTCACCATGCGCCAGTTGCGCAGGATGTACTCGTGGATCTCGGCCTTGATCCAGTGCATGGCGTAGCTCACCAGGCGCACGCCCTGATCGGGGTCGAAGCGCTTCACCGCCTTCATCAGGCCGACGTTGCCTTCCTGGATCAGGTCGCCGTGCGGCAGGCCATAGCCCAGGTACTGGCGGGAGATCGACACCACCAGGCGCAGGTGCGAGAGCACCATCTTCCCGGCAGATTCCACGTCGCCGTGCTCGCGCAGGCGCTTCGCGTACGACACCTCTTCCTCCTGGGTGAGCAGGGGAATGCGGTTGACGGCCGAAATGTAAGCGTCCAGGTTGCCCAGCGAGGGCACCAGGGCAAACGGGTCACGGACGGTCAAACCAGAAGCAGATGACATGTTCATGGTGACATCAGACATCTCTGATCTCCTTTTGTTCCAGTCATATTAGCACTCGGCAACGGAGAGTGCTGATTGCTGAAATGGAGGTTCTGAATGTGAGTGAATACACTCAATTTTGTTGAGTGATTCAGCCAAATCGAGTTTCTGCGTCGTCCAACAAGGCATCGACGACCGAAAGGAGTTGCGCCACGCTGACCGGCTTGGTGAGGTACTGGTAGGCGCCTGCTTTCATGGCGGCGTCGATCTGGGCGGCCAGGGCATCGGCCGAGACAACGACGACGGGGATGTCGGCCGTGCTGGCGTCGGCCTTCAGGTGACGCAGTAGCTCCAGGCCGTCGATGTCGGGCAGGTGCATGTCGAGCAGCACCAGGTCGGGCCGGCGGGCGCGGATGGCCGCCAGGCCGTCCAGGCCGGTAATGGAGACGTCCAGCCGCACCTGCGGCCGGCGCGAGAGGATGCCTCGCATCACCTCCACGTTGGTCTCGTTGTCTTCGACGTAATGGACGCTGCGCTGGTGGTAATCACTTGACGTCGACTTGGCGTCTTCCAGGGCGGCCGAACCGGTGTCGGTGCTTTCGGCCCTGGGCAGGCTCAGGATGAACGAGGAGCCTTCTCCGGCGGTACTGCGCGCCCGCAAGGCGCCGCCCATCAGCTCGGCCAGGCGCTGGCTGATCACCAGGCCGATGCCGGTGCCTTCGAGCGCCGAGCGCTCGCGCCCGAGGCGGTTGAAGGGCTGGAAGAGTTGCGACAGCTGCAGCGGTGTCATGCCCAGGCCCGTGTCGGTGACGCTCAGCTCGACGCTGTCGCGGTGGCTGGCGCGCGCGGCGATGTGGATGCGCCCGCCGTCGCTGTTGTACTTGACGGCGTTACTCAGCAGGTTGATGAGGATCTGCTTCACGCGCGTGCTGTCACCGATCACACGCGCGGCGTCGTCGGGGATGCTCTGGCTGACGATGATGCCGCGCCGGTTCGCGTCCTGCTCGACCAGCGGCAACGCGGCCGCGATGACCTCGCGCAGGTCGAGCTTGTCGGTTTGCAGGTTCAGCGTGCCGGACTCGATGCGCGAGAGGTCGAGCACGTCGTTGATCATGTCCAGCAGGTGCCAGCCGGCGCTCTGGATCTGTGCCACCCAGGGGCGTTGCACGGCCGGCAGCGGGTGGCTCTGGTCCAGCTCCAGCAGCTGCGCAAAGCCCAGCATGGCGTTGAGCGGGGTACGCAGCTCGTGGCTCATGCGCGAGAGGAACTCGCTCTTGGCCAGGTTGGCGGCTTCGGCGATCTCGCGTGCGCGCTCGGCTTCGGCCAGCCGCAGGTGCTCGGTGATGTCTTCCACCACGCCGACGATGCGGTGCGGCATGCCTTGCACGTCGGGCAGCATGGTCACGATGGACTGAACCCACACCATGCGGTTGTCGCGGGTGAGATAGCGGCCCTGGCGGCGGTAGATCGGGATCTCGCCGCGCACCAGTTGCGCCGAGAGTTCGAGGTCCTGGCCGCGGTCGTCCGGGTGGGTGAGGGCTGCCACGTTCATCTGCATCAGCTCCTCGGCCCGGTAGCCGGTGAGGGCGCAGAAGCGCGGGTTCACCTGTTTCACGTTGCCGTGCAGGTCGGTGTAGACCACGCCGATCGGCACGTTGTTGAGGATGTTGCGGAAGCGCTGTTCGCTTTCGCGCAGGTCGGCTTCGGTGCGCTCGCGCTCGGCGATCTCGCGTTGCAGGGCGGCGGTGCGGTCTTTCACCGCCGCCTCGATGCGGCGTGTGCGCCCCGTCACCGTGAGCAGCAGGGCGCCGAGCATGGCCGTGGCCAGCAGGCCGACCAGCGAGAACAGCAGCGCGTTGCGCTCACGCGCGTCAGGCACCTCGGTGCGTGACGCCATCACCCGCAGGTCCCATTGACGGCCGGCAAACGACAGCGGCCGCACATGCAGCAGGTCGCTGGACTTGGTTTCGCAGCCGGGGGCACCGGCCAGCCGCCGGCGCGTGGCCAGCGGGTCGGTGTCGACGATGCACAGGTTGAGGTAATGCGGCAGGCTGCTCTGGAAGCTCTTCAACGCCGCGTCCATGCGCAGGGTCACGAAGACCACGCCGCGCGCGGCGGCCTCGCGTTCACTCGCCGTGGACGGGTTGCCGCGGTACAGCGCGTGGTAGATCACCACCGCCACGTTGTCTCCCGTCTGCTGGGTGGCGCGGAAGCCTGCCGTGGCCACCGCCCCGTCGGTGCGTACCGCTGCGTCGATGGCTGCTCGTGCTTCGGCCACGGAACGCGCGTTCACCCCGAGCGCACCGGCGTTCGGCTGCATGGGCTCGATGTAGCGCAGAACCGCCAGCATGTCGTCGGCCTGCGGCTTGAATGCGGAATCGAGGCGGTCGAAGATGCGGAACCCGGGGAGGTCCGTCGCACGGACCCTGGCCTCGTAGGCCGGCGCCTGTTGGCGCGGCACGAACTCGGTCCAACCCATGGCCTGCAGGTGATCGCTGGTCGCCAACCAGGCCTTGGTGGCGCGCCGCATCTCGTCTCGCGTGACGTCATCGGATGCCAGGTAGGCACCGCGCAGCGCTTCGAGTGCGTGCAGCGGGTAGTCGAGCTGCGCCGCCAGGTTGGACGAGGCGTGCACCGCGTCGCGCTCGAAGGCGGCCACCACGCGCGCCTCTTCCCACTGGCCGACCTGCTTGATGCCGAACGCCATCAGCACCGTGGCGATACCCAGCGACAGGCCCACCGTCACCCGCCGTGACACCCACTCGCTGCGCGGCCAGCCGATCAGCGTGAGCAGCACCGGGCCGGCGATCAGCACCCCCAGCGTGTCACCCGAGACCCACACCCACCAGGTGAACCACAGCGTGTCGGTCGACTGCCCGGCAAAGATGTACAGGGCGGCCGTTCCGATGGTGCCGCTGATCAGGCAGGCGGCCAGGCCACCCAGACCGAAGAAGACGGCAATGTCGCGCGGCTCGCTGAGGGTGAGTGGCTGGCTGCTGAAGCGCCGCACCATGGCTGCGCCGACGGCAGCTTGCAATGTCGCGCCGACTGCGATGGCGGCTGGCAGCAGCACCGCACCGTTGAGATTGGGTGCGCCGCGGTCGATGGCGAGCAGCGCGTTGACGGTGAAGGAGCCGAGTGCCACGCCCGGCAGCATGCGCCAGCCGAAGCTCAGCACGCAGGCCAGCGCGATGCCGGCTGAAGGGTAGAGCGGCGCCGCGTACCCCGGTGGGATGGCGAGCCACAACGCAGCCCAGCCGACCAGCACGTAGGCAATGGCCGTGCCGGCCAGCGCGAGCGTCCAGTGAGGCGTTTGACGGAAGGTCGCGGCAGGCGTCATCAGGCGTGGGGCGGCATCAAGGGTCTTGCTGAACCCGTTGCCAACCGGGCGGTTGCGAGCCTACCACCGGGGGCGCGGCGCGTCATGCCGCTCGCTGCAGCCTGTGTGCCGAGCGGTCAGACGTTGAACAGGAAGTTCAGCACGTCACCGTCTTTGACCACGTACTCCTTGCCTTCGGCACGCATCTTGCCGTGATCCTTGGCACCTTGTTCGCCCTTGAAGGCGATGAAGTCGTCGAAGGCGATGGTCTGCGCGCGGATGAAGCCGCGCTCGAAGTCGGTGTGGATCACGCCGGCCGCCTGCGGGGCGGTGTCGCCGATGTGGATGGTCCAGGCGCGCACTTCCTTCACGCCGGCGGTGAAGTAGGTCTGCAGGCCCAGCAGCTTGAAGGCTGCACGGATCAGGCGATTCAGGCCCGGTTCGCTCTGGCCCATCTCCTGCAGGAACATCAGGCGGTCTTCGTCGCCCATGTCGGCCAGCTCGGCCTCGGTCTTGGCGCAGATGGCCACCACCGGCGCCTTCTGGCTCTCGGCATAGGCGCGCAGCTTGTCGAGGAAGGGGTTGTTCTCGAAGCCGTGCTCGTCGACGTTGCCGACGAACATGGCCGGCTTGGCGGTGATCAGGCACAGCGGCTTGAGCACGACCTGCTCCTCTTTGCTGAAGTCGATGCTGCGCACCGGCTTGGCTTCGTTGAGCGCGGCCTGGCACTTCTGCAGCACGCTCACCAGCTTGGCGGCCTCTTTGTCGTTGCCCGACTTGGCGGCCTTGATCGAGCGCTGCAGCGTCTTCTCGACGGTGGCCAGGTCGGCCAGGCACAGCTCGGTCTGGATGACCTCGATGTCGGCGATGGGGTCGACCTTGCCGGCCACGTGGATCACGTTGTCGTCTTCGAAGCAGCGCACCACGTTGACGATGGCGTCCGTCTCGCGGATGTGGGCCAGGAACTGGTTGCCCAGGCCTTCGCCCTTGGAGGCGCCGGCCACCAGGCCCGCGATGTCGACGAACTCCACGATGGCCGGCACGATGCGCTCCGGCTTGACGATCTCGGACAGCGCCTGCAGGCGCGGGTCGGGCAGCTCCACCACGCCCACATTGGGCTCGATGGTGCAGAAGGGGTAGTTCTCCGCCGCGATGCCGGCTTTCGTGAGGGCGTTGAAGAGGGTGGACTTGCCGACGTTGGGCAGGCCCACGATGCCGCATTTGAGGCTCATGGTGGGTGGGGCGAAGTGGGGGTCCGCAGGGTGGCGGACGGGGTGGCAATTCTAGTTGGCCGCGTCGGTGGCCGCGGCGTTCAGGTCCAGGGCGTGCTGCACGGTCTCCAGCAGGCGCACGCGGCCCACCGGCTTGACCAGCACGTCGTCCATGCCGGCCGCCAGGCAGGCGGCGCGGTCTTCGGCGTAGGCGTTGGCGGTGAAGCCGATCACCGGCAGGTGGCGGGCGGCCTCGCCCGCCTCGCCGGCACGCAGGCGGCGGGTGGCCTCCAGGCCGTCCATGTCGGGCATGCGCCAGTCCATCAGTACCAGGTCGAAGCCGCCGCGGGTGAGCTGGTTCAGCGCCTCCACGCCGGTGCTGGCGGTAAGCACGGTGACACCGGCGCTTTCCAGCATCTGCGAGGCGATCATGGTGTTGACCGCGTCGTCGTCGACCAGCAGCACGCGCACGCTGCTCAGGCCCCCGCCCAGGGGCGTCAGCGCCGAGTTGCTTGCAGGTGGCGCGGCCGCCGCACTGGCGCGCAGCGGCAGGCGCAGGGTCACGCGCGTGCCCACGCCCGGCTCGCTTTGCAGCGTGAGCTTGCCGTGCATCAGGGTCACCAGTTGGCGTGTGATGGCCAGCCCGAGCCCCGTGCCGGCGTGGCGCCGCGTCGCGCCGCCGTCGGCCTGGTGGAAGGCGTCGAACACCAGCGCCTGGTGGGCGTGCTCGATGCCGATGCCGGTGTCTTCGACGTAGATCTGCAGCTCCTGGACAGCCGGCTCGTAGCGCAG
The DNA here is from genome assembly GCF_035702065.1 of Rhizobacter sp. Lineage (GTDB taxonomy): Bacteria > Pseudomonadota > Gammaproteobacteria > Burkholderiales > Burkholderiaceae_C > Rhizobacter. Next base: position 13,499 of record NZ_DASSRA010000015.1, read on the forward strand.
CGCCAGGCTCACATGGCCGCGGTCAGTGAACTTGATGGCGTTGCCCACCAGGTTGATCAGCACCTGCTTGAGGCGGAACTCGTCGCCGCGCAGCCAGGCCGGTACCGATTCGTCGACCGCCAGCCGGCACTGCAGCCCCTTGGCTTCGGCCGGTGCCTGCACGGCCTCCATGGTGCCGGTGAGGCAGTTGCGCAGCTCAAAGGGCTGGTCGAGCAGCTCCAGGCGGCCGGCCTCGATGCGCGAGAGGTCGAGCACGTCGTTGATGAGATGCAGCAGATGTGTGCCGCCGCGGCGCACGGCCTCGACCAGCTCACGCCGGTTGGGCTCGTTGAGCGTGGGGTCGCGCAGCAGGTCGGCTGCACCCAGCACGCCGTGCAGGGGCGTACGCAGCTCATGGCTCATCACGGCCAGGAAGCGCGACTTGGCCTGCGAAGCCTGCTCGGCGTGGTCGCGTGCCTGCTCCAGGTCGCGCATGCGGCGGGTGACCAGGTCGTCCACCGTCATGGGCTGGCTGTGCGGGTCTTCGAGCAGGCTGTCGATGCCCGGTGCCAGCACCGACAGCTTGCGCAACTGGAGCGCGATGCCAAAGAGCGCCGCCACCATGACGGCCTGGGTGAAGGCACCGTTGAGGTACAGCGGCCAGAGCGTGGACTCCCAGTCGGGTGGTCGGGTGTCGCCCAGCTGCACGGCAAGCACCGGCAACGTGGTCAGTACGACCAGAGCCAGGCTCAGCGAGAGGGCGCGCCACAGTGGCCAGGTGGCGAAGATGAGCACGTGCGCGCCGATCAGCCAGTGCACCATCGAGGCCGCGCTGTAGGTGGAGACCGCCGGTGCGAGCAGCAGCATGTAGCCCATGCTGCCCACGAAGTACGCGGCCAGTCCCAGCGAGCCCAGCCCCTGCGCCAGCACCAGCAGCCGCTTGTGGCGCACGGCCAAGGCGAGCAGGCCCGCGAACCAGGCCAGCAGCAGTGGGTAGGCCCAACGGTCGGAGGGGGTGATCTGGCCGAGCGCTGCCTCCGTCCACCAGATCAGGGCGACAGCACCTGCGGCCAGCGCGAACAGCCACAGAGTCGTTCCGCGAGCGACCAGCGTGATGCCCGGGGGCCTGGGTCGTGCAGGTCGCGGCGGCGACGTCGGCTGGGATTCGAGAGTGGACATGGCGGACCATTCGCTCCGTGTGAATCGCGACCTATTATCCGGGGCAGACCACGGCATTGGCAGATCACCATGAACTTGCTCAGACTCACGCCCCACACCAAAGACCTGGGAGGCGGTTTCACCGTGCGCCGCCTGCTGCCCTCGGCGCAGGCCCAAGCGGTGGGCCCGTTCCTCTTCTTCGACCACTTCGGCCCCATCACCGCCCAGCCCAGCGACAACCACGACGTGCGGCCGCACCCGCACATCGGCCTGGCGACGGTGACCTACCTGTTCGAGGGCGCGATGATGCACCGCGACAGCACCGGCGTGGTCCAGCGCATCGAGCCGGGTGCCATCAATTGGATGACGGCCGGCCGCGGCATCGTGCATTCGGAACGCACGCCCGACGACCTGCGTGGCGTGACGCGCCGCAGCCACGGCCTGCAGCTGTGGGCCGCGCTGCCGGCCGAGCATGAGGAAGATGCGCCGAGCTTCTCGCACACGCCGGCAGCGGCCATCCCGGCCGGCTCGGTGGACGGGGTGGCGGTGCGCGTGCTGATCGGCAGCGCCTTCGACCTGGTGTCGCCGGTGCCGACCTTGTCGCCCACGCTGTATGTGGACATGGCCTTGCCGGCGGGTGCGGCGCTGAATGTGCCCGCAGCGGCGCAGGAGCGTGCGCTCTACAGCATCGACGAAGGCTTCAGCCTCGACGGCGAGGCCGTGCCGGCCGGCGTGATGGTCGTGCTGGCCGAAGGCACGACGCCGCGCGTCGAGGCCGGGCAGGGCGCCCGCGTGATGATGATCGGCGGGGCCCCACTCGGCCACCGCTTCATGTGGTGGAACTTCGTCTCGAGCCGCAAGGAGCGCATCCTGCAGGCCGGCGACGACTGGGCCGCTCAGCGCTTCGAGCGCGTGCCCGGCGAGACCGAGTTCATTCCGCTGCCGGAGAAGCGGCTGTCCTGACCTTGCGCAGGATGAGCACGTTGCCCATCACCGCGAGCAGCACGCCCACCGCGGCCAGCGCGTCGGGCCGGTAGTTCTCGAACACCGCCGAGACCACCAGCGCGAGGATGGGCGTCATCACGCCAATGGTGCCGGCCGGCCCGGCCCCAACGCGTTCGAGCAGCGTGAGGTAGCAGGCGAACGAGACCACCGAGCCGGCGAAGGCCAGGTAAAGCAGCGCCACCCACCACGAAGCGAGCGACGGCAAGGCGACCGGTTGGCCGGCCAGCAGCAGGGCGATGAACACCGCTGCGCTGCCGTAGAGCATGCCGTAGCCGAGGCTCATCCACATCGTCAGGCCACGCTCGCCGTTGCGGCTGGCCGCCAGGCTGCCCACGGTGGACAGCAGCACCGAGCCCACGGTGAAGACGGCGCCGAGCCCGGTGGAGCCGCCAGCCTGCGTCTTGCCGAACTCGGGCCAGAAGATGAGCGTGACCCCGAGCAGGCAGAGCACGCTGCCCGTCAGGAAGCGGCGCGTGAGCGGGCTGCCGAAGAGCCACGCCGCGCCGAGGCCGGCCGCCAGCGGCGAGGCCGAATAGCCCACCGCGACCACGCCCGAGGGCAGGTGCTTCTCGGCGTGGTACACGCAGATGTACGACACGCCATAGAGAAAGAGTCCCTGCAGCGCGAACCACGCATGCGCCCGCCAGCCGAAGCGCAGGCTGTCGCCGCGCAGCGCCCGCCAGCCCAGCACCGCAAGCCCGGCCAGGCCGAAGCGCATGGCCACGCCGAACTCGGGCGAGGTGACGCCGATCTGGTAGGTGATGGCGTACCAGGTCGTGCTCCACACAAGCACGCAGATGGTGAAGAGGCCCCAGGCGGGCAGGCGCAGCATCGGGTGCGCGCTCAGTCGAACTTGTAGTTCGCGCTGCCGGTCATGCCCACGCGCAGGCCGCAGTCGATGCCTTCCACGATCACCGCGTTCATGCCGAAGGTGATGGCGCCGTCGACGCGCGGGTCGGCGCGGTAGGTGCTGAGCGTGTCACCAGGCTCGTGCCCAGGCTCGCCGGTGAGCGGGTCGATGTTGGGGATGGGGCAGCGCGGGCAAGGCTTCACGAGCTTCAGGCGCACCGGGCCTTCGGGTGTGTCGAAGCGGATCTCGTCGAGGTGGTCTTCGCCATGCGCATCCAGGCCCGAGAGCACGAGGTTGGGGCGGAAGCGCGCCATCGTCACCGGCTGCTTGAGCTTGCCGTTCAACCCGGCCAGCGAGGCTTCGGAGGTCACGAGCACCGGATAGCCGTCGCTGAAGGCGTTCTCGGCGGCGATGTCGCCGGTCCACTTCTTGTTGGAGAGGCGCTTCTGCTCCGGGTCGAAGCGCACGAGCCGAAGCCTCTGACCGAGAAAGTCGCTGAACCACTGCGCCGCCAAATCGCCCATGTCGTAGGCGGCCACCTCGTCGTTCCACACCTTCACGCGCACCGGGCCTTCCACCGCGTCGAGCGCCAGGTGCAGGGCCAGCATGCCGGGCGCGCGCAGCACCACCTCGGTGTACTTGAGCGTGGGCTGAATGAGCGCCATGCGCGGCAGCTCGCGCTGGGTGACGAAGCCGCCGTCGGCGTCGACCACCATCCAGGCGCGGTCGAACTCCAGGCCGGTTTCGATGAGCAGCGCTTCGTTCACGCTCACGCCGGCGCAGCTCTTCACGGGATAGAGGTTCAGCCCGGTCAGCTGCACGCTCACTTCATCGTCATGGCTACTCACTTGAACAACCCCTTGATCTGGTCTGTCAGCTTGTGTCTTGAATCGGGTTGCGACGCGGCCGGGGCCGCGCTGCTGCCGGCGGCGCTGGCCGCGCTGGCGGACTTGGCCGGGCCGCGAAGGCCCAGCTTCTCCATCAGCTTGTCGCGCACCTGCGTGCCCACGTCGGTCTTGAGCGTCTGCGTCACCACCGAGGTCCATTCGACACGCCAATCCATCGCCTCGAACGGGCCGCTCAGGTGCACGGGGATGGTCAGGCCTTTCAGCGTGAGCAGGTCGGTGCCGTCCGCGCCCTTGAGCGACGAGGTGATGGTGGCGCGCACGGTGTAGTCGATGCGGCCCTTGCCGATGTCGAGCGAGCCGTCGCCTCCCAGGCGCAGCAGCGGGTTCTTCACGTCGAGGTCGTTGTTGCGCGCCACGCCGTCGGCGATGGCGAAGCTGGCCGAGAGCTCGGTGAAGGCGGTCTTCTCGGAGCTGTCGGCCTTGTGCCGCTCGTCGCTCGGCTTGCCGCTCAGCACCGACTTGGCCGGGCGCAGCACCTTGGCCAGGTCGATGCCCTTGATCGCGCCGTCTTTCAGCTGCAGGCCGGCGCGGCCCTTCAGGCGCGACTTCATCTCGTTGACGCTGGCGCCCGCGGTCTCCACGTCCAGCGCGAGCTGGCCGCTGCCTTCGAGCAGGTCCTTGCCGGCCACGTCTTTCAGCAGCGCGTTCACGTTGATGCCGCTGGCACGGCCGGTGAGGGCCACGCGGCTGGCACGCGCATCGGCGAAGGCCGTGGCGTCGAAACCGCCATTCCAGGCCTTGCCGGCGAGCTGGGTGATGCGCAGCATGCCGCCCTCCAGCGTGGCGGCCGCCACGGCGTCGCTCACGCGGTACTGGCGGTAGCTGAACTGGCCGATGCGCAGGTCCAGCCGGCCTTGCAGCTCGCGCAGGGCCGAGAGATCGACCGGTATGTCGGCCTTGGCCTCGGCGGGCGCGGGCGGCGCGGAGGCCGCTTCCGTGGCGGTGGGCAGCAGGCTGTTGAGGTCGAGCACCTCGAACTGCGCCTTGGCGTTCAGCGTGGGTGGCGTGGTGGCGAGGATCGCCTGGCCGTCGCTGTGGAAGGGGTTGTTGTTGATCTGGCCCTTGAGCGCCCAATGCGCCGAGGTGGACGACGCATCGGCCTTGCCCTGGATGGCCATGGCCAGCGGCTGCAGCGCCGGCCCCTGGAAGCGCAGGCGGGTGTCGATGTCGTTCAGCGCCAGCATGCCCTGCTCGGGGTGCAGCAGCAGAGTGGCCTGGAGTGTGCCGCTGAGCTGGCGCGGCCCGCTGCGGCCGCTGAGCGTGGTCTCCAGGCTGGGCACCACGATGCGCTCGAAGCTGCCGCTCGGAGCCGCAGTCTTGAAGCTCGCATCGACCGCCGTGTCGCCTTGCAGCCGGACCTTGCCGCTGAGCGCGCTGCCGGTCAGCGAGTTGCTCTTCACCGACAGCTCCGGCCAGTCGAGGCTCAGGTTCAGGGGCTGGCCGCCGGTGGTGCCGCCGAGCTGGACGCGCAGCTTGGAAAGCTGCAGCTCCTTGCCGTCCGGGTTGTAGGCGAAGCGTTCCACCGCGAGCGTCGAATCGGCCAGCTTCAGGCTGCCCAGGCTCGCGGTGCCGGACAGCTCCACCGCGTCGGCGCGCAGTGTGCCCAAGGTGCCGTCGAAGGCCAGCCCGCCGCGCAGGCTCACCGTGGCGGCCTGCACACCGGGGGCACGGCCCTTCCAGCCGAGCTGCATGTCGCGCAGGCGCACGCCCTTGGCGGCGAAGTCGGGGGTGAGCAGGGTGCTGCCGGTCAGTTCGCCCTGCAGCGCGGGCTGGGTGAGGGCGATCTGCGCATCGAGCCCGACCGGGGATTCGATCTGGTCGGCCAGCCGCCCGGTGTTGAGCGACTTGAGCGTGAGCACGCCGGCCAGCTTGGCGCGTTCGTCGCGCAGCGTGACCCGCAGATCGTCGAGCTTGACGCTGTTCACGTCGAGGCGCAGCGCGGGGCCGCTGCCGGCCGGCGCGCTCGCGGGCTCGGGCGCAGTGGGCGCGGCGGGCTCGCTGGCGAGCAGGTCGTCGATGTTGGCCACGCCCTTCTCGTTGCGCACGAAGTTCATGCGCAGCCCGCGTGCACTCACCCGGTCGACCACCACCTGCTTGCGCAGCAGCGGCAGCACCGAGACCGAGAGCGCGGCGTCGTCCAGCGACAGGAACTCGTCGGCGCGGCCCTTCTCGCTCAGCGTGATGCCCGAGACCTCGACCGCCAGGCGTGGGAACACCGCCAGCTTGACCGGCCCGCCGATCACCAGCGTGCGGTCGCGGTGGGTCTTCATCCAGTCGACGGCCAGGCCCTTGTAGGCATTGGCATCGAAGGTGGCGATCAGGTAGCCCAGCACGGCACCAGTCAACAGCACGAGCACGCCGATGCCGATCAGCAGCTTGCGCATCCAGGGAAATTTCATGCAGTCGCGAGGCCCCTCGTGAGGGCCGGGGAGAAGAAATGAGGAGAGGGGAATCCACCGATTCTGCCCTGGGGCTGCCGCCACACTGCCGTCTCTACAATGAAACGCTATGAAACGCTTCGATGTTTGCGTGCGTGGCGCCGGGATCGTGGGGCAAAGCCTCGCGCTGTCGCTGGCGCGCCAGGGCTTGCAGGTGGCGCTGGTGGCTGATGCGGCTGCGCCATCCCGCGCCGACGTGCGGGCCTATGCACTCAACGCCGCCTCGGTCGAGCTGCTGCGCAGCCTCAAGGTGTGGGATGCCTTGCCGCCGCATGCCGCCACCGCGGTGTACGACATGCACATCGAAGGCGACAGCCCCGCCGGCGTGCTGGAGTTCTCGGCCTGGCAGCAGAAGTTCAGCGAGCTGGCCTGCATCACCGATGCGGCCGTGCTGGAGCAGGCGCTGGCCTCGGCGGTGCGCTTTGCGCCGCACGTCACGCTGAGCACCGGCCCGGTCGAGGCCACGCTCACCGCCCTGTGCGAAGGCAAGGCCTCGTCGGCACGCGAAGCGCTCGGCGTGGCCTGGGAGCAGCAACCTTATGACCACCGCGCCATTGCCGCGCGCCTGATCACGGCGCAGCCCCATGCCAACACGGCGCGCCAGTGGTTCCGCCAGCCTGACGTGCTGGCCTTGCTGCCCTTCGATTCGCCGCAGCCCGGGCACTCGTACGCGCTGGTGTGGTCACTGCCCGAAGCGCGCGCGCAGGAGTTGCTTGCGCTCGACGCCCCGGCCTTCGAGCAGGCCTTGAACGAAGCCACCGGCGGTGCCTGCGGCGAGCTGCACCTGGCCGGCGAACGTGCCAGCTGGCCGCTCATGCTGGCGCGCGCCAAGGCGTGGTGTGGCCCCGGCTGGGTGCTGTTGGGCGATGCCGCGCACGTGGTGCACCCGCTCGCCGGGCAGGGTCTCAACCTCGGCCTGGCCGACGTGGCGGCGCTCACCCACGTTCTCTCTCAACGCGAAGCCTGGCGATCGCTGGGCGATGCGCGCCTGTTGCGCCGCTACGAGCGGCAGCGCATGGCGCCCACCCTCGCCATGGGCCATCTCACCGATGGCCTGTTGCGACTCTTTTCACACGAGCAGCCGGCCATGCGGGAACTTCGCAACCGCGGCATGACTCTCGTCAACCACCTCTCCCCCCTCAAGCGCTGGCTCACTTCACGCGCTCTGGGTTCTTGAAAGTCCCCCATGTTTCCGATGCTGTCGACATTCACCTCCCGTTCGCTGCTCGCACTGGCTGCCGGCCTGGTGCTGGCCCCCGCTGCCTTCGCCGACGAAGCGCAGATCCGCAAGGCCATCACCGAGCGCTTCCCCGAGTGGCCCAAGATCGACGAGGTGAGCAAGACCCCGCTGCCGGGCATCTACGAGCTGCGCCTGGGCACGCAGATCTTCTACGTCGACGAGACCGGCAACTACCTGATCGACGGCCACCTGGTCGACTCGCGCACCCGCGCCAACCTGACCGAGGCGCGCATCAACAAGCTCTCGGCCATCGACTTCGCGCAGCTCCCGCTGAAAGACGCCTTCATGTGGAAGAACGGCACCGGCGCGCGCAAGATCGCCGTCTTCGCCGACCCGAACTGCGGCTACTGCAAGAAGTTCGAAGCCGATCTGCAGAAGATCAAGAACATCACCGTCTACACCTTCCTGCTGCCGGTGCTGGGCGGCGACTCGCCGCAGAAGTCCGAGAACATCTGGTGCGCCAAGGACCCGGCCAAGACCTGGCTGTCGTGGATGCTCGACGGCAAGACGCCCGTCAAGTACATGGGCTCGTGCGCCACGCCGATGGAGCGCAACCTGGCGTTCGCTCAGAAGTACCGCATCAACGGCACGCCGGCCATCATCTTTGCCGACGGCACCCGCGTGCCGGGCGCGATGAATGCCGAGCAGATCGAGAAGCAGCTGGTGGCCAGCGCCGCGGCCAAGCCGGCTTCGGGCAACAACTGATTCGCCGTTGATGATTTCCTACCGGCTCGAGATCGCCGACGCCCACGCCCACCTTTTCCGCGTCACCCTCACCGTGCCGCAGCCCGCGGCCGAGCAACGCCTGAGCCTGCCGGCGTGGATCCCCGGCAGCTACCTGGTGCGCGAGTTCGCGCGCCACCTCTCGGGCCTGCAGGCCCGGCAGGGCGCGCGCGAGGTGTCGCTCACGCAGCTCGACAAGGCCACCTGGGTGGCGGCGTGTTCGGGCAAGGGCGCCTTGAGCGTGAGCTACCTCGTCTACGCCTTCGACAGCTCGGTGCGCACGGCCTTTCTCGATGCCGACCGTGCCTTCTTCAACGGCACCGGCGTCTTCCTGCGCGTGCACGGGCGCGAGGCCGAGGCGCACCAGGTCGAGATGCGTGGCCTGCCCAAGGGCTGGGACGTGGCGACCGCGCTGCCGTCCGCCGCCAAGGGCCGCTATGAAGCCGCCGACTACGACGAACTCGTCGACCACCCGGTGGAGATGGGCCGCTTCTGGCGCGGCGAGTTCAAGGCGGCCGGCATCGCGCACGAGTTCGTGGTGGCCGGAGCGCTGCCCGACTTCGACGGCGAGCGCCTGCTTGCCGACACGCGCCGCATCTGCGAAGCCGAGATCGCCTTCTGGCACGGCAAGAAGAAGAGCTTCTTCAAGCGCTACGTGTTCATGCTCAACGCGGTGGACGATGGCTACGGCGGCCTGGAGCACCGCGCCAGCACCGCGCTCATCGCCTCGCGGCGCGACCTGCCGCAGCGGGGGAAAGGCGAGCTCACCGATGGCTACGTGACGCTGCTGGGCCTGATCAGCCACGAGTACTTCCACACCTGGAACGTCAAGCGCCTGCGGCCCGCCGAGTTCAAGACACTCGACTACACGCAGGAGAACTACACCGAGTTGCTGTGGTTCTTCGAGGGCTTCACCTCCTACTACGACGACCTGCTGCTGCAGCGCGCCGGCCTGATCGACGAGGCGCGCTACCTCAAGCTCGTGGGCAAGACGCTCTCGGGCGTGCTGGGCATGCCCGGGCGCAAGGTGCAAAGCGTGGCGCAGGCGAGCTTCGACGCCTGGGTCAAGTACTACCGCAGCGACGAGAACACGCCCAACGCCACCATCAGCTACTACACCAAGGGTTCGCTGGTGGCCCTGGCACTCGACCTCACCCTGCGCAGCGAAGGCCAAGGGTCGCTCGACGAGGTGATGCGCCTGCTGTGGGAGCGCAGTGACGGGGGCCCGATCAGCGAGGCCGACATTGCCGCCGCGCTGGCCGACGTGGGTGGCCGTTCGTATGCCAAGGAGCTGCAGGCCTGGGTGCATGGCACCGACGACCCGCCTTGGCGCGCCCTGCTCGCCAAGGCCGGCGTGGCCTGGAGCCAGCAGGCACCGACCGTGGCGCAACGCCTGGGCCTGCGCGCCTCGGAGAGCGCGCTCACGGGCATCAAGGTCAGCCACGTGCTGCGCGGCGGCGCGGCCGAAGCGGCGGGCCTGGCGGCCGGTGACGAGGTGATTGCCATCGACGGCTGGCGCCTGCGCCGGCTCGACGACATTCCGCGTCTTGCACGCGCCAAGGGCCCGGCCGAGCTGCTGGTGGCGCGCGACCAGCGCATGCTGACGCTGCCCCTCGCGCTGCCTGCCGCCGCCGAGAGCGGCGCCGTCTCCCTCACCCTGGCTGCGGCCGACAAGACGCCGCAGGCCGCTTTCGCGCTGCGGCGCTCATGGCTGCCCACCTGAACCCACGACGCCACGCGCTCGCCGTGGCGGGCCTGGTCTTGGCGGTGGGGGTCATGCACCTGGCCACGGTGGAATGGGTGGCGCGACAGGTCGGGCCATTGAGCGGGCTGTCGGACATGCCGGCACGCATCCAGGTGGCCTATGTGCGTGAGATGGAACTGGCGCCGCCGCCAGTGCATGTGGTGGCACCCAGGCCTGCCAGGCGGCGCGTCGCGCCTCCCGTGGTGCCGGTGACCGAGGTTCCTCCGCCGCCTGAAGCACCGCGCGTGGGGGAGGAACCACCTGCGCCTGAGCCCGCACCTGCTGTGGCCGAAGCACCAGCCCCGCCTGCCAACCCTGAGGCCAAACCGTTCGAATGGCCGGTCTCCACCCGCCTGCGCTATGACCTGACCGGCGACTACCGCGGCGAGGTGCATGGCGATGCGCAGGTGGAATGGATCCTCGTCGGCACGCGTTACCAGGTGCGCCTCGACGTGTCGGTCGGCCTGCTCGCCTCGCGCCGCATGAGCAGCGATGGCGAGATCACGCCCCAGGGCCTGTCGCCGCGCCGATACGACCAGGAGACGCAGGTCGCCTTCAACACGCCCTACCGCTCCACCGTGCGCTTCGAAGTCGACCAGGTGCTCCTGGCCAACGGCCAGGTCGTGCCGCGCTGGCCCGGCGTGCAGGACACCGTGAGCCAGTTCGTGCAGCTGAGCTTCATGTTCGGCAACCAGCCGCAGCTCTTGCGGGTAGGCCAGCGCGTGGAGATGCCGCTGGCCATGCCGCGCAACGTGTCGACCTGGGCCTACGACGTGGTGGAAGAAGAGACGCTGTACACGCCCTTCGGCGAGGTGCAGGCCTTCCACCTGAAGCCCTTGCGCGAGCCGCGTGCGGGGGGCGACATGACGGTCGACATCTGGATCGCGCCCCAACTGCGCCATCTCCCGGTACGCTTCCGCATTCGCCCCGACCCCGAGGCCTATTTCGATCTCATGCTCGACCGCCGCCCGGAACTGGCAGCCTCAGAACCCACCGCCCCAAGGAACCCACCATGACCTACGAATGCATCCTCACCGAGCAACGCGGCGCCACCGGCCTGATCACGCTCAACCGCCCCAAGCAGCTCAATGCCCTCAACGACATGCTGATGGACGAGCTCGGCGCCGCCCTCAAGGCCTATGACGCCGACGAGTCCGTGGGCTGCATCGTCATCACCGGCAGCGAGAAGGCCTTTGCGGCCGGCGCCGACATCGCGGCGATGGCCAAGTGGAGCTACATGGACGTCTACAAGTCCGACTACATCACGCGCAACTGGGAGACCATCCGCTCCATCCGCAAGCCGGTGATCGCCGCGGTGGCCGGCTTCGCGCTCGGCGGGGGCTGCGAGCTGGCAATGATGTGCGACTTCATCATCGCCGCCGACAGCGCCAAGTTCGGCCAACCCGAGATCAAGCTCGGCATCATCCCCGGTGCCGGCGGCACGCAGCGCCTGCCGCGTGCTGTGAGCAAGGCCAAGGCCATGGACATGGTGCTCACCGGCCGCATGATGGACGCCGCCGAGGCCGAGCGCGCCGGCCTGGTCTCGCGCGTGGTGCCGGCCGCCGAACTGCTCGACGTGGCCCTGGCCGCCGCGCAGGCCATCTGCGAGTTCAGCGGCCCGAGCGTGATGATGGCCAAGGAGGCCGTGAACCGCGCCTACGAGGGCCCGCTCGCCGAAGGCATCCAGTTCGAGCGCCGCATGTTCCACTCGCTCTTCGCCACCGAGGACCAGAAGGAAGGCATGGACGCTTTCGTGAACAAGCGCAAGCCAGCCTTCCGTCATCGTTGAGTCGTCTCCTCCTTTCGGAGGGCTCAAGTCGGAGTGACTGCTTACCGATAAGCAGTCACGCGGCAGCTGAAACAAGGCAGGCGCCGCCGTCCGCTGGCGTGCCGCTCGGGCAGGCCGGTTTGGGCCTATCCCCGGGAGCGCGCCGCATGAAACAGTCACTCAATACCCGTTTGCTGGTGGTCTTCGGGCTCATCGTGAGCTTGATCGCCCTCGCCGGTGCCACCGCCAGCTGGTTCGCCTGGAAGAGTCGCGGCGACTACCGCGCGCTCTATGCGAGCACGGTGGCCACGGGCGCACTGGCCGATGCCAACAACGCCTTGTGGGAGCTGCGCTACGCCACACCGCAGGCGCTCCTCGCCGATGAAGAGGGCGCGCGCAAGATCGCGGCCAACGAAGCCAAGCTGTACGACAAGGTCGAGGCGGCGCTGGGCACCTACGCCGCCTCCAACATCAGCGCCGACGAGGCCGCCGCGCTCGTGCAGACGCGCGAAGCATTCAAGCGCTACAAGGAAGTCCGGCCCAAGTGGTTCGAGCTGCACCTGGCCGGCAAGGCCGACGAGGCCAAGGCCTTGCGGGCTCAGGCGATGACGCCGCTGGGCGCCTCGCTGGTGAAGGCCTTCAGTCAGCAGGTGAGCCTGCAAACCCAGGCGGCCGACGGCAGCAGCCGTGCGCTGTCCGACAAGGCCGCTGGGGTGGCTTGGGTGGTGATCGGCATCAGTGCGCTGGCGTTGCTGGTGACCGTGCTGCTCGCGCGCTGGATCGTGCGCATCCTCACCGGCCCCCTGGCGCGTGCCACCGAAGTAGCGGGCAGCATTGCCGATGGCCACCTGGCCAATCACATCGCGGTCGAGAGCGGCCCGCTGGCATCGCTGCAAACCGCCTTGCGCGACATGCAGACCAGCCTCGCGACAACCGTCTCGGTGGTGCGCGACAACGCGCAGCGCGTGGCCGGTGCGGGCGGCAAGATCGCCCTCGGCAACCGCGACCTGAGCTCGCGCACCGAAGAGCAGGCGGCATCGCTCGAAGAAACCGCGGCGTCGATGGAGCAGCTCAGCAGCACCGTGCGCCAGAACGCCGAGAACGCCCGGCAGGCCAACCAGTTGGCGCAGACCGCATCGAGCGTGGCCTCGCGCGGCGGTGAGGTGGTGGCGCAGGTGGTGGGCACCATGAAGGGCATCAACGCCAGCTCCAAGGAGATCGCCGACATCATCGGCGTGATCGATGGCATCGCCTTCCAGACCAACATCCTGGCGCTGAATGCGGCCGTCGAAGCGGCGCGCGCCGGCGAGCAGGGCCGCGGCTTCGCCGTGGTGGCCAGCGAGGTGCGCAGCCTGGCGCAACGCTCGGCCGAGGCGGCCAAGGCCATCAAGGCGCTCATCTCGGCCAGCGTCGAGCGGGTTGACGAGGGCACGGCCCTGGTTGATCAGGCCGGCTCGACCATGCTCGAAGTGGTCGACTCCATCCGCCGCGTGACCGTGCTGATGGGCGAGATCAGTTCGGCCAGCAGCGAGCAAAGTGCCGGCGTGGCGCAGGTCAGCCAGGCGGTGGCGCAGATGGATCGCGCCACCCAGCAGAACGCCTCGCTGGTGCAGGAAAGCACCCACGCCGCCGATGACTTGAAAGCCCAGGCCTCGCGGCTGGTGGAGGCGGTGGCGGTGTTCAAGCTGGCCTGAGCCGGGGCCGGCCGGCGCCGGGCGCGGCCGGGTCTGTCACGAATTGCCACATTCACCGGCGCGGCACGGGCCGCGGCGCCGCCCATACTCGCGGCATCGCAGCCACCCGGAAAAGAACACCCATGCCCTTGCGCCTCACCCCTGCGTTCGCCGTGCTCCTGCTCGCCGCCTGCGGCGGCGGTGGGGGTGGCGATGCCCCGTCCACCGGCCCGAGCGCGGCCGACCGCGAGGCTGCCGCACGCGCCACCGCGCTGGGCAACCCGGCCTGCGTGACGGCGCAGCCCTTCTACTGGACGGTGGGCGACACGAGCGGCCCGCTGGCCGGCGGCTCGGTGGGGGCCAACGCACCGGGGGCCGGCACCAACATGGCCATCGCCTCGGCGTCGAAATGGCTGTACGCCTCGCACGTGGCCGAGCTGCGGCAGGGCCAGCTCAGCGCAGACGACGTGAAGGCCCTCAACTTCACCAGCGGCTACACCGGCTTCGACAGCTGCCTGCAAGACCAGACCGTGGCCGAGTGCCAGTCGTACCAGGGCGCGCTGATTCGCAATGGCGACTACGTGCCGGCACACGACGGGCGCTTCTACTACAGCGGAGGCCACATGCAGCGGCACGCCACGCTGGCCAGCGTGGGCCTCGGGCCCGATGCCAATGCGGCGCTCGCGCAGCATGTGGCGGCCGGCCTGGGTGGCGTGATGACGCTCACCTACACCCAGCCGCAGCTGGCCGGCGGGGCCGCCACCAACGCGACCGAGTACGGCCGCTTCCTGCGGCGCGTGCTGGCCGGGGAGATGCGCATCAGCAGCCTGCTGGGCACGAACAAGGTCTGCACCAACCCCTCGACCTGCGCCACTGCGGTGGCCACGCCGATCCCCTTGCAGGAGAGCTGGCACTACGCGGTCGGCCACTGGGTCGAAGACGACCCGGTGGTGGGCGACGGCGCCTTCAGCAGCCCCGGTGCCTTCGGCTTCTACCCCTGGATTGACGCCAACCGCCGCTACTGGGGCGTGCTGGCGCGCTACAGCACCACCGGGACGGGCAACGCCGACCCGGCGCAGCGACCCTACGTGCAGTCGGTGGCCTGCGGGCGGCAGATCCGCGCGGCCTGGCTGAGCGCGACGCCGCGCACCACGCCGTGAACCTGCGTTGATCGGCGAGTGGGCCGGCCCGCTGCCGGTGCGTCAGTAGCTGCGACCGCCCTTGTACTGGGCCTTGGTGCTGCGCGTGCGCGTGGTCGCCTTCTCGATGGCCGCGAAGGAGCGCGCGGCGTGGGCATGGCACACCGCCAGGCCCAGCGCGTCGGCGGCGTCCTTGCCCGGCAGGCCGGGCAGCTTGAGCAGGCGCTTGACCATCTCCTGCACCTGCTCCTTGCGCGCGTGGCCGGCGCCGACGATGGCCTTCTTCATCTGCAGCGCGGTGTACTCCGACACGTCGATGCCGCAGGCCACCAGGCCGGTGATCGCCGCGCCGCGTGCCTGACCGAGCAGCAGCGTGCTCTGCGGGTTGACGTTCACGAACACGATCTCGATGGAGGCGCAGTCGGGCTTGTAGCGCGCGGCGATCTCGCGGATGCCGTCGTAGATGACCTTCAGGCGCAGCGGCAGCTGGCCGGCATCGACCGCATCGGTCTTGATGGTGCCGCTGGCCACGTAGTGCAGTGCGCTGCCTTCGACGTCGATCACGCCGAAGCCGGTGGTGCGCAGGGCGGGGTCGATGCCCAGGATCCTCATACGCCGAAGTACCAGCGAAGCGAGTGGAAGAAGACCGGTGCCGCAAAGCAAAGCGGCGCCACCCGGTCCAGTAGGCCCACGGCACCCGTCACCGACGCGCGACTGCCCCAGTGGCGCACGCCGGCATCGCGCTTCAGCGCCTGCATCACCAGGGCCCCCATCGTGCTGGTGCCGCCCGCCACCAGGCCCATGAAGACGGCCTGCGCCGGCTTGAAGGGCGTGATCCAGAACAGCAGCCCGCCGATCAGGCCGGCGGCCAGCATGCCCAGCCCCCAGGCGCGCCACGAGAAGTTGCGGCTGATCTGGCGCGCCACCGGCCGGCGGCGCAGGCGGTGGCTGGCAGCCTGTTGCACGATCTGCGCCGTCACCACCACCATCACCAGGTAGAGCACGAGGAAGGCGCCGCGGTCTTCGTAGCCCTTGAACTCCAGCAGCAGCAGGGCGGGTGCGTGGCTCATGCCGTAGACGCACACCATGGTGCCCCACTGGATCTTGGCTGTGCGCTCCAGGAAGCGCGTCGGGTCGTTGCCCAGCGCCGCGAGGATGGGCAGCGCCGCGAAGGCGTAGACCGGGATGAACACCGAGAACAAGTCGAAGTAGCGCCCGCCGGCCAGCATGTACTGCACCGGCGTCACGATGAAGAAAGTGGCCAACAGCGCGCGGTGGTCGCCGCGCCGCGTGTGGGTGAGGGTGATGAACTCGCGCAATGCGAGGAAGGACACCACGCCGAACAGCAGCGTGGCGACGAAGGCGCCCGAGGCCCAGGACACCCAGAAGAGCAGGGTGCCGATCCACAGCGCGCGGATGTCGTAGCGCAGGGCCTCGTGGCGTGCCTGCCGCTCGGGCGACATGTTGCCCAGCGAGCGCGCGAAGGCCGCCATGGTGGCCAGTGTGAGCACGCCGAAGATGATCACGAACAGCAGGCCGATCTGCTGCGAGACGGTGAGGCTGCGCAACCACGAGCCCATCACGCGGCCCTTCCGATGGATGCGATGCTCATGCCGCCACCTTGGCCAGCGCCATCACCGCCTCGCGCGCCCGGGCGAGGAAGCTGCGCTTGTCTTCGCCGGGCTGCAGTTGCACCGGCGCGCCGAAGGTCACGGTGCACAGCAGGGGCACCGGCACCACTTCGCCCTTGGGCATGACGCGCTGCACGTTGTCGATCCACGCCGGGATGAGCTGCACCTCGGGGAACTGCTCGGCCAGATGGAAGAGGCCGGCCTTGAAGGGCTGCGGCTCGCCCTTGTTGCCGCGGGTGCCCTCGGGAAAGATCACCAGCGAGTCGCCGTTCTTCAACGCCTCGACCAGCGGCTCCAGCGGGTCTTCGTCGGCGGTGCGCACGCGGCTGACGTAGACGGCGTTGAAGACTTCGCGCGTGATCCAGTGCTTGAGCTTGGAGGAGGTCCAGTAGTCGCGCGCGGCGATCGGCCGCGTCTGCGCGCGCAGCTCGCGCGGCAGTGCGGCCCAGATCAGCACCCAGTCGAAGTGGCTCTGGTGGTTGGCGAAGTAGATGCGCTGCTCGGCCTTGGGCGGGCTGCCGTACCAGTGACCCTGCGCGCCCGTGATGAGACGGGCAAGGAAGGCCAGCAGCAGGCCGACGGCCTCAGGCCTCGTCATGCCAGCTCAATGGCGGAAATGGCGAACGCCGGTCAGCACCATCGCGATGCCGTGCTCGTTGGCCGCGCCGATCACTTCTTCGTCACGCACGCTGCCACCGGGGTGGATCACGCTGGTCGCACCCGCCTTGACGAGCTCATCCAGCGTGTCGCGGAACGGGAAGAAGGCGTCGCTGGCGACGGCCGAGCCCTTGAGCGAAAGACCCGCGGCTTCGGCCTTGATGCCGGCGATGCGGGCCGAGTCGAGCCGGCTCATCTGGCCCGCGCCCACGCCCAGCGTCATGCCGCCGGCACAGAAGACGATGGCGTTGCTCTTCACGTACTTGGCCACCGTCCAGGCGAAC
>NZ_DASSRA010000016.1:0-5497 GCF_035702065.1 Rhizobacter sp.
GGTGGCCATGGGTTTCGAGCAGCATCGCGAGCGTCTCGGCCGCGTCGGTGTTGTCATCGACGATCAGCACGCGAACATGCCGCTTCACCGCCGAGCCCGGCGCATGGCCCGGCGCGTCTGCCACGGCCTGCGGCCCGGTGGTCACCATGGGCAGGCGGATCGTGAACGTGCTGCCGCGGTCGTTGCCGGCACTCTCGGCGGTGACCGAGCCGCCATGCAGCTCCATCAGGCGGTGCACCAGCGCCAGGCCGATGCCCAGGCCGCCCTGCGAGCGGTCGAGCGTGCGGTTGATCTGGGCGAACATGTCGAACACGTGCTGCAGCATGGCGGGCGGGATGCCGACGCCGCTGTCCTTCACGGTCACCACGGCTTCACTGCCCCGGCGTGCCAGCACCACGCTGATGTGCCCGCCATTGGGCGTGTACTTGGCGGCGTTGTTCACGAGGTTGCTCACCACCTGCGCCAGCCGAGAGGGGTCGCCGATGACCCACACCGGTTCGTCGAGCAGCGCCACGTCCAGCCGGTGCTTGGCCGCGTCCACCAGGGGCTGGCTGCCTTCGAGTGCGAGGTTGACGACAGCGCGCATGTCGACCCGCTCCCGCTGCAGCACCACCTTGCCGGTGGAGATGCGCGAGACCTCGAGCAGCTCGTCGATGAGCTTGACCATCTGCGCCATCTGGCGCTCCATGATCTCGTGCAGGCGCTTCGCCTTCTCGTCGCCGCCCGGCACCTTGGAGAGGATGTGCAGGCCGGTGCGGATGGGCGCCAGCGGGTTGCGCAGTTCGTGCGCCAGCGTGGCCAGGAACTCGTCCTTGCGCTGGTCGGCCTTCTTCAGCGCCTGCTCGGAACGCGCCAGCTGCAGGATCTGGTCACGGATGCGGCATTGCTTGTGCCGGTCGCGCAGCGCCGACTGGATGGCGCTGATCATCGAGCGCGTGGAGACCGGCCGGTCGAGAATCGTCATGTTGCCCAGCAGCCCCAGCAGGCGCAGGCCGGCGGCGGAGCGGGCGTGGTCGCGCATGAGCATCACCAGTGACACGTCCGACCAGGCCGGCTGGTTGCGCAGCGCGGCCAGCAGCAAGGGCATGTCGGGGCTGCCGAACACCGCCTCGGTCATCAGCAGCGCCCCGACGCCACGCGCGATCTCGGCGGCCAGGGTGGCCACGTCCTTGCAGACGATGCACTCGATGCCGACCTTGCCGAGCAGCTCGCAGGTCACCTCGCCATCGCGTCGCGTGACCGGCAGCACCAGCACGCGTTCGTCGTTGGGCGTGTCCTCAGGCTCCATGGGGCCGGCCGGACGCAGACCCCGGGCCGACACCGGGGGGCAACTCGATCGGCACGCCGGTGAGCACGCCGCGCAGGTGCATCAGCGGCTCGCTCAGGTGGATGCCGGTGCTGTCGAAGGAGAGCTGGCGGATCGACTCCTCGTGCACCCCGCTGCGCTTCTTGAGCACCGAGATGGCTTTCTTGACCTTGCCGGCGTGCTCGTACATGCGCAGCAGCACCACCGCGTCGGTCAGGTAGCTCGCATCCACCGCCGAGCGCCCGCTCGGCCCGAACCCGGTGGACTGCATGTTGCCCAGCATGCCGCTCTGTGCGGCGATGAGGAAGGTGGCCACGCCCTGGTTGTTGAGGTAGGAAAGCAGCTCATGCAACTGGGCGGTGAGGAACTTGTCCTCGGGCATGGCGTTGAGGTAGCCGTTGAGGCTGTCGATCACCACCACCCGTGCGCCGTCGCGCTCGACCGAGTTGCGCACCATGGCGGCGAACTCGCCGGGCGCGGTCTCCGCCGGGTCGATCTGCCGCACCATGATCTGGCCCGGGCCGATGCCTTCGTGGATGGGCATGCCCAGCCCCGCCGCGCGCTCGAACAAGATGGCGCGCGACTCCTCGAAGCCGAAGATGGCGGCATGCTCGCCGCGCCGCGCCGCCGCGGTGGCGTACTGCAAGGCGATGGTCGATTTGCCGGAGCCCGGCGGGCCGATCAGCAGCGTGGCCGTTCCGCGGTCGATGCCACCACCCATCAGGGCGTCGAGTTCGGCGATGCCGCTGGGCACGATCTCGCGCCGGAACGCCGCCCCGTGCTCGGCGGCAGACAGACGCGGGAAGACGAAGAGGCCGCCGCGATGGATCACGAAATCATGGCGGCCGCTGCGGAAGTCGCTGCCGCGGAACTTGACCACCCGCAGCTGCCTCAGCGTGCTCCCGTAGGCCGGCGTGCTCGAGTCGAGCGAGACCACCCCGTGCGCCACGCTGTAGAGCTGCATGTCGGGCCCGTCGGAGGTGCGGTCGTCGAGCAGCAGCACGGTGCAGTCCTTCCCCATCATGAACTGCTTGATGCCGAGGATCTGCCGCCGGTAGCGCAGCGAACTCTGCGCCAGCAGGCGCAGTTCGGAGAGCGAATCGAACACCATGCGCCGGGGCTTGACGCGCACCACGGCGTCGAGCGCCTTGCGGGTGGTGGTGTTGAGCTCCACCTCCGACGGGTGGTACATGGTGAGCTCGTTCTCGCCATCGACCTGCAGCTCGTCGGTGAGCAGCTCCAGGATCTCGATGCCCTCGAGCGACCAGCCGTGAGAGGCCGCGTTGGCGACCAGCTCGTTGCGCGATTCGGAGAGCGTGACGTAGAGGCACTTCTCACCGGCCCGCACGCCTTCGAGCAGGTATTGCATGGCCAGCGTGGTCTTGCCGGCACCGGGGTTGCCATCCAGCAGATACAGGCGGCCGGAGATGAAGCCGCCGTGCAATACCTCATCGAGCCCTGGAATGCCGGAGGGCGACCGGACCTGGCTTTCGCTCGTCATGGCCATCAAGGGGTGTCATGGGGAGCTTCATGATCGGCTTGAAGCCCCAGCGACGTCTGTAGGACAGATCCCCTTTTGGGCAGACCGCTTTCCCGCGTCCGTGCCCGTGCGCGTGTGTGTGTGACGGTCGGTCGCTCAGCTGCGGCCAAGTTGAAGGTGCTGTCCGTGCACCGCCATCCCCGCCGGCGTGGCGAGGAAGGCGATGGCCTGGGCGGCTGCGTCGAGCGCCACCCAGGCCGAGCGGTCGGCGCCGGGCATGCCCTGCCGGTTGGCCGGGGTGTCGAGCGTGGTCGGCGCCACGCTGTTGACGCGGATGCCCTCGGCCGCTACTTCGTGCGAGAGCGCTTCCACCAGCCGCTGCAAGGCGCTCTTGGCCGCGCAGTAGGCGCCCTTGAGCGCCTGGCCCTCGCGCGCGGCGTTGGCCGACACCGCCACCACGCTGCCGCCGCCCTGGCGCTTCATCAGCGGCACCACCGCCTGGGTGACGTTGACGAAGGACCAGGCGTTGAGGTCCATCATGCGGTCCCACGAGGCGCGGCTGATCTGGTGCACCGGTTCGCCCATCTCGAAGCCGCCGGCGATGTGCACCAGTGCGTCAATGCGCGTGAAGGCCTGCGCCACGCGCTGCACGGCGGCGGCCACGCTCTCGGCCGAGGTCACGTTGGCCGCGAGCAGCAGAGCATCCGCCGGGCTGCCGAAGACGGCCTTCAGGCGGGCTTCGTCCTGGTCGAGCAGGGCCACGCGGTGGCCGGATGCCATGAGGTGGCGGGCCGTGGCCTGGCCCAGGGCGCCAGCGGCGCCGGTGATGACGAGGGTGTGGGGAGTAGTCATAGTCGTTCAGTCGGTTGAACCGCGGAATGCCATTGTGGATGTGTTCACAATTGAGGTTTTCACACAGCCATTGCGAGGCCCACCATGAAGAGAGAAGTCGTTGTTGTCAGCGGGGCGCGCACCGCCATCGGTACTTTTGGCGGCAGCCTGAAAGACGTGCCGCCCACCAAGCTGGGCGCCATCGCCACCCGCGAAGCGCTGGCCCGCGCCAAGGTCGACGGCAAGGACGTGGGCCACGTGGTGTTCGGCCACGTGATCAACACCGAGCCGCGCGACATGTACCTGGCCCGCGTGGCCGCCGTCGACGGCGGCGTGGCCATCGAGACACCGGCCCTCACCGTCAACCGCCTGTGCGGCTCGGGCCTGCAGGCCGTCATCAGCGCCGCGCAGACCATCCTGCTGGGCGATGCCGACATCGCGCTGGCCGGCGGCGCCGAGAGCATGAGCCGCGGCCCCTACTCCATGCCGCAGGCGCGCTTCGGTGCCCGCATGGGCAACGCGACGCTGGTCGACATGATGCTGGGCGCCCTGCACGACCCGTTCAACAACGTGCACATGGGCATCACCGCCGAGAACGTGGCCGCCAAGTGGGACATCAGCCGCGCCCAGCAGGACGAAGCCGCGCTCGAAAGCCACCGCCGCGCGCAGAAGGCCATCGCGGCCGGCTACTTCAAGGAACAGATCGTTCCGGTGCCGCTCGAGAGCAAGAAGGGCACGGTGATGTTCGACACCGACGAGCACGTGCGCAACGACGCCAAGCTCGAAGACATGGCCAAGCTCAAGCCCGCGTTCAAGAAGGACGGCGGCTCGGTCACCGCCGGCAACGCCTCGGGCGTGAACGACGGCGCCGCGGCCCTGGTGCTGATGGAGCGCGCCGAAGCCGAGCGCCGCGGCCTCAAGCCGCTGGCCCGACTGGTGTCGTACGGCCACGCCGGCGTGGACCCGCTGTACATGGGCATCGGCCCGGTGCCGGCCACGCGCAAGGCGCTGGAGAAGGCCGGCCTGAAGGTGAGCGACCTCGACGTGATCGAGGCCAACGAAGCCTTCGCCGCGCAGGCCTGCGCCGTCAGCAAGGACCTGGGCTTCGACCCGGCCAAGGTCAACCCCAACGGCTCGGGCATCTCGCTCGGCCACCCGGTGGGTGCCACCGGCGCGATCATCACGGTGAAGGCGCTGTACGAACTGCAGCGCACGCAGGGCCGCTACGCGCTGGTGACCATGTGCATCGGCGGCGGGCAAGGCATCGCGGCGATCTTCGAGCGCATGTGAAGCGCGGCTGATCGGGTCTCGCACGTCAGAGGTGCGTTTGTCATCTCTGACGTGCGACCGGTGCCTGAGACCACGACGGAGAACCCTCCGCAGTCATGTGTCCATTCTTCTGGACAGTGGGCGGCCGCACTCGGCCAGGAGCCAACTGTCGACAACGTTCGCCTCCAGGTGGTTCACGATGTCGACGACCTGATTCACAAGATGCCCCCAACTTTGATGTCTCACAAGCCATCCTTCCGGCGACATTTGCTCCGATTGGTCGTCGGCGCAACTTCAGCGTGGATGTCCTGTGCTCCAGTCGACCGGCATGCTGCTTGGGGTGACGACCGGGGCGATGCTGTCGAACTGGCCAAGAGTGAACGGGCAGCTGCCGGACTGGTATTGCTGAACGACAGTTGATGCGCCGGAAGGACTGATGGTCATGACCGACACCGACGCAGGCCCCATGGAACCGTCAAGGTTCCTACCCTGCGTGCAGTAAGTCGCCGTACCTGTGTACTGCGCCAACCCGGCAGCATCGTAGCCGGCAAGCTGAAGTTCCATGCGGTCTGCGATGGACACGTAGTTGACGCTGTCCATTCGCTCAATCC
>NZ_DASSRA010000017.1:0-2446 GCF_035702065.1 Rhizobacter sp.
ACGGCGAGCTTGAAGCCCTTCCAGGCTTTGGGGTCGCGCTTGGCCTTGTGCTTGGTGTGCAGCGTGATCGCCTGGCCGTTGATGTTCTGGATGGTCGCGACCGAGGTGGCCATCGCGTCCGACCCCAGGCCCATGCTCATGGCCAGCGGCATGGGCGAGAGGAAGTGCGAGGCGTCGTACTCGCGCTTCATCACGCGCTCGCGGATCACGCCCCAGCCCGGCGTCTTGACCAGCTCCACCTGCAGGCCCTGGTCGCGGTAGAAGCCGAGCGGCTCGGCCATGATCAACGGCGTGGCGCAGGTGATGGCGATGAAGCCCACCTTGAGGTTCTTCTTCTCCACCGGCCGGCGCTCCTGCGCCAGCGCCTGCAGCGTGGCCAGCGGCAGCGCGCTGGCGATGGCGGCCATCGCAGTCTTGCGGCCGACGGCCTTCAGGAAGGCACGGCGCACCGGCTCCTGCGGGAACAGGGCTTTCACCAGCGAGGCCTCGATGAACTCGTTGGCCAACTGCTCCACGCTCGGGCGGCTGTCGCAGCCACTGCCCGCAAGATGCGGCTCGCGGCAGGCGCAGCGCATCAGCAGCGGTCGGTTCGCGTCGTAGGGGTCGTGTCGTGTCATGCGACCTGCTTGCTGATCGCAAAGCTCTTCAGGTACTCGTCGGCCTTGGCCGCGTCGAAGGTCTTGCCCATCACGCTGAACTTGGGGTACGCGCCCAGCTTCTCGTCGGGCAGCGGCTGGCCGAGCTGCCTCATGGTCTTCTTCGCGTCGGTCAGCAGGAACACCTTCTCGGCGATCTGCTTGTAGTTGACGTCGCCCTTGAGGTAGCCCCAGCGCTTCATCTGCGTGAGCATCCACACGGCCATGCTCTGCCAGGGCATCGGGTCGAAGTCGGCGCGGTCGGGCACGGTCTTCACCTGCCCCAAGCCGTCGGCGAACTTGCCGGTGAGCACCTGCGCGATCACGCTCTCGGGCTGGTTGAGGTAGGCCTGCGGCGCGATCACCTTGGCGATGAGTTCGCGGTTGCGCGCCTCGCGCGCCATCGCGGCCGAAGTGAGCACCGCCCGGTACAGCGCCGCGAAGGTGTTGGGGTTCTTCTGGATGAACTCGGTGCTGGTGCCGAAGGCGCAGCAGGGGTGGCCGTTCCACAGCTCCTTGGTCAGCAGGTGGATGAAGCCCACCTCCTCGAACACCGCGCGCTGGTTGAAGGGGTCGGGCCCGAGGAAGCCATCGATGTTGCCGGCGCGCAGGTTGGCCACCATCTCGGGCGGCGGCACCACGCGGATCTGCACGTCGGTGTCGGGGTTCAGGCCATGCTCCGCCAGGTAGTAGCGCAGCAGCAGGTTGTGGATGGAGAACTCGAACGGAATGGCGAACTTGAAGCCCTTCCAGTTCTTGGGGTCGCGGTTGTCCTTGTGCTTCATGGCCAGCGTGATCGCCTGGCCGTTGATGTTCTGGATGGTGGCCACGTTCATCGGCGTGGCGGTGGCACCGAGGCCGAGCGAGATCGCCAGCGGCATGGGCGACAGGAAGTGCGTGGCGTCGTACTCCTTGTTGAGCATCTTGTCGCGGATCAGCGCCCAGCCCGCCGTCTTGACCACCTGCACCTCCAGCCCCTGCTTGGCATAGAAGCCCAGCGGGTGCGCCATGATCAGCGGCGTGGCGCAGGTGATGGGGATG
This sequence comes from Rhizobacter sp., assembly GCF_035702065.1. Taxonomy (GTDB): domain Bacteria; phylum Pseudomonadota; class Gammaproteobacteria; order Burkholderiales; family Burkholderiaceae_C; genus Rhizobacter. The sequence continues at coordinate 1,677 of NZ_DASSRA010000017.1, forward strand.
AAGCCGATCTTCAGCTCCTTCTTCTCCAGCGCGCCCTGCTTCTCCTGCGCCATGGCCTGCAGGCTGGCGATGGGCAGCACGCTGCCGATGGCGGCCATTGCCGAGCCCTTGCCCACCGCACGCAGGAAGCGGCGGCGTTGTGCGTCCTGCGGGAACAGGGCCTTGACCAGCGTGGCCTCGATGAAGTCGTTGGAGTAGGCCTCGAAGGCAGTCGTCTCGCTGCGGCGCTTCAGTTCGTCGACGGCGCCGAGCGCACTGTTGTGCTCGTCGGCCGATGCGTGCTGCCCGCAGGCGCAGCGCATCAGCAGCGGCCGGTCGGCGTTGTAGGGGTCGAAACGGTTGCTGGAGTCGTTGTCGTCACGCATGCGGGTTCCCTTCGGGCAGATGAAGGGAATGCTAGGAACGACGGGCCGGGTGCGGAATCGTCGGAGCCGGGCTTGTGGTGTAGGGCTGGCACTACACGCCACCACGCGAGCAAAGCCACCCCCAGCGCCACCCCGACCAACGCTGCCGCGCCCGTGAAGGTGGCCCGCAGCCCAGCCGCCACGGCGTCGGCGCTCGCCGCATGGAGATCCGCCGTGCCCGCCCCCCACGCGAACACCGCGCCCATTGCCGAGGCGCCGGTGATGAGCCCGAGGTTGCGCGACAGGTTGAGCAGGCCGGAGACCACGCCGCGCTGGTCCGGCGCCACATCGGCCATCACCGCCGTGTTGTTGGCCGCCTGGACCAGCGCGTAGCCGGTGGTGAGCAGCACCAGCGGCAGCACATAG
>NZ_DASSRA010000018.1:0-10696 GCF_035702065.1 Rhizobacter sp.
CGATAGCGCCTGCGGGGCCAGGGTGATCACTGGCGCAGAAAGAGGCGCGGTGACGGTCAGCGTGGCCGAATTGCTGGTGATGGTGTTGACTTCATTGCTCACCACGACGCGCACCCGCTTCCCGTTGTCGGCGAGTGGCACGACACTCAGGGTGAGTGCGGTGCCTGTGGCTGACGCAATGGGTGTCCAGGCCAGTCCATCCAGGCTGGATTGCCATTGGTAGCTCGGAGACGTGCCCGTGGCGGTGACCGCGAAACTCGCCGTCGTCCCTTGCACGACCGACAGGTCGCCGGGCTGCGCGGTGATCGCCACCGGCGCGGGTGCCGGTGTCACGCTGAGGATCGCGGCCGAGCTGGTGACCGAGTTCGCGGTGCCACTGACACGGACGCGGTACTGATTGCCATCGAGCGAGCTGTCGACCGCCGCGACCGCATAGCTCGACGCCGTAGCATTGGGCAGGCCGACCCATGACTGGCCGGTGTTGGCGCTGCGCTCCCACTGGTAGGCCAGTCCATCGCCGACGGCGGTGACGCCGAACGATGCTGTCGTCCCGGCCACGGCAGTCATCGAGCTGGGTTGCGTCGTGATACTGACGGGAACCGGCGTGGTCGACGACGGGTTGCCACCGCCAGCCTCACCGCCACCGCCTCCTCCGCAGGCTGCCAGGCAACCAAGTACGCACGCGGCGACCCAACTCCGCCAAGAGTTCGTGATCATGCTTCCCCGCTCCTCCGATGTTATGCATCGATCTTACGGGTGGCATCGCGGTTCATCAGGTCGGTCTTTCCCTCGGAACAAGGGAATGCGGCCTCGGCTACGGGGGAGCGGTCTGGCCTTGGGGGTGGGTATAGCCGGCGATCTGCGGCGAGCCATCGTCCACCGCGACATAGACGAGCGCATCGCCATCGCGTCGCAGTTCGCCTCGCGGCGCGATGACCTGGATGCGGTCGGCGGCCGGCCCGCCTTCGGGCAGCTTCTCGATCAGCGTCAGCACCTCGCCGGCACTCATGCGCGCAGCGGGCGGTGGTAGCGCGGAAGCTCGGCCGGCGCGCTGCGTGCTCTTGTCGGGCGGCGTGCCGAGCAGCTTGCCGACGCGCTCGGCCGCGGCCGTCACGTCGGCCGGCGCCTTGCCGGCGCTGCGCACGCTGACCGCGGCGTTGCCCACGCTGAGCAGGGCCACGCCGAGGCCCTTGCCATCGCCTTCGCCGGCGCGCACGAAGCCGATGTCGGCGAGCTTCGCCAGCTTGCCGCCGGCACGCGCGACCTCGGGGTTCATGCTGTTGTCGAGCGACTCGATGAGCGCGAGCAGCGCATGGCGCGCATCGGGGTGCTCAGACACGCTCACCCGCAGCAGCGTCTCGGTGGCGGCCTTGCGCTGGGCGTAGAGGTAGACGTGTTCGGTGCTGCCGTTGGAGCCGGCGAGGCTCACTTCATTGACCAGCTCGTAGCCGCTGAACTCGCTGGCGGCCAGGCGCAGGTTGTGGTTGAACACGCTGGGGCGCCCGGCGATCTCGCCCAGCAGCTCGTCGACGTCATGTAGCGATGCCATGGTGAGGTGTCCTCGCGGTGATCAGACGATGGGGCGGCGCTTGCGCGTCGTCGCGGGTTGGGGCTGGCACGCGCCGCAGCCCGACGCACCCGGCGGGCACAGGCGCAGCCGGTAGTTCATGGTGCTGCAGTCGCCGAACAGCATGTTGGTGGGCAGGAGCGGCGTGTGCGGCGCGTTCACCGGGTCGGCGTCGGCGTCGACCTTGAGGCAGCCGTCGAAGATGTTGTCGGCGCTGGTGCAGGCGCCCTTCCAGGCCACCTCGTGGTAGCTGAAGCTGCCCGAGAAGGGGATGGCCCAGGTGTTGTAGCCGATGGCGATCATCGGGTTGAGCTGGAAGAACGAGCTCATGCGCGACTGCCACAGGTCGCAACCCAGCAGGTTGGCGAAGGTCGACACGGTGTTGGCGCTGTCGGTGCAGTTGACCTTCTCGCCCAGGCCCACGCCGCCGTTCAGGCGGTTGATCATCTGCGTGAGGTTGTAGTCGGTGAAGCCGTAGAAGGTGGCGCCGCTCACCGTGTCGTACGAGACGCGCCCGCTGCCGTTGTAGCGCGCCGTGACCATCGTGGCGGCCACGTCGCGCGTGGTGGCGGTGTGCGCCCAGCCGCAGGCGATGTCGAGCGCATCCGTCCAGGGCAGCGAGGTGCTGCCGGTGGTCTGCACCCAGGGCAGCGTGGGCACATCAAGGATCACGTAGAGCCGGTGGCGCGTGGTGACGAGCGGGCGCCACGGGTCGGTGGGCAGGCGCCGCCATTGCCAGGCCCAGGCGATGGTGGTGGCGCACACGCCGTGCGCATGGAATGTGGGGTTCTCCAGCTGGAAGGTCTGCGCGCCCGAGTTGCCCAGCGCGTCGAAGGAGACGAGCTGCTCCTTCACGTTGCCCAGCCGCCCGCCGCCCACCGCGCGCACGAAGGCCGCGCTCACGCCGTTGGCGCGCAGGGACACGCGGATGGCCAGCGGCTGGCCCAGCGTGGGCTGGATGGCGTAGAGCGCGCACGAGTCGCTCGCCGGCACGCTCAGGCCCCTTCGCCAGCTGGGCGAGGGCAGCGAGCTCGCGTAGTTGCGGCGCAGGTTGAGCGCGTCGTTGGTGTGCGTGGCGCTGTTGAAGTTGAAGACGATGCTGCTCACCTCGCACAGGCTGCGCGTGAAGGTGAAGAGCAGGTCGTTGAACTTGTCGGGGCCGAAGCCCTTCACGCTGGCCAGCTGCGTGAGCGCGCTGAAGCTGCCGCCGAGCGCTGTGCGTTTGGTGATGAGGCGCTGGGCGACGACGAGGCCGATGTCGTAGTCGCGCACCTGGTCGCCGTAGCCGGAGCTGGGTGAGTCTTCGATGGGGCCGTCTTGCGGCTCGGCGCCCGCGAGCACGGTGGCGTTGGCCGCGCTGTTGAGGAACTGCAGGATCAGCTGCTGCGTGGCTGCGGTGGTGCCTTCGGCAGCCAGCCGGCTCGTGATGGTCGATGTCGACAAACCGCTCATGGTCGTGGGCCCTTCAGCAAACGTGTGTAGACAGTAGGCGCGGGCCGGCGCCATCGCCATCCCTAAGCTGGCGCGCGCAGCCCCCTAGCTCGCAGGTGGGCTGCGGGATTGACAGTGCCGTGCCGCGCTGCGAACCATGCGTGCTCGCGCGGCGAGTGCGTTGCCGTGCGGCATCCGATCCTTGTTGACAGGGGGACACATGGCAAGCAACCGATATCCCGAAGAGCGCTACCTGCTCGACCGCAAGGCGCTCGCCGAACACGCCACGCTGGCGGTGCTGAAGAACGCCGCGGCCGGCCCACCCGAACTGGAGCCCTGGCTCGCCGGCGCGGTGCGCAAGGAGCCGCTCACCATCCACGACATCAACGGCACACCGCTGTTCCACGACTTCGCGGTGGCGCGCGGCAAGGAGCTGTTCGGCCACGTGCGCGTGGCGGCGAGCCAGGTGCTGGGCAGCGCGGTGGTCGCCACCGAACTCGGGCCGCGCCTGTGGAACTACGACGAGGCGGTGAAGAAACTCACACCCAAGGTGAAGCGCGAGTTCGCGCGCAGCAAGCTCTCGGCGCCCAAGCTCGTGTGCTACAGCTACCCGAAGCTGGGGGTGATGTTCGAAGTGGACGACGGCAACGCCACCACGCAGGCCATCTACGACGTGTCGTCGCTGACGCGCGTGCCGTTGAAGCCCGAGCGCGCAGGCAGCGAAGGCTTTCATGCCTGGTCGTTCTATGGCGCGCTGAGCGACGCCGAGCGCAAGAAGCGCCTGGCGCGCTTCAAGAAGGTGGAGGCCGAGCGCGGCGCCATCCCCGACAAGATCCGCCGCGAGATGCTCACTGCGCGCAGCCTGCTGTCGGTCCACGACAAGCTCGATGCCGTGCTGGTCTACCGCCGCAAGGTGACCAAGCTGCTGCAGTACTGCACGCACTACGGCCACACCCATGCGCGCTCGCACCACTGCTTCGTGCTGCATGGCCAGCAGGTGAACGACTACTGCGCGGTCGCCACCTGCCAGATGATCCTGTGCTACTACCGCCACTACCACTCGCAGGACGACATCGCGCCCAGCCTGGGCTATGCGCCCGGCGGCTGCCAGGCCGACCAGAGCCCGGGCTACAAGTCGCTCACCTGCAACCACCTCGACGCGAGCTTCGACAGCTCACCCACCTGGGAGAAGGGGCGCGACCAGATCGACCTGCTGCGGCCCTTCAAGAGCGGCATTTCCGGCCATGCGCGCGCGGTGGCCGGCTACTCGTACGTGCGCTGGATCTGGGCCCTGGGCCTGGAGGAGAAGAAGCTCTACGTCTACGACCCGTGGCCGTGGAATGCGGACTACGCTCTGGGAGGCGCCGTGACCTGGGAAGACTGGGACGCGGTGACCCACACCAACTACGTCTATGCCCACGTCGATTGCCCCTGACGAAGCGGGTCGCATCGAGCGCGCCGTCGAGGCGGCGCTGCGCCACGCCGGTTCGGGCGATGCGACCACGCGCCTGCTCCGCTCCGCACGCGTGGGCGCAGCGGCGCTGGCGCACACGCCGGGCGGCGAACCGGCCTTCTGGCTGGTGCCCTTCGTGCGTGACGGTCTGGCCTGCGGCTTTGCGCGCGTCGGGCTCGATGGCCGTGTTGGGCAGCTCAGCCAGTTCGGCAGTGGCGAGGCGGACCGCGGTGCCTGGCCGACGGGGAGCTTCTTCCGCCAGCCGCCTGCCCAATGGCTGGCGGAGATCCAGGCCCGGCACCCAGGCGAGGCGCTGGCCGAGCCGCTGCTGTCGTACGACGGCTCGCCGGCCCGGTGGGCCTGGCGCATCGCCCTGGGCGACGGTTCGAGGGTGGCGTATGTGACGCCGGGCGGCTGGTACGAGACGCCGGGATCAGGTGGGGAACACGGAATCGCGTGAGTCCTCGAAGCCCGGGCGGCGCAGGCCGTCGAGCGGCGCATGGTCGCTCAGGCGGGCCTTCATCGAGTCGATCCAGTCGGGCGGCGTGAGCGGCTCGTCGCGCGCGGCCAGGCGCAGTGCTGCGAGGATGGCCAGCGCCAGCAGCACGAACAGGCCCACCGCCGGCAGCAGCACCTCGACCAGCGGCTTGTGGTGGTTCCAGATGCGCGCCACGCCCAGGAAGGCGCTGTACAGCCACAGGGTGTTGGACAGTGCCACCGGCAGCGCCACGGCGAGGTGGTCGCGGCGCGTCCAGGCCGAGACGGTGTGGGGCTGCATCAGGCGCGGGAAGGTGATGCGGTGCAGCACGAAGGCGTTGAGGCACAGCAGGCCCACCAGCAGCATCTTGCCGACCAGCTTGGGGTTGTCGGCCAGGTAGTTGGGGTCGGTGTCCAGCCCCATCATCACCAGGGCAATGCCGGAGAAGCACAGGCCGATCAGCGCCAGCGTGATCACGTTGGTCTCGAAGCGCCTGGGCGGGCGGATCACGCAGCGGTAGCGCATCAGCTTGGCGATGAGCCGCAGGTCGGTGGTCATGATCACGCCGAGGGCGAGGCAGGTGGCGATCAGGTGGGCATAAACGACGAGCAGCTTGTCCATGGCGGGAAAAATTGTACGGTCGTGCAATTATCTGGATCACCCTGTAACGGTCGACCCCCTCCGCTCGGGGGCTGTCGTGGGCCTGCCACTCCCCCGCCGCCGCGCTTGACAGCGGCCGCGGCTGCCAACTGGGAGACACTGGCGGCCACCCACACGCCCCGCCATGAAGCGCATCCAACCCGACCCGCACGACGACGAGCACGCCATCGGCCCCGAGGAACGCGCGCGCGCCGCGTCACGCAGCACCTGGGTCAGCGTGGGCGTGAACCTGGTGCTCAGCAGCGTGCAGATCGTGGCGGGCGTGCTCACCAAGTCGCAAGCCCTGGTGGCCGATGGGCTGCATTCGATGTCCGACCTGGTGGCCGACTTCGTCGTGCTGTTCGCGCACCGCCACAGCCGCAAGGCGGCCGACGAAGGCCACCCCTACGGCCACCAGCGCTTCGAGAACGCGGCCTCGCTGGTGCTGGGCGTGCTGCTGCTGGCGGTGGGGGTGTCGCTGCTGTGGTCGGCCTTCGTCAAGCTGCAGAACCCCGACACCATCGAGCCGGTGCACGCGGCGGCGCTGTGGGTGGCCGGCACGGCGCTGGTCTCCAAGGAGCTCCTGTTCCGCTACATGCTGCACGTGGCGCGGCGCGTGAAGTCGAGCCTGCTGGTGGCCAACGCCTGGCATGCGCGCTCGGACGCGGCCTCGTCGCTGGTGGTGGGTGCTGGCATTGCCGGCAACCTGATGGGCTACCCGATCTTCGACCCCATCGCGGCGCTGATCGTGGGCCTGCTCATCACGCGCATCGGCTGGCGCTTCGGCTGGGACGCGCTGGGCGACCTGGTCGACCGCTCGGCCGACGTGGAAGAGGTCGAGGCCATCCGCCAGACGCTGACCGACACGCCGGGCGTGCGCGGCGCACACGACGTGCGCACGCGCAAGATGGGCGACATGATCGTCGTCGACGCGCACATCGAGGTCGACGGCTCACTCAGCGTGGAAGACGGCCACGCCATCGCGCTGGAAGCCCGCCAGCGCGTGATGCAACGCCACCGCGTGCTCAGCCTGATGACGCACGTGGATCCGTGGCACCCGAGCGCATCTTCCTAGTGCCCATTTGGTGTTAACAGGCCCTAACCCTTGAAGGGGTTGGCCGTCGCAAACCACAGGCCGATGCCGGTGGCGATGATGAAGGCGCCGTCGAGCACCCCCACCAGCAGGAACACCTTGCCCTGCAGCGGCTCCATCAACTCGGGCTGGCGCGCCGAGGCTTCGAGGTACTTGCTCGCCATCACGCCCACGCCGAGGCAGGAGCCGATGGCGCCCAGGCCGATCATGTGGCCGACGGCGAGGGGGACGAGGTTGAGGCCTTCCATGTGTGTTCTCCTTGGTTGTTGCGAGGAGATGGTCGCGCGGCGCCTGCGCAGCGTCCATGACCTGGGAGGTCATGGTGGTGGGTGGTTTGCTTCATTCGATATTTCGACTATCATGGAAATATGGAAGAAGCAGACGTCGTCCAATCGCTCGCCGCGCTGGCCCAGCCGCTGCGGCTGCAGGTGTTCCGTGCATTGGTGGTGGCGGGCGACGCCGGGCTCACGCCCGGCACCATGGCCGAGGGGCTGGGCGTGCCGGCCGCCACCTTGTCGTTCCACCTCAAGGAGCTCATCCACGCCGGCCTGGTGACGCAGGAACGCGCCAGCCGCAACCTCATCTACCGCGCGGCCTACGAGCGCATGAACGCGCTGCTGGGCTACCTCACCGAGAACTGCTGCCAGGGGGCCGCTTGTGCCCGCACCCCGGCAGCGTCTTGCCACTGCTGAAGGAGAACCCGTCATGAAGCGATTCCATGTTCACGCCCATGTGGCCGACCTGCAGGCCAGCATTGCCTTCTACTCAAAGCTGTTCGCCGCGCAGCCCACGCGCGTGGAGAGCGACTACGCCAAGTGGATGCTCGACGACCCGCGCATCAACTTCGCCATCTCCAGCCGGGGTGGCGAGCCGGGCGTCGACCACCTCGGCTTCCAGACCGACACCGACGAGGAACTGGCCGAACTGAAGGCACGCGCCCAGGCCGCCGGCATGGCGCTGCTCGACGAGGGCCAGACGAGCTGCTGCTACGCGCGCAGCGACAAGCACTGGGTGACCGACCCGCAGGGCATTGCCTGGGAGCACTTCCACACGCTGGCCGATATCCCTGTGTTCAGCGACACGAAGAAGCCCGAACCGGCGCAAGCCGCCGCCTGCTGCGCGGCTGCGCCGCGCGGCAAGCCGGTCGCCGTTCCCGTCAAGGCAAGCGGCGCTTGCTGCTGAGGCGGCCAGCGCTCACCATGACCGCCATCACCATCTTCCACAACCCCGCCTGCGGCACCTCGCGCAACACGCTGGCATTGATCCGCCACAGCGGCGTCGAGCCGCAGGTCGTCGAATACCTCAAGACACCGCCGACCGAGCAGCGCCTGCGTGGGCTCATCGCGGCCATGGGCCTCCCGGTGCGTGCACTGCTGCGCGAGAAGGGCACGCCCTATGCCGAGCTGAAGCTGGCCGAGCCGCACTGGTCGGACGATGCGCTGATCGGCTTCATGCTGCAGTACCCGATCCTGATCAACCGCCCTGTTGTCGAGACGCCGCTGGGTACGCGGCTGTGCCGGCCGTCCGAGGCCGTGCTGGAGATCCTGCCGCAGCGGCTGCCCTCGCCCTTCACCAAGGAAGACGGCGAGGTCGTGCGCGACGACGGCAAGCGCGTCAGCTGACGCGACTCACTCAGCTGTCGGCCTTGATGCCGCGCGCGCTGATGATCTCGCCCAGCAGCGCGAGGTCTGCCTTCATGCGCTGGGCCAGCACCTCGGGGCCGCTGCCCACCGCCTGCCAGCCGGCGGCGAGCAGGCGGGACTGCATGTCGGGCTGCTTCATCAGCTCGGCGACCGCCGCGGCCATGCGCGCGACGATCGGGCGCGGCAACGAAGCGGGGCCGACCAGCGCCGTCCACACCTCCAGGTCGGTGCCGTTCACGCCGGCTTCTCGCAGCGTGGGCACCTCGGGCACCAGCGCACTGCGCGTGGGCGAGGTGACGGCGATGGCCTTGAGCTTGCCGGCCTTCACCTGCGGCATCGCCAGGCCCGGCGGCAGCAGCGAGAGCTGAATCTGCCCGGCCAGCAGCGCGTTCACCACCTGCGGATTGCCTGCGAAGGGCACATGCACCGCAGCCAGGCCGGTCTTGCTCTTGAGCAGCTCCATGCCCAGGTGGGCGACCGTGCCGTTGCCCGGCGTGCCGTAGTTGCCCTTGTCGCCCTGCGCACGTGCCCACTGCATCAGCTCGGCCGGCGTGCTGCCGCTGGCGTTGGCCGAAGCGGTGAGCACCAGCGGCGCGGTGCCCAGCAACGAGATGGGAGCGAAGTCTTTCGCCGGATCGAAGGGCGTGGCAGGGTTGATGAGCCGGGCCACCGTGAGGTTGCCGTTGATCAGCACACCCAGCGTGTGCTCGTCGCTCGCGCGCGCCACCTGGTCGGCGGCGATGTTGCCGGAGGCGCCGGGCTTGTTGTCGATCACCAGTGGCTGGCCCAGCGCCTGCGCCAGGCCGTCGGCCAGCGCACGCGCCATCAGGTCGGGCGAGGAGCCGCCGGGGAAGCCCACCAGCACCCGCAACGGCTTGTTTGGCCAGCCCTGGGCCCACGCGCGGGTGGCGAGCAAGGGGCTGGCGGCCAGGGCGGCGAGGAGCTGTCGTTTGGAGATCATGGGAACGTCTCTTGCAGTAGAGGGCAGAGCGTAAGCCAGAATCCCCGCAACCCAGGAGCCGCCGCCATGAACCTGCTCGTTCGCAACGCCACATTTCCCGACGGCCGCGCAGGCCTGGACGTGCTGGCTCAGGCCGGGCGCATCGCCGCCGTCGGGCCGGCGCTGTCGGCGCCGCCAGGCACGCCGGTGATCGAGGCCGAAGGCCAGCTGCTCAGCCCGCCTTTCGTCGACGCCCACTTCCACATGGACGCGACGCTCAGCCACGGCCTGCCGCGCGTCAACAGAAGCGGCACGCTGCTCGAAGGCATCGCGCTGTGGGGCGAGCTCAAGCCGCTGCTCACGCAAGAGGCGCTGGTGGAGCGCGCACTGCAGTACTGCGACTGGGCGGTCGCCAAGGGCCTGCTCGCGATCCGCACCCATGTGGACGTGTGCGACGACCGGCTGCTCGCCGTCGAAGCCCTGCTGCACGTCAAGGCGCGCGTGGCGCCTTACATCGACCTGCAGCTCGTCGCCTTCCCGCAGGACGGCGTGCTGCGCGCTCCCCATGCGCTCGCCAACCTGAAGCGCGCTCTTGACCTGGGCGTGGACGTGGTGGGCGGCATCCCGCACTTCGAGCGCACCATGGAGCAAGGTGCCGAGAGCGTGCGCGTCTTGTGCGAGATTGCCGCCGAGCGCGGCCTGCGCGTGGACATGCACTGCGACGAGACCGACGACCCGATGAGCCGCCACATCGAGACGCTGGCCTTCCACACCCAGCGGCTGGGCCTGCACGGGCGCGTGGCCGGCTCGCACCTCACGTCCATGCACTCGATGGACAACTACTACGTGAGCAAGCTGATCCCGCTGATCGCCGAGGCTCAGGTGCACGCCATCCCCAACCCGCTGGCCAACATCGTGCTGCAGGGCCGGCACGACACCTACCCCAAGCGGCGCGGCATGACACGCGTTCCCGAGTTGATGGCTGCCGGCGTCACCGTCGCCTTCGGTCACGACAGCGTGATGGACCCGTGGTACTCGCTCGGCTCGGGCGACATGCTGGAGGTGGCGCACATGGGCCTGCACGTCGGGCAGCTGACCTCGCAGGCGCAGATGCTGGCCTGCTTCGAGGCCGTGACGGTGAACCCCGCCCGGATCATGGGCCTCGACGGCCACGGGCTGGAGGTGGGCTGCCACGCCGACTTCGTGCTGCTGCAGGCCCGCTCACCCGTCGAGGCGATCCGCCTGCGTGCCGCGCGCCTCGCGGTGGTGCGGCGCGGCGTGGTGATCTCGCGCATGCCGCCTGCCACGGCCATGCTCTCCTTGCCGGGAAGGCCGGCGAATGTCGACTGGTCATTGCGCCGCTGAGTGCTTTCGCTGAGGCCCCTTGGCTAGAATCGATCGAAACAGGGAACACCAAAGCATGAAACTCATCGGCGCGCTCACCAGCCCCTA
>NZ_DASSRA010000019.1:0-7966 GCF_035702065.1 Rhizobacter sp.
GCCACCGTGAGGTCGTTCGCGGCGTTGAGTTGCAGCGTCACGCTGGTGTTGCTGGGCAGGCCGCTCACGGTGCCGCCCACGGAGGCATTGCCGCCGCCGCAGGCCGCGAGTGCGCAGGCCACGCCGATGCCGAGCGCGATGACGAGGTGTCGTTGCATGGTTGCCGCCTTCTGGTCGGTTGTTGTGAATCCCGCCATCACAACCGGCCGCCGCAAACGCCGCATGTAGACGCCGCAAAGTTGCGTAAACCAAGCTGCAGCTCGCGGACAAACTCCACGGCATGCGCGGTGCCACACTTGGGGCCGCACTGAACTGATCCGCCTTGCCATGCGCTCACGCCCCCTCTCCCGCCAGACACCGCCGCTCCCGCCCGGCACCCTGCTGCAGCTGATGTGGCTCGCCTCGCCGGCCTTGCCGGTGGGCGGCTTCAGCTATTCCGAGGGCCTGGAGTCGGCGGTCGAAGCCGGTCTCGTCACCGACGAGGTGCACGCACGTGAATGGCTGCTCGACCAGCTGCACCTGGGCCTGGCACGCAGCGAGCTGGCGGTGTGTTACCGCGCCATGCAGGCCTGGCAACGCCACGACGCCGCCAGCGTGGCCGAGCTCAACGACTGGATGCTCGCCACGCGCGAATCGAGCGAGATGCGCTTGCAGACCGAACAGATGGGTCGCTCGCTGGTGGAGTGGCTGAAGAACCGGGGCATGGCCGATCCGCGCCTCGCCACGCTCGCCGCGCTGCGCCCCGCGCCCACCTGGCCCGTGGCCTACGCGCTCGCCGCAGCCCAGACCGGCGCCCCACCGCGCGAGGCCTTGCTGGCCTTCGCCTTCGGCTGGGCCGAGAACATGGTGCAGGCTGCGCTCAAGGCCGTGCCCTTGGGCCAGAACGCCGGCCAGCGGGTGCTCGCCGCGCTGAGCGATGCCATCCCCATTGCCGTGGAAGACGCCATGCGCCTGACCGACAGCGAGCGCCGTGCCCACACGCCCATGCTGGGCATCCTCTCGGCGCAGCACGAGGTGCAGTACTCGCGCTTGTTCAGGTCATGAGCGGGCCGCTGCGCGGGGTGTCGTCATGACCCTGAGGGTGTTGCTGGTCGACGACGACGCCGAGTTGCGCACCCTGCTCGTCGGCTACCTGCAGCGCTACGGCATGCAGGTCACCGCCGTGGGCGACGGCACCGGCCTGCGCCGCACCCTGCCCACCGGCCGGGCCGGCAGCCCGCAGCCCTTCGACCTCCTGCTGCTCGACCTGATGCTGCCCGACGTGAACGGACTCGCCCTGTGCCAGTGGGTGCGCGAGCACCACCCGCTGCCCATCATCATGCTCACCGCACAGGGCGACCCAGCCAGCCGCATCGTCGGCCTGGAGTTCGGCGCCGACGACTACCTGCCCAAGCCCTTCGAGCCGCGCGAGCTGGTGGCGCGCATCCACGCCGTGCTGCGCCGCGGCGGGCCGCGCCCGGCCACGGCGAGCGCCGAACCGGCCAGCGTGGTGCGCTTCGTCGGCTGGGCCTTCGACCGCCTGCGCCGCCAGCTCACCTCGCCGGCCCAGGTGGTGCTGCCGCTGTCGAGCGCCGAGTTCCGCCTGCTCTCCACCTTCGTCGACCACCCGCGGCGCGTGCTGAGCCGCGACCGCCTGCTCGAACTCACGCAGTCGCCCGGCGCCGACGTGACCGACCGCAGCATCGACCTCGCCGTCTCGCGCCTGCGCCAGAAGCTCGACATGCCCCAGCTCATCCGCACCGTGCGCGGCGAGGGCTACGTCTTCGAAGCCGACCCCACGCCATGAAGCACCTGTTCGCCGACACGCTGTTCAAGCGCCTCTTCTTCCTGATGTGGATGGCCTTGCTGCTGAGCCACCTGGCCGGCTTCATGACGGCCGACGCGGTGTTCGGCCCACCGTTCAAGCACGGCCCGCCGCCGCGCGACATGGTGCTGCGCGACGAGCTGCCGCCTTTGCCCGACGGCCCGCCGCCGATGCGCGAGCACGGCCCGCGACCCGATGACGCTTCACCCCTCGGCAGCCCCGGCGGCATGCCGCCGATGCGCAGCGAATGGCTGTGGCTGGACTACCTGGTGCGCACGCTGGTGATCGGCGGTGCGGCCTGGCTGGGCGCACGCTGGATGGCCGAGCCCATGCGCCGACTGGCTCGCGCGTCGCAGGCGGTGGCCGTGTCGCTCGCCCAGCACCGCCGCCCGCCGCCGCTGGACGAAGCCGCCGGCACCGTCGAGACCCAGCAGACCGCACGCGTCTTCAACCACATGGCCGTGCAGCTGCATGAGCAGTTCGAAGCCGGCACCCTGATGATGGCCGCCATCTCGCACGACCTGCGCACGCCGCTGCAGCGCCTGCGGCTGCGCCTGGAACAGCTCGACCCCGGCGCGCTGAAGGAGCGCTGCGTGGCCGACGTGCAGGAGGCCGAGCACCTGATCGCGAGCGTGCTCGACAGCCTGCGCCTGCGCCACGAAGGCCGCCCACCGCAGCGCCTGGACATGCGCGCGCTGCTGCAATCGCTGGTGGACGACCTGTCCGAGCAAGGCCACCGCGTCGACCTGCTGCCCCTGCCGCTGGAACGGCCCCCGGTGGTGCTGGCCGATGCCTCCGAACTGCAACGCGCCATTGGCAACCTGGTGGGCAATGCGTTGCGCCACGCCGGCGCGGCCGAAGTGACGCTGGCCGAACAGAACGGCCACCTGTTGGTGCGCGTGGACGACCGTGGCCCCGGCATCCCCGAGGCCGAACTCGAAGCCGTGTTCAAGCCCTTCTACCGCGTGGACAGCTCGCGCAGCCGGCAGACCGGCGGTGCCGGCCTGGGCCTGTACATCGCGCGCGACCTGGTACGCCGCCATGGCGGCGAACTCACCCTCGCAAACCGGGCCGAGGGCGGGTTGCGCGCGGAGTTGTCGCTGCCATTCGCGTCTTGAGGATGGCCCCGCTGTAGCAAGCGTGTCCGCCCGGACACAAAGCGGCGATGCTGCGTACACATCGCGCAAGCAGACTGGGCGGCATTCGTTGCCACACCGGAGCCGCCCATGCCGCACGCCCCTCGCGACCATCACGACCTGGGCCTGGCCCACGACCTGCACACCCTCGCCGCCCAGGCGCAACGCCGCAAGGCGCTCGGCTGGATCGCCGCGCTCGGCAGCATGGGCGCCGGCACCTTGTTCGTTGGCTGCGGCGGCGGGAGCGACGACGACGCCACCACCAGCAGCAGCACTTCTTCCAGTTCCAACAGCAGCGGATCGAGCAGCAGCAGCACGACCACCAGCAGCTGCGCCGTCATTCCCGAGGAGACCGAAGGCCCCTACCCCGGCGATGGCTCCAACAGCGCCAACGGCAGCATCGCCAACGCGCTGATGCTCTCGGGCATCGTGCGCAGCGACATCCGCCGCAGCATCGCCGGTGCCAACGGACTGGCGGCCGGCGTGCCGCTCACGCTCACGCTCAGGCTGGTCAACACCCGCGCGAGCTGCGCCGATCTCTCGGGCTACGCGATCTACCTCTGGCACTGCGACCAGCAGGGCCGCTACTCCATGTACTCGTCAGGCGTGACGGCCGAGAACTACCTGCGCGGCGTGCAAGCCACCGACACCGATGGCACCGCCAGCTTCGTCACCGTCTTCCCCGGTTGCTACGCCGGCCGCATGCCGCACATGCACTTCGAGATCTACCGCAACACCAGCACGGCACTCAGCTACACCAACAAGCTCAAGACCTCGCAGCTCGCCTTCCCCGACGAGGTGTGCGACGCCGTCTACGCCAGCAGCGGCTACACCACCAGCGCGAGCAACTACGCGCGCATGAGCTTCGCGAGCGACGGCATCTTCAGCGATGGCGTGACGCTGCAGATGAGCAGCGTCACAGGCAGCGTGGCCGATGGCTACCTGGCCACCCTCACCGTCGGCATCTCGATATAGGGGCGCCCAGCGCACCTCGGCCCGCTCAGCCTGAGGTATCGAAGGCCCGTTCGGTCCTTTCACACGGGGCCTAAACTCACGGCCCGGATCCTGCTACCCCTTCGCCATGAGCAACCTCCACTCCATCCCCGGCCGCACCAAGAAGCTTCCTCCCCTGCGCGTGGGCGTGGGCGGGCCGGTGGGTTCTGGCAAGACCACCCTCGTCGAGATGCTGTGCAAGACCATGCGCGAGCAGTACGACCTGGTGGTCGTCACCAACGACATCTACACCAAGGAAGACCAGCGCCTGCTCACCGTGGCCGGGGCGCTGGAGGCCGAACGCATCATGGGCGTGGAGACGGGCGGCTGCCCGCACACCGCCATCCGCGAAGACGCCTCGATCAACCTCGAAGCGGTCGACCGCATGCTAGAGAAGTTCCCCAACGCCGACGTGGTGTTCATCGAATCGGGTGGCGACAACCTGGCGGCGACCTTCAGCCCCGAGTTGAGCGACCTCACGATCTACGTGATCGACGTGGCCGCAGGCGAGAAGATCCCGCGCAAGGGCGGCCCCGGCATCACCAAGAGCGACCTCTTCGTGATCAACAAGACCGACCTCGCGCCCTACGTCGGCGCCAACCTTGAGGTGATGGAAGCCGACACGAAGCGCATGCGCCCGAACCGGCCTTTCGTGATGAGCAACCTCAAGACCCAGGCCGGGCTGCAGGACGTGATCTCGTTCATCGAGACCAAGGGCATGCTGCGCGCAGGCTGACTCAGCGCGAGGTGCGCGAGAGTTCCTTCAAGCGCGCCTGCAGCGTGACCGCGGTGTCGCGCAGCGACTTCACGAACGCATCTCGCAGCGGGCTGGCCGGCCGCAACTGCGGCACCACCAGCGTCACCGCAAACGGGATCGACACCGACAGCGGCCGGACCTGCAGGCCGGTGCCCGCCAGCTCCATCGCCGTCAGCGGGTTGACGATCGCCACGCCCAGGCCCTGGCGCACCAAGGCGCAGACCGAGGCGGCGCTGGCCGTCTCCAGCGCGAGGCGGCGGCGCACGCCTTGCTGCTCGAACATCGCATCGACCTGCAGGCGGTAGGGGTCGGAGGGCGCGAAGCTCACGAAGGCCTGGCCCGCGAAGTCCCGCGGCCGCAGCACGCGGCGTGCGAGCAGCGGGTGGCCGTCGGGCAGCACACACACCTCGTCGGCCTGAAGCAGCGGCGTGAGGCTGGTGGCGGCCGGCGCCTGGATGCGCTCGCACAGCCCCAGGTCGAAGCGCTGCTCGGTGAGCCACTCTTCCAGCAGGGGAGACTCTTGCGGCGTGATGGCGACACCGACCTGCGGGTAGGCCGCCATGAAGAGCTGCGTCGCCTGCGGCAGCAGGCCATGCGCCAGCGCTGGCAGGCAGGCGATGGCCAGGCGGCCCTGCGTGAACTCGCGCAGCGACCTTGCCGCGGCGGCGATGCGGTCGAGACCGAGGTACGAGCGCTGCACCTCTTCGAGCAGGGCCAGCGCCTGCGCCGTGGGCCGCAGGCGGCCGCGCACGCGGTCGAACAGGTTCATCTGCAGAACCTGTTCAAGGCGCGCCAGCTCGCGGCTCACCGTGGGCTGCGAGGTGTGCAGCGCGAGTGCGGCCTGGGTCACGTTGCCGGTGTTCATCACCGCGCGGAAGACCTCGACCTGTCTGTGGGTGAGCTTCATGGGCAAAGCATATCAATACTGAATGGATCATCGACAAATGAATACTTTTCAGAATGGCAAGGAAGGCGCACGATCCGGCCCATGAACCCGTTCACCGCCCCCACCCTGCGCGCCATCGCGCACGCCCACGGCACGCCCGTCTGGGCCTACGACGCCGCCACCATCCGCTCGCGCATCGCCGCTTTGCGCGCCTTCGACACCATCCGCTTCGCGCAGAAGGCCAACTCGAACACGCACATCCTGCGGCTGATGCGCACGCAGGGCGTGAAGGTCGACGCGGTGTCGCTGGGCGAGATCGAGCGCGCGCTGGCGGCCGGCTACGAGGCGGGCGGCGACGAGATCGTCTTCACCGCCGACCTGTTCGACCGCGCCACGCTGGCGCGCGTGGTCGAACTCAAGGTGCCGGTGAACGCCGGCTCCATCGACATGCTGCACCAGCTCGGCAGCGTGTCACCCGGCCACCGCGTGTGGCTGCGCATCAACCCCGGCTTCGGCCACGGCCACAGCAACAAGACCAACACCGGCGGCGAGCACAGCAAGCACGGCATCTGGCACACCGACCTGCCCGCGGCGCTGGCGGCCATCCGCCAGCATGGGCTCAAGCTCGTGGGCCTGCACATGCACATCGGCTCTGGCGTGGACTACTCGCACCTGCAGGAGGTGTGCAGTGCGATGGTCGACCTGGCGAGCCGCGTCGACCTGCCGATCGAGGCCATCTCGGCCGGCGGCGGCCTGTCCATTCCCTACCGCGCCGGCGAGCCGGTGATCGACACGGCGCACTACTTCAGCCTGTGGGACGCGGCGCGCAAGCGCATCGAACAGGCCCGCGGCACCAAGATCCACCTGGAGATCGAGCCGGGCCGCTACCTGGTGGCCGAGTCGGGCGTGCTGCTGGCCGAGGTGCGTGCCACCAAGCAGATGGGCGGCAACCACTTCGTGCTGGTCGACGCGGGCTTCAACGAGCTGATGCGTCCGTCCATGTACGGCAGCTACCACGGCATCGAGTTGATCCCCTGCGACGACACGCCGCGCCCCACGCAGGCCAGCGTGGTGGCCGGGCCGCTGTGCGAATCGGGCGACGTGTTCACGCAGGGCGAAGGCGGCGTGGTGCAGACGCGCGAGCTGCCGCGGGCCTTGGTGGGCGACCTGCTGGTGTTCCACGATGCGGGCGCCTACGGTGCCTCGATGTCATCGAACTACAACACGCGCCCCCAGATCGCCGAGGTACTGGTCGATGGCGGTGCGGTGAAGCTGATCCGCAGGAGACAGTTGCTTACCGAGTTGCTGGCGCTGGAGCGCACCGAGGGCTGAGCGCACGGGACAATCCGGGCATCCCCTTCCTGCCAAGGAACTGCCCATGCGCACCCTCATCGCCCTCGTGCTGACCGCCGCGCTCGCGGCCTGCGGCGGGCAATCCGACACCCCGTCCTCGACGCCCGCCAGCTGCCCCGCCACGGGCTACGCCGGCTCGGCGGCCACCCTGGCCGCCGACCAGCTCGTGTTCGACTCCGACCGCGCCGGCGGCACGCACGAGATCTACGTGATGAAGACCGACGGCACGAGCGTCACGCGCCTGACCAACGACGCGAGCTACCAGAACTGGTGGCCGCGCGTCTCACCCGACCGCAAGCGCATCCTGTTCTACCGCGCGCCGGCGGCCAACCCCGAAAGCTACCCGGACGCGAGCCTGTGGATGATGAACGCCGACGGCAGCGGTCTGCGGCAACTGCGCGCTCGCGGCGAAGACGGCTGGAGCGCCCAAGGCCACGGTGAGTGGTCGCCCGACGGCACCAAGATCGCCATGTTCGGCAGCGTGGGTTCGGCGCTGGAGATCTTCGTCACCAACGCCTGCGGCAAGAACCCGGTGCAGTACACCAACCGTGGCGGCATCAACACCGACGTGTCGTGGTCACCGAACGGCCAGCAGCTGCTCTTCAACGGCTGCCCCTCGGCCACCGGCTGCGTGCCGGCCAACTACGAGATCTACCTGATGCCGGCCACGCCGCTCGCCGCGGCCACGCGCATCACGGCCGACGCACGCGCCGACTACGACGCCTACTTCTCGCCCAGCGGCAACACCATCGCCTGGCTGATCAACGTCGACCCTACGGCCAATGTGATCCCCGGCACCACCACTGCGCTCGGCCGCTGGGCCATCGGCATGGTCGACATCAACAGCTCCGGTGTGCTGAGCAACCCGCGCTTCCTCATCAACGACGGCAACATCAACAGCAAGCCCGCGTGGAGCCTGGATGGGCAGACCATCTTCTTCCACCGCATGGTGCCGCCGGACTACCGCTTCCGTGTGTTCCGCATCGCCCCCAATGGAACCGGCCTCACCGAACTGACACCCGGCGCCACCGGCAACA
>NZ_DASSRA010000020.1:0-21622 GCF_035702065.1 Rhizobacter sp.
TACAAGATCAAGGTGGGGACGCTCCGCTCGATCGGCGCGATTGTTCCATACGCATCCAGTGCTCCCACAGGATGACCACTTCTCGGGCCAGTTGTTCCAGGCTCAGGCCTTCATTGCAGACGATGGCGTCCGCGGCGGCCCGGCGAGCGGAGCGGGGCGCTTGCTGCGAAACCACGGATTCGACGGCCTCGCGTGACCAGCCGGAACGCTTGGTCACGCGTTCGACCTGCGTGGCCTCGGTGCAATCCACCACCAGGACGCGATCGACGCGTGTGCGCCAATGGCTGGATTCGACGAGCAGCGGCACGTCGAATACCACTGGCCGCCCCGAGGCGGCCTCGGCCAGGCGGTTGCACTCGGCGCCGATCATGGGGTGGAGGATGGCTTCCAGCCGGGCCTTCGCCGTCTTGTCGGCGAAGACAAGGTCGCGCATGCGGGCGCGGTCCAGCGCGCCGCTGGCGTCGATGCAGCTCGCCCCGAACGCCTCACGGACGGCCGAGATGGCGGCCCCGCCGGGCAGCGTGAGCGATCGAGCGATCGCATCGGTGTCGATGAGGGCCGCGCCTCGCTCGACAAGAAGTTGGGCAACGGTGCTCTTGCCGCTGCCAATGCCGCCCGTCAGACCGATCCGCAGGTGGAAGTGGGCCGCCATCGGCGCCGCTCTTCCGTTGTTCAGGCCCAACCCAGCCAGCCCAGCACGCGCTGCTGGCCGGCGAGCATCACCACGACACCGCCCCCGGCGAGGAACGGGCCGAAAGGCACGTAGCGCCCCTCGCGCAGGCTGCTGGACAGCTTCATGGCGATGCCGACCACCGCGCCGATGACCGAGGCGCCCAGCACGATCGGCAAGATCATCTGCCAGCCAAGCCAGGCCCCCAGCGCCGCAAGCAGCTTGAAGTCACCGTAGCCCATGCCCTCTTTGCCAGTGGTAAGTTTGAACAGCCAATACACCGACCACAGCGACAGGTAGCCGACGATTGCACCCCACACGGATTGAGGCAGAGGGATCGTCCAGCCCACCACGCTGGCCAGCAGGCCGGCCCACAGCAGTGGCAAAGTGAGGTTGTCGGGAAGGAGCGTGGTGTCCCAGTCAATCCCAGCCAGTGCGATCAGCATGGCGACGAAGAGGCACCAGAGGAGTGCCGTCGGGGCAGCCCCGAAGCGCCACCCGACTGCGGCAAAGAGCGCGCCGGTGAATATCTCGACAAGGGGGTAGCGCGGCGAAATGCGTGTCTTGCATTCGGCGCAACGCCCACGCAACCGCAGGTAGCTCAAGACGGGGATGTTCTCGTGCCAGGCGATCAAGTGGCCGCAGGCGGGGCAGCGGGAGCGGGGGTGGCTGAGCTGCAATGTGCCGAGTTTGCTCAATGCGGCCGTCAGCGACTTGCCGGCCTCTTCCGTAGAGCGGGAGGGCGCCGCACCGAATACCCGCTTGTGAGCGTCCGCGTCACTCAATTGATTGGCCACCTCGGCCCACCAGCCGCGATCGAGGATCTGCGGCAGGCGGTGGATCACGACATTCAGAAAACTGCCGATGCACAGGCCCAGGAGGGCCAGAAGCCAAGGGGAAAGGAGAAGGTCAGCGCCGGGCAGGATCATTGTGATCCGTCAGACCACGGAGCCGAGTTTGAAGATGGGCAGGTACATCGAGACCACAATGCCGCCGATCAAGGTGCCCAGGATCACGATGATGAAGGGCTCCATCAGCGACGAAAGGCCTTTGACGGCTTCATCCACTTCGTCCTCGTAGAACTCGGCCGCTTTGCCGAGCATGGCGTCCAGAGAGCCAGCCTCCTCACCAATGGCGCACATTTGAATCACCATGTTGGGAAACACGCCGGTGGTCTGCATGGACGCTGTCAGGCTGGCGCCCGTGGAGACATCCTTCTGGATCTGTTCGGTCGCGTCTTTGAAGACAGCGTTGCCCGACGCACCACCCACAGAATCAAGCGCCTCAACCAATGGAACGCCAGCCGCAAACATAGTGGACAGCGTACGGGTCCACCGGGCCACGGCCGATTTGTTCACCAGACTACCGAACACCGGTGCTTTGAGCAGCAGGCGATCCATGGTGCGCTGCATCCTCTCCGAGCGCTTCCAGGATTCGAAGAAGAAGTACAGGCCGCCGCCGAGGAAGCCGAAGATGGCCCACCAGTACTTCACAAAGATCTCGGACATTCCGATCACGAACAACGTAGGAGCAGGCAGGTCGGCGCCGAACGACGTGAAGACCTCCTTGAAGACAGGGATGACGAACAGCATGATGACTGCCAGCACGATGAAGGCCACCACCATCACTGCCACCGGATACATCAAGGCGGACTTGATCTTGTTCCGGATGGCCATCGTCTTTTCCTGATAGATGGCGAGGCGATCCAGCAGGGTATCCAGAATGCCGCCCGCTTCACCGGCTTCGACGAGATTGCAATAAAGCGCGTCGAAGTACAGCGGATGCTTGCGGAATGCGGACGACAAGCTCGTGCCAGTCTCGACATCTGTGCGGATATCGGTGATGAGCTTGGTCATCCTCGCGTTGGTGCTACCTCGCGCCACGATGTCGAAAGCCTGCAGGAGTGGCACCCCGGCACGCATCATGGTGGACAGCTGCCGCGTGAAGATCGCAATGTCTTTCTGCTTGATCGCTGAGCCGCCACTTGTGCGGCGCTTCTTCACCTTGGTGATTAGGATGCCCTGGCGCCGCAAGCTTGCGCTGACCACAGCTTCACCGCCCGCGCGAATCTCACCGCGAACGACCTTGCCGTTCTTGTCTTTGCCTTCCCATTCGAAGACAAATTCTTTGACAGTTTTCGTCGCTGCCTTGCCTGCTGTTGCAGTTGCCATGGTGTCTCCGAGGAAACTTCTGTCCTCGTCCCGTTGAGTTGTGTAATGCCTGCCTGGATGCGTGGATCGGCGTTATTCGTTCGTCACCGCGATAACTTCCTCAAGCGTAGTGAATCCGGCGCGTACTTTGACGAGGCCAGACTGCCGCAAATCGCGTACGCCATCGCGTAGGGCCTGGTCGGCAATGTCCATCGCCGTGCCCTCAGACAGGATGATGCGCTGGATTTCTTCGCTGATGGGCATCACTTGGTAAATGCCGACACGGCCTTTGTAGCCGTTGCTGCAGGCAGAGCATCCTACGGCACGATAGGGCTTCCAGGTGCCATCAAGGTCGGTCTCGGTGTAACCCGCCTTAAGCAAGGCCTCACGAGGGTAGTCGGCTGGCGTCTTGCACACCTCGCACAACCGACGCGCGAGGCGTTGGGCTGTGATGAGCAGAATGCTGGAGGCAATGTTGAACGGTGCGACGCCCATGTTCAACAGCCGTGTCAAAGTCGTTGGCGCGTCGTTGGTGTGCAGTGTTGACATCACCATGTGGCCCGTTTGCGCAGCCTTGATCGCGATGTCGGCAGTCTCGAGATCACGGATTTCGCCGACCATGATCACATCAGGATCCTGGCGCAGGAAAGACTTGAGTGCAGCAGAGAACGTCAGACCGGCCTTGTCATTCACGTTCACCTGGTTGATCCCAGGCAGGTTGATTTCGGCCGGGTCTTCCACCGTGGAAATATTGACACCCGGCTGATTCAGGATGTTCAGGCAGGTGTAGAGCGACACCGTCTTGCCGCTGCCCGTTGGACCGGTCACCAGGATCATGCCGTAGGGCCGGACAATGCATTTGAGCAGTCGATCCTTCTCGACCTTTTCATAGCCTAGCGCCTCAATGCCCAGCTTCGCGCTCGACGGGTCCAGAATACGAATAACGATCTTCTCGCCGAACAATGTGGGCAAGGTACTGACGCGAAAGTCGATCGCCTTGTTGCCGAATTTGAGCTTCATGCGCCCGTCTTGCGGCACGCGCTTTTCGGCAATGTCGAGGCGAGAGATAACCTTGATGCGCGAAGCCAACTTCTCTTTGATCGCGATGGGCGGCTGGGTGATTTCGCGCAACTCACCATCGACGCGGAAGCGAACGCGGTAGTGGTACTCGTAGGGCTCGAAGTGGAGGTCGGACGCTCGCGCATTGATGGCGTCGATCAGCATCTTCTGAAGAAAACGCACAACCGGGGCGTCTTCGACATCGGCAGTGACTTCTTGTGTTTCGGCTGCAGTCGCGGACTCGTCGTCTGTGACGTCGAACTCGAAGTCGCCACCAACGATGTTGTCCAGCGACTCGCTCGCGCTCGTTCCGGCGCCTTCGAGAATCTTGGCGAGCTTGTCGTGCTCGACGATGACCCATTCAGGGGAAAGTTGGGTAGCGAACTTGATCCGCTCGGCTGCCTCCTGATCGGTGGGGTCGGCGCCACCGATGAAAAGCCGATTGCCTCGTTTGCCGAGGACAACGATTTGGTACTGAGCCGCCAACTTGCCGTCGATGACGTTGCGCGGCAGACGCTGTGGGTCGACTGCGTTCAGATCCAGCAACGGCAGAGCCAGGGCGCTAGAGAGGGTATGCGCAAGATCCGCCGAGGTGACGGCCCCAGCAGCAAGCACTGACGAAAGGAAGCTGGCTTTCTTCTCTTTAGAAGACTTGACCAAGTCTTCCGCGGTCTTCGCATTCAGCTTTCCGGCATGAACCAGAACACGCGCCACGCCCGAAAGTGCGGATTGTGAGACTTCGGCAAGGGTATCCACAGAGGTGTGTGCGTTACGTCACGGTGACCATATCAAAAGATGATCGCCGATTCGCCAGGTGCTGTAAACCTGACGCCCCCGTGCAAGCGGCAACAAATCACGACTCTCGGCCGTGATCACTGCAACAAATTGATTCAGTGCGGTGGGTTGGTCGGGGTGAGAGGATTCGAACCTCCGGCCTCTACGTCCCGAACGTAGCGCTCTACCAGGCTAAGCTACACCCCGATAAAAAAGGGCCCGAGAAGGCCACTTTTGCGATCAGTCAAGACGAGCGCTCAACCGATCGAACGCAGAATTCTAGCAGAGCTTCGCGGTAGGGAGTTGCCTGAAGCGCCATCAAGTTCGCCTGGGCCTTGTCCGCTTCAGCGCGAGCCGCGTCTCGTGTGGCTTCAATGGCACCTGTGCGGCGAACGATGTCCACAATCTCGGCGAGGCGAGTCACTTCACCCTGCTCAATTGCATGGCGCACCATGAGACGCTCTTCGGCGCTGGCGCGCTCCATTGCGATCAGGAGCGGCAGCGTGGGTTTGCCTTCCCGCAGGTCGTCACCGACGTTCTTGCCTAATTCCGATGTTGAGCCTTCGTAGTCGAGCAGGTCGTCGACCAGCTGAAATGCGGTGCCAAGGGAGCGGCCGTAGCTTGCGCAGGCGTCCTCAACCTCGGGGCTCGCGTCAGCCAGTACTGCACCCAGTCGGGCGCTCGCCTCGAAAAGCTTCGCGGTCTTGAATCGGATGACTTTGAGATAGTCCTCGACAGCCAGATCCGGGTCGTGCATGTTCATCAGTTGGAGAACTTCGCCCTCTGCGATCACATTTGTGGCGTCGGCGAGAACTTCCAACACGCGCATCCGATTCACCGAAACCATCATTTGGAATGCACGCGAGTACAGGAAATCACCGACCAGCACGCTGGCTGCGTTGCCGAACAAGGCATTCGCTGTTTCTCGCCCCCGTCGCAATGCGGATTCGTCAACGACATCGTCGTGAAGCAACGTAGCGGTATGAATGAATTCGACAGTGGCAGCGAGCTCGAACCGTTCCCGGCCGCGGAATCCAAGCGCATTGGAGAACAGCAACACAAGCATTGGACGGATTCTCTTGCCGCCCGCGCTGATGATGTAGTGCGATATCTGATTGATCAGTGCGACATCCGACGCCAAGCGGCGCTGGATGACGGCATCGACTTCCCGCATTTCGGCGGCCATCAGCTGAGTAGGGCCGGGGCTGGCTGCGGTGGGCTGCTGGGTGGTGGTTGGTTGCACGGGGGGCTCGGGGAGTACGGCAAATTATAGGAAGGGCCGGCTGGCCGCAGACTGAAACTGGGCGGTGGAGGGCACCCTAGCCGGCGCGGGCTGAAGCAATTGGCCTCGTTGCTCAATTCATGCTAGACTCTAAGGCTCTGCGTGTTTTCGCGGGGCTGCTTGAGCAAAGTTTTCATTGCTTGGCAGATTCACTGAAAGGGCTGATATGTACGCGGTCATAAAAACCGGCGGGAAGCAATACAGAGTTGCTGCCGGCGAAAAGATCAAAATAGAACAGATTGCTGCGGACGTTGGCCAAGAGATCACGATCGACCAAGTTCTGGCTGTTGGAAACGGCGCCGATTTGAAGGTCGGGACTCCCTTGGTATCCGGCGCAAGCGTCAAGGCCACGGTTGTGGCTCAAGGCAGGCATGACAAGGTTCGCATCTTCAAGATGCGTCGTCGTAAGCACTATCAAAAGCGTCAAGGCCATCGTCAGGCCTTTACCGAGCTTGAGATCAGTGCAGTCAACGCCTGAGAACGAAGGAGCTAAACCATGGCACAGAAAAAAGGCGGCGGTTCCACCCGGAACGGCCGCGATTCCCAACCCAAGATGCTCGGCGTGAAGGCGTTCGGCGGCCAGTTGATTCCGGCGGGCTCGATCATCGTGCGTCAGCGTGGCACCAAGTTCCATGCCGGGACCAATGTCGGCGTTGGCAAGGACCACACCTTGTTCGCGTTGGTAGATGGTGAGGTGAGCTTCGCCGTCAAGGGCCCGAACAACCGCCAGACGGTCAGCGTGAAGGCCCAGGGCTGATCGAAGTCCGTTGCCAACAGGCTGCCAAGCCCCGGTTCGCCGGGGCTTTCCTTTTTTTGCATGGGGCCTGCGCCTCGGCTACCGTAGCGGCCTGAGGTACGAGTGAAAGCACACCATGAAATTCGTTGACGAAGCCACCATCGACGTGGCTGCCGGGAATGGCGGCAACGGCTGCATGAGTTTTCGCCGTGAGAAGTTCATCCCATTCGGCGGCCCGAATGGCGGGGATGGTGGCAAGGGCGGCAGCGTCTTCGCTGTCGGGGACCGCAACCTCAACACGTTGATCGATTTCCGTTATGCGCGTCGCCATGAGGCGCGCAACGGCGAGAACGGTCGCGGTTCGGACCAGTACGGGGCCGCCGCCGCGGACATCGTCTTGCGCATGCCCATGGGCACCATCATCAAGGACTTGGATACCGGCACCGTCATTGCCGAGTTGCTGGTGCCTGATGAGAAAGTCCTCTTGGCCAAAGGCGGTGATGGTGGCTTCGGCAATCTGCATTTCAAGACGAGCACGAACCGAGCGCCGCGGCAGAAGACTCCGGGTTGGCCCGGAGAGCAGCGCAAACTCAAGCTCGAGTTGCGGGTATTGGCCGATGTGGGCCTGCTCGGCATGCCCAATGCCGGCAAGTCCACGCTGATTGCCGCGATCTCCAACGCACGCCCCAAGATCGCTGACTACCCCTTCACGACGCTGCACCCTAACCTCGGTGTGGTGCGAGTTGCTGCGGAGCAAAGCTTTGTTGTGGCCGACATCCCGGGGCTGATCGAGGGCGCGTCGGAAGGCGCGGGGCTTGGGCACTTGTTCTTGCGTCACCTGCAGCGTACCCATCTGCTGCTGCACCTCGTCGACATGGCGCCGTTCGATGAGAGCATCGATCCGGTGGCGCAGGCCAAGGCCATCGTGGGCGAGTTGAAGAAGTACGACCAAGCCCTCCACGACAAGCCGCGATGGCTGGTGTTGAACAAGTTGGACATGGTGCCGTTGGAAGAGCGAGAGAAGCGCGTCAAGGATTTCGTCAAGCGCTTCAAATGGAAAGGGCCTGTGTTCCAGATATCCGCTCTCACGCGCGAAGGTTGCGAGCATCTGGTTCAGGCCATCTATCAGCATGTGTCTGCGCTCAAGAACGTGATCCCGGATGCGCCGGATCCTCGTTTCACCGAGGGCGCAGAGAACCTGTCTCCTTCGCCATGACCGACGCACTCAAGAACGCAAAGCGCATCGTCGTCAAAGTGGGGTCGAGCCTCGTCACCAACGAGGGGCGAGGGCTGGATGCGCAAGCCATCGGAACGTGGTGCCGCCAGTTGGCGGCGCTTGCCGCGCAGGGCCGCGAGGTCGTGATGGTGTCGAGCGGCGCGGTGGCCGAAGGCATGAAGCGCCTTGGTTGGTCGGTCCGGCCCAAGGAGATCCATGAGTTGCAGGCTGCTGCAGCGGTAGGCCAGATGGGGTTGGCGCAGATGTACGAGACGCAGCTGCGTAACCACGGCATGGGCAGTGCACAGGTGCTGCTGACGCACGCTGATTTGGCTGACCGGGAGCGTTATTTGAATGCGCGCTCCACGCTGCTGACGCTTCTCAGGCTGAAGGTGCTGCCGGTCATCAACGAGAACGACACCGTCGTCAATGACGAGATCAAGTTCGGTGACAACGACACCTTGGGTGCACTGGTAGCGAACCTGGTCGAAGCCGATGCGCTGGTGATCCTGACCGATCAGAAAGGCCTGTACGCTGCTGATCCTCGCAAGGATCCGTCGGCGCAGTTCATTCACGAAGCCCAAGCGGGCACGCCCGAGCTTGAGCGCATGGCAGGTGGCGCCGGGTCGAGCATCGGCCGCGGCGGCATGATCACCAAGGTGCTGGCCGCCAAGCGCGCCGCGAGCAGCGGCGCATCGACTGTCATCGCGTGGGGCCGTGAACCTGATGTGCTGATTCGACTGGCTGCGGGTGAGTCAATCGGGACGGCGTTGACTGCATCGACGGCCAAGCTCGCGGCACGCAAGCAATGGATGGCCGATCACCTGCAATTTCGCGGTGCGGTGGTGATCGACGATGGCGCCGCTGCCAAGCTGCGCGATGAGGGCAAGAGCCTGTTGCCTATCGGTATGACCGAGGTGCAGGGCGAGTTCGTTCGTGGCGACGTGATTGCGGTGCGCGACAAGAGTGGCGTCGAGATCGCGCGCGGCTTGGCCAACTACGCAAGCTCAGAAGCGCGCTTGATTGCCCGCAAGCCCTCCAGCGAGTTCGAACGATTGCTTGGCTTCACCGGCGAGCCGGAGATGATCCACCGCGATAACCTCGTTCTGGCCTGATTGGGATCAGGCGGCGGGGTCGTCTCGCGGGGTTTCGTCCAGCGCAGCCGAATCGGTATCGGCCAAGTCGTCGCGATGATGCGGACGCATGCCTGAGCGCAGATACCGGTTGTGGTGGTTGTTGCGCGGCAGGAAGCGCGCCAACTCCGTGAGGGCCATCTGGTATACGTCGCGCTTGAATTCGATCACCAGGTCGAGCGGTACCCAGTATTCGTTCCAGCGCCACGCATCGAACTCCGGATGGTCGGTGGCGCGTAGATTCATGTCGCTGTCCCGGCCCGTGAGCTGCAGCAAAAACCAGATTTGTTTCTGGCCACGGTAGTGGCCTCGCGCGTCGCGCCGGATGAAGTGGTCGGGTACCTCATAGCGCAGCCAGTCGCGAGTGCGTGCAACGATGCGAACGTGGTCGGGCGTCAACCCCACTTCTTCGTGGAGCTCGCGGAACATCGCCTGCTCGGGCGTTTCGCCGTATTTGATGCCCCCTTGCGGGAACTGCCAGGAGTGGGTGCGAATGCGTTTGCCCCAAAAAACCTGGTTCTTGGTATTGAGCAGGATGATGCCGACGTTGGGTCTGAACCCTTCGCGGTCGAGCATAATCAACCTCAAATTCTTTAGTTGAATTCATTATTGCACCGGCATTGCGGGAATCAACCCCGCGGGTTTCCCCAAGCCTGGCCGCGTTTTTCACACCCTCCCCACGTTTCGCTCATGAAAGCCAGTCAGTTTTTCATTTCCACGCTGAAGGAAGCGCCTGCCGACGCGGAGGTGGCCAGCCACAAGCTAATGATGCGTGCGGGCTTCATCAAGCGACTGGGCGCCGGCATCTACAACTACATGCCGATGGGCTTGCGGGTGATTCGAAAGGTCGAGGCCATCATTCGCGAAGAGATGAACCGCGCCGGCGCGGTGGAGCTCTTGATGCCGGTGGTGCAACCGGCCGAGTTGTGGCAAGAGACGGGGCGCTTCCAGGCGATGGGGCCGGAACTGCTGCGCGTCAAAGACAGGCATGAGCGCGACTTCATCATTCAGCCGACGTCGGAAGAGGTGATCACCGACATCGCACGCCAGGAGTTGCGCAGCTACCGCATGCTGCCGAAGAACTTCTATCACATCCAGACCAAGTTCCGCGACGAGCGCCGGCCACGTTTCGGCGTGATGCGCGGGCGCGAGTTCACGATGAAGGACGCGTACTCCTTCGATCGCGACGTGGCATCGGCCGGCAAGAGCTACGACGCGATGTATGCCGCCTACGTCCGGATCTTCGAGCGCATGGGCCTGACCTTCCGCGCTGTGGCGGCCGACACCGGCGCCATCGGTGGCGACCGTTCGCACGAGTTCCAGGTGATCGCCGACACCGGCGAAGACGCCATTGCCTACTGCCCGAGTTCGGACTACGCCGCGAACGTCGAACTCGCAGAAGCCGTTTCATTGATCGACCACCGCGCAGCGCCCACGCAGGCACTGGCCAAGACGCCCACGCCCGGCAAGAGCACCTGCGAAGATGTTGCCGAGCTGCTGGGTCTGCCGCTGTCGCAAACCGTGAAGTCATTGGTGCTTGCCACCGACGAGAAGAACGAAGGTGGCGACGTGGTCAAGAGCACTGTGTGGTTGCTGCTGGTCCGTGGCGACCACACGCTGAACGAGGTGAAGGCCGGAAAAGTGCCAGGCCTGAAAGGGGGCTATCGCTTTGCCACCACGGCCGAGATCGAAGACCACTTTGGCTGCAAGCCGGGTTACCTTGGCCCCATCGGGCTGAAGAAGCCGGTGAAGCTGGTGGTCGATCGCACCGTGGCCGCGATGAGCGACTTTGTGTGCGGCGCCAACGAAGCCGACTTCCATTACACCGGCACGAACTGGGTGCGCGACCTGCCCGAGCCCAATCTTGTGGCCGACATCCGCAACGTGGTCGAAGGCGACCCGTCGCCCGATGGCAAGGGCAAGCTGGCGATGCAGCGCGGCATCGAGGTTGGCCACGTGTTCTACCTCGGGACCAAGTACTCGAAGGCCATGAACGCGACCTACCTCGACGAGAACGGCAAGCCGCAGCTTCTGGAGATGGGGTGCTACGGCATTGGCGTCACCCGGTTGTTGGGCGCTGCCATCGAGCAGAACCATGACGAGCGCGGCATCATCTGGCCGGCTTCGATGGCACCGTTCGCCGTCGTGCTGTGCCCCATTGGCTATGACCGCTCCAACGAGGTCAAGGTTGCGGCTGATCAGCTCTACGAACAGCTGCTCGCACAAGGCGTCGATGTGATCCTCGATGACCGTGGCGAGCGCCCGGGTGCGATGTTTGCCGACTGGGAGCTGATCGGGGCGCCGCACCGCGTGGTGCTGTCGGATCGCGGGCTCAAGGAAGGCAAGGTCGAGTACCAGGGCCGGCGCGATGCGCAGGCATCGAGCGTCCCCGCTGCCGAGGTGGCCGCCTTCGTGAAGGCCAAGCTCGGCTCATGAACACGGAAGCGGGGCGGGCGCGGCGGCGGCTCCTGGCTGCCGCGGCGTTGTCGCCTTTGTGGCTGGCGAGCGGGCCGTCGCGCGCGGGTGCCCAGGTGGAAGAGCCGTTGGCTGACGCGGTGCGCTCGGCGCTGTCGGCCGCCATCGCCAACAAGGCACCACCCAAGCCGGCGTTCGACAGCATCGAGGAGCGTCTTGCCTACCTCAAGTGGTTGGGCGAGATGAGCACGCGCTTGAAGAAGCGCAAGGCCGAACATGTGGCCCGGGTGGAGTTCTTGGAGGCGCTCTGGTACGAGAGCGCGCGTGCAGGCCTCGAACCCTCTTTGGTGCTGGGCGTGGTGCAGGTGGAAAGCGGCTTTCGCAAGTACGCCATCAGCAGCGCCGGCGCGCGCGGCTACATGCAGGTGATGCCTTTCTGGGCGCGCACGATCGGTGACGGCGATGCCACGCGGCTCTTCCACATGCAGACCAATCTGCGCTTTGGCTGCGTGATCCTGCGCCACTACCTCAACCTCGAACGCGGCGACTTGTTCCTGGCGCTGGGCCGCTACAACGGCAGCCGCGGACGGGCGGAGTACCCCGACCTCGTGTTTGGGGCACGCAAGAGCTGGGCTTTCAAGCCGACCTGAGACGACTCACAGGCCGGCCCATGTCTTGGGGTGCGCCTCGGCCACGCCGAGTAGCGCGAGAACGCGCTCCACGGTGTCGTCGACCAAATCGTCGATGGTGGCGGGCCGATGGTAGAACGCCGGCAACGGCGGGAAGACGATGCCTCCCATCTCGGTCACCGCCGTCATGTTGCGCAAGTGCGCCAGGTTGAATGGCGTCTCGCGCACCATCAGCACGAGTTTGCGGCGTTCCTTGAGCGCCACGTCGGCGGCGCGGCTGAGCAGGTTGTCCGACAGCCCATGGGCAATCGCGGCCAGCGTCTTCATGGAACAGGGGGCCACCACCATGGCATCGGTGGCAAAGGAACCGCTGGCGATGGCCGCGCCCACGTCGGACGGGTTGTAGGCGGTATGCGCCAGAGCTTCCAGCGCGTTGCGGTCCAGACCCAACTCGTGGTGCACGTTGAGCACCCCTGCCGGGCTGGCCACCAGATGAGTCTCTCGACCTGCGGCCTTCAGCCGCTGCAGAAGCCGAACACCGTAGAGCGCGCCGGTGGCACCGGTGATGCCGACGACGACGCGCCCGGGTGCGGCAGATACCAAGATCAGGCCTGTGCGCCGAGCACTTGCTGGAGTTCGCCCGCCTGGTACATCTCCATCATGATGTCGGAGCCGCCGACGAACTCGCCGTTCACGTAGAGCTGCGGGATGGTGGGCCAGTTGGCGTAGTCCTTGATGCCCTGACGCACCGCTTCGTCTTCGAGCACGTTGAAGGTCTTCAGGTCGGTCACGCCGCAGGACTTGAGGATCTGCACGGCTCGGCCCGAGAAGCCGCACATGGGGAACTGCGCCGTGCCCTTCATGAAAAGCATCACGCGGTTGTTCTTGACGAGGTCGTCGATGCGTTGTTGAACGTCGCTCATGGTCGCGGGCCGGCCGGGGGCCGGTCGTATGTCTGTGGGGATAGGTGAGGTTATACGGCAAACCAGGCCCGCGCGAGACGCGAGAGCCGGATGTCCTTGAACTCGCTCAGAACGAGTACGAGACGCCGAACTGCAGCAGTGGTGAGAAGCGCAGATCGCGCATGGTGTCGTCCAGGCTTTGCGTGCCCAGCCGCATGTTCGAGCGCGAATAGGCCATCAGGCCCAGGTCGGCGGAAAGACCCCAGCCGCCTTTGCTTGACAGGCCGGTGTAGCCCACACCCAGGTACGGCAGGGTACTGGTGGGTTCGGTGGTGGTGTCGGGGCCGCTGCGGTGCTCCATCGCCGAGGGGCTGCTCCACAGCGAACTGCGCGGGCCCAGCAACAGGCCGCTGGTGGCGCGCAGGCCGCCGCGCGTGCCGAGCCAGGGGCGGGTGAAGTAGTAGTCACCCATCACGCTCAGGCTGGAGACCTTCTGCTCGTCGCCAGTGACGACGCCGAAATCAGCACGGAATGGGGTGACCGTGGTGCCGAGCGTGAGCCGGCCTTTGAGGCCCTCCCAGGCCTGCTCGTCCGACTGGTAGTGCTGGCCTTCGCCCGGCGCGGCATGTGCGGCCGAAGCGGCCAAAGCCACTGCACCCACCCAGAACCGAACGAACCTGCACATGATTTTTCTCCTGAGGGCCCAAGCGCCGGGCTGGTGCTCGAGCGAGGAATTTCGGGTCATGCTACGCCGCTTGCCGGCCCGTGTGTAGGCTCTTCCACCATTCGGATGAGGGCTCAAGCGTGCGATGTGCAGCAATGCCGCAACAGTGTCTGTTTTCAGCTCTGCCGGCCTCCAGTGCAGCGCGTGTGGCCGGCCAAATCGTGTCGAGTCGTGACGTCTTGGAACCGATGCTGGCGCAACAGGTCCGCCACGGCCGCAGCTTGGTCGTAGCCGTGCTCCAGCAGGAGCCATCCGCCAGGCGACAGGTGCGTGCGGGCGCCGGCAATGATCTGGCGCAGAGAATCCAGGCCATCGCCACCAGGCGTGAGTGCCTGCATCGGTTCGTGTTGCAACGCAGCAAGGTGGGCGTCGTCACCCGCGATGTAGGGTGGGTTGCTTACGATCAGGTCGAAGCGCCGGCCTTCGAGCTGCTGCCACCAGTCGCTGAGCAACCATTCCACCTCCAGGCGCAGGCGCTTACCGTTCTCGCGTGCCACGGCCAGGGCCGGCGCACTGGCGTCCAGTGCCGTGATCTGCGCCTGCGGATGCGCGTGTTTCAGGGCCAGGGCAACGGCGCCGCTGCCGGTGCCCATGTCGAGCACGGCGGACGACGGGGTCATCAGCTCGATGGCCCAATCCACCAGCGTTTCGGTGTCGGGCCGCGGCACCAGCACGGCGGGTGAGACGCGCAAGGTGAGCCCGTGGAACTCTTTCTCGCCGACGAGGTAGGCGAGCGGCTCACCACCGGCGCGCCGCTTGAAGAAGCTGCGCAGGCGATGCAGCTGGTCGGCGTTCAGGCTGGCGTCGTCATTCGCCAGCAGCCAGCTGCGCGACTGCCCGAGCACGTGAGCCAGCAGCAACTGGGCATCCAGGCGATCCATGCCCAGGGTGCGGGCTTCGGCCAGCAGCGCGGCGACTGTGCTCACGTGCTGCGTCCTTCCAATTCGGCCAGCTGCTCGGCAGCGCGGGCGGCTTGCAAGGCGCCCAGCACGTCGTCCAGCTCGCCTTCCATGATGGCCTGCAGCTTGTACAGCGTGAGGTTGATGCGGTGATCGGTGAGCCGGCCCTGCGGGAAGTTGTAGGTGCGGATCCGGTCGCTGCGGTCGCCGCTGCCGATCAGGCCCTTGCGGGTGGCGGCTTCCTTCGCTGCGCGCTCGCTGCGGTCTTTCTCGCGCAGCCGCGCGACCAGCACGGCCAGGGCCTTGGCCTTGTTGCGGTGCTGCGAGCGGTCGTCCTGGCATTCGGCCACGATGCCGGTGGGCAGGTGGGTGACGCGGATGGCGCTGTCGGTCTTGTTCACGTGCTGGCCACCCGCGCCGCTGGCGCGGAAGGTGTCGATGCGCAGCTCGGCCGGGTTGAGCTGGATCTCTTCGGTTTCATCCGGCTCGGGCATCACGGCCACCGTGCAGGCGCTGGTGTGGATGCGGCCCTGCGTCTCGGTGGCGGGCACGCGCTGCACGCGGTGGCCGCCCGACTCGAACTTGAGACGCGCGTAGACGTCGTCACCCTCGATGCGCAGCACCACTTCCTTGTAACCACCGAGGTCGGACATGCTCTCCGACATCACCTCGGTGCGCCAACCCTGGCGCTCGGCATAGCGCAGGTACATGCGCAGCAGGTCGGCCGCAAACAGCGCCGACTCGTCGCCGCCGGTACCGGCGCGGATCTCGAGGAAGGCGTTGCGCCCGTCATCGGGGTCACGCGGCAGCAAGGCGGTCTGCAGTTCGGCGTGCAGGCGCTCGATGTCGGCTTCGGCTGCGGTGGCTTCTTCTTGCGCCATCTCCGCCATTTCGGCGTCGCCCAGCATCTCGCGGGCGGCGGCGAGGTCGCGCTCGCGCTGCTCGTACTGGCGAAAGCGCTCCACCAGCGAGCCGACCTCGGCATGTTCGCGGGTGAGGCTGCGGTATCGGTTCATGTCGCTGGCCACCTGAGGGTCGGCCAGGATCGCGTCGAGTTCGGCCAGCCGCATGGCGAGGCGCTCGAACTGTTGGCGAAGTGAATCTTTCATGCGGGCTCCGGGTGAAGGAGGCGGAGCCGGTGCGAGGTCTGCTGAATGCAAGCGCACGAACGCTCCGCCGGTGCGGCGGGCGCTGCGTCGCTAGTACTTGTCGCTGTTCTTGTCGTCGGCCGGATCGCGCGCGTTGCCGCGCAGGAAGAGCCGCGACACGGTTTGCGCGAGCTGGGCGCGGTGTTCGCCATCGGCAGCGTGCAACTCGGCCAGGGTGCCGTGCAGCATCTTCTGCGTGAGGCCGCGCGACAGCGCTTCCAGCACGGCCTCGATGTCTTCGCCTTTGGCCAGGAGCTTGCGCGCACGCGCGATCTCGGCGCTGCGCCAGTCGTCTGCCTGTGCATTGAGGGCCTGGATCAGCGGCACCGAGCCGCGTTGCCCCAGCCAGTGCACGAAGCTCTGCACGCCGCTCTCGATGATGGCCTCGGCCTGCTGCACCGCGGCTTGCCGCTTCTCGCCCGCGCCCTGCACCAGCGCAGAGAGGTCGTCGACGGTGTAGAGGTAGACGTCGGACAGGCGAGCGACCTCAGGCTCCACGTCACGCGGCACGGCCAGGTCGACCATGAACATCGGGCGGTGCTTGCGCGCCTTGAGGGCACGCTCGACGGCGCCCAGACCGATGATGGGCACCGAGCTTGCGGTGCAGGAGATCACCGCATCGAACTCGCCCAGGCGGGCGGGCAGGTCGGCCAGGCGCAGGGCTTCGGCACCGAAGCGGCTGGCGAGCTTTTCGCCGCGCTCCAGCGTGCGGTTGGCGACAGCGATGGCGCGTGGCTGCCGCGCGGCAAAGTGCGTGGCCACGAGTTCGATCATCTCGCCGGCGCCGACAAACAGCACTTTTGTCTCGTGCAGGTCTTCGAACAGCTGCGAGGCCAGCCGCACCGCGGCGGCGGCCATGCTGATGGAGTGCGAGCCGATCTCGGTGGAGGTGCGCACGTCCTTCGCCACGGCGAAGGAGCGCTGGAACATCTGGTGCAGCGTCGTACCCAGCGTGCCGGCCGTGTTGGCCTCGCGCACGGCCTGCTTCATCTGGCCGAGGATCTGCGGCTCGCCCAGCACCATCGAGTCGAGCCCGCTGGCCACGCGGAAGGCATGCCGCGCGGCGGCTCCGCCTTCGAGCACGTAGGCGTGGTGCATCAGCTGGTGGCTTTCGACGCCGCCGCGGCGGGCCAGCCAGTCAACCGCAGGCGTCACCATCTCGGGGCCCGCGGCACAGTACAGCTCGGTGCGGTTGCAGGTGGAGAGCAGCGCCACTTCGGGAGCGCCCGTGCCAGGCGTCACGCGACCGCGAAACTCCTGCAGCGTGGGCGCCAGTTGCTCAAGCGAGAACGCAAAGCGGCCCCGCAGATCCAGCGGGGCCGTTGTGTGGTTCAGGCCGAGGGCGAAAACGCTCATTCTCAGATTATAAAATTTCGCGTCGTTCCCGGGGTGAATGCCCGTTGGAACCCTTTGAGAGCCGGGTCTGGGAGTGCGCGATGGGCGCGTTGGATGGGTTGTGGCATCTGTTGAATTTCTTCGCGCCGGCACTCGGTGTGGGTGTGCTGACCGCCTGGCTGGCCAAGCTGCTGTGGTGGCGTGACCTGAAAGGCGTCTCGCCCTGGCGCATGGCGCTGTGGGCGGTCGTGGCGTCGGCGCTGGCTCTGGTTGCCGGTCTGCTGTGGACGGGCCACGACGGCAAGATGGTCACCTACGGCGCGATGGTGGTTGCCTGCGCGCTGGCCCTCTGGTGGGCCGGCTGGGGCCCGCGCCGCGGGTAGCCTCCTCAGACGGCGAGCGCGACCGTTGGGCTGTCGCTCGTCACCACCTCGGCCCGCAGCGAGTGCGGGTACGCCTGGGTGACGAGTACGTCGATCATCTGGCCGATGAGGCGCGGTTGCCCCTTGAAGTTGACGATGCGGTTGCACTCGGTGCGGCCCATCAACTCGGTTGCGTCCTTGCGCGAGCTGCCTTCGACCAGGATCTTCTGTACCGTGCCCACGCGCGATTGGCCGATGCGGCGCTGGTTGGCCTCGATCACCGCCTGCAGGTGCTGCAGCCGCTTGAGCTTCAGGTCTTGAGGGGTGTCGTCGTGCAGCGCGGCGGCGGGTGTGCCGGGCCGCGGGCTGAAGATGAAGCTGAAGCTGCTGTCGAAGCCGATGTCGTCGATCAGCTTCATCATCTTGTTGAAGTCGTCTTCGGTCTCGCCTGGGAAGCCGACGATGAAGTCGCTGGAGAGGCTGATGTCGGGCCGCACCGCGCGCAGTCTGCGTACCGTGCTCTTGTACTCCATGGCGGTGTAGCCGCGCTTCATGGCCATCAGAATGCGGTCGCTGCCGTGCTGCACAGGCAGGTGCAGGTGGTTCACCAACTGTGGCACGCGGGCGTAGACGTCGATCAGTCGCTGCGTGAACTCGTTCGGGTGGCTGGTGGTGTAGCGGATGCGTGCGATGCCGGGGATCTGCGCCACGTATTCGATCAGCAGGGCGAAGTCGGCGATCTCGTCCGTCTCGCCCATCGCGCCGCGGTAGGCGTTGACGTTCTGGCCCAACAGCGTGACCTCCTTCACGCCTTGCTCGGCGAGACGGGCCACTTCGGCCAGCACATCGTCGAACGGGCGAGAGACCTCTTCGCCGCGCGTGTAGGGCACGACGCAGTAGCTGCAGTACTTGGAGCAGCCTTCCATGATGGAGACGAATGCGGTTGCGCCTTCCACCCGTGCGGGCGGCAGGTGGTCGAACTTTTCGATCTCGGGAAAGCTGATGTCGACCTGCGGGCGGCGCTCGTGCCGGCGTTGCGCCAGCATCTGCGGCAGGCGGTGCAGGGTCTGCGGGCCGAACACCACATCGACATAGGGCGCGCGCTCGATGATGGCGGCGCCTTCCTGGCTGGCCACACAGCCGCCGACGCCGATCATGGCGCCCTTGGCCTTGAGGTGTTTCACCCGACCGAGGTCGCTGAAGACCTTCTCCTGCGCCTTCTCGCGCACCGAGCAGGTGTTGAAGAGGATCAGGTCGGCCTGTTCGACATCGTTGGTGGGTTCATAGCCTTCGGCCGCGGCGAGCACGTCGGCCATCTTGTCCGAGTCGTACTCGTTCATCTGGCAGCCGAAGGTCTTGATGAAGACCTTCTTGGAGGCGCTGGTCGTCATGACGCGGCCTCGTCAGGGCTTGGTCCAGGTCTGCGCGACCGGGTCGAACGACCACGTCTGCGCCTGCTCCAGCGTCTCGGGCCAGGGCTTCATCGCGATCTCTTCCTTGCGCAGGATCCAGACGTCTTTCACCAGCCCGGCCTGGTCGATGGTGTAGTTGACGGAGCCCTTCGCACCCACGAGTGCGCCCGACATTTCCAGCAGGTTGTTGAGCCCGCGAATGCGAGCGCCGGGAGCCAGTTGAGTGGGCTTGCCGTTGAGCACGACCTGCGGCGGCGTGCCGAAGGCGATGGTGCCGCGCAAGGCGTTCTGGGGGAAGCTGCGTTGCACCTGGGCTGCGGCCGGCAGGACAAGGGTGACGGTGGCAACGGCAGCGATGAGACAGCGGTACATGGTGTAGATCCAGTGGCTGTTGAGGGGAGAAAGATGAACCACAAACAACAACGGCTCCGAGTCGGTGAGACCGGGAGCCGCAGGTGGAACAGATTCTGGTGGCGCTTCAGGGATTCGAACCCCGGACCTGCGGATTATGATTCCGTCGCTCTAACCGGCTGAGCTAAAGCGCCTGAGCCGCGCATTATAACCATCACTTTTGTGGTCGCTTGCTGCGACCTGCCAACCGATTCACATGTTCAGCTTCTTCAAGAAAAAACCCGTGGTGCCCGACGCCATGGCGCCGAGCGTTGCACCCTCTACCGTGCCCCCGCCGGAGCCTGCACAGGCCGAGCGCGCTTCGTGGCTGGACAAGCTGCGCGGCGGGTTGCGCAAGACGAGCACGGGCATCGCCCGGGTCTTCACCGGAACGCAGATTGACGATGCGCTCTACGAAGACCTCGAGTCCGCGCTGCTGATGGCCGATGCGGGCGTGAAAGCCACGGAGTTTCTGCTGGCCGATCTGAAACGCCGGGTGAAGGAAGCGCGCGCCACCGACCCCGCCGCGGTGAAGGGCCTGTTGGCCGATGCAGTGGCCGAACTGCTCAAGCCACTTGAGAAGTCGCTCCAGGTCGGCGAGCAGCGGCCGACGGTGATGATGGTGGTGGGCGTGAACGGCGCCGGCAAAACGACCAGCATCGGCAAGCTCACGCGGCACCTGGCCGATGGCGGCCAGAAGGTATTGCTCGCAGCGGCCGACACCTTCCGCGCCGCGGCGCGCGAACAGCTGGCGGTCTGGGCCGAGCGGGCCGATCGGCCGCAGGCCGCGCGCCAGGCGGTCGAGAT
This sequence comes from Rhizobacter sp., assembly GCF_035702065.1. GTDB lineage: Bacteria > Pseudomonadota > Gammaproteobacteria > Burkholderiales > Burkholderiaceae_C > Rhizobacter. The sequence continues at coordinate 20,044 of NZ_DASSRA010000020.1, forward strand.
CGTCAGCCAGGAAAGCGGCGACCCGGCCGCCGTGAGCTTCGACGCCGTGGTCGCCGGCCAGTCACGCGGTTGCGACGTGGTGATCGCCGACACCGCGGGCCGGCTCACCACGCAGGTTCACCTGATGGAAGAGCTCAAGAAGATCAAGCGCGTGATCGGCAAGGCGCAGGGCGGCGCGCCCCACGAAGTGCTGCTGGTGGTGGACGGCAACACGGGGCAAAACGCACTGTCGCAGGTCAAGTCCTTCGACGATGCATTGCAACTCACCGGCTTGATCGTGACCAAGCTCGATGGCACGGCCAAGGGCGGCGTGTTGGCAGCGATCGCCCGCGAGCGGCCGATCCCGGTCTACTTCATCGGCGTGGGCGAAAAGCTCGAAGACCTGCAGACCTTCGATGCGCGAGAGTTCGCGCAGGCCTTGCTGAGCTGACGCAGGCTCAGCGGATCGAGGGGCCGCCCGAGCCGCGAGGCGGCATGGGCGTCGGTGCCAGTGGCACGGAAGACGAATCGAGTTCGTCGAACCAGGTCGACGAGGGCGGATCACGCTGCTCGAAGCCGTCGTCGTCTGTCGCCACTGCAGCGGGTTGGCGCGGCGTGGCCGCCTGGGCCGGCCGGGTTGGTTGCAGGCCGGCCGGCGAGGTGGGTGCGGCGGCCGTGGCGGAAGGCGCGTCGACCGGCATCTTGAGAATGGCGTTGCGTGCCCCGATCGAGTTGGGCAAGGCATCTTCGCGCCAGATGTGCAGCGGGATCTCGGCGGCCTTCAGCACGCGGTCCATGCGGGAGTGGCGCTGTTTGGCGCGGTCGTTTTCCTGAGATTCGGGGGCGCGGATGTCGACCACCGCGATCACCTGCGAGACGCTGTCGCACACCACCAGGTCGGCGCACAACACGCCGACGCGGCGCAGCCATTCCGAGTAGGAATGGCGGGTCGGCACCTTCAGGAAGCGGGCCAGCGGCACCTGGGCCAGGATGATGTGCTCGGGCAGGCCGGCGCGAAGGGCGGCGTAGGCCTTCCGTTCGGGCGTGGTCATGATGCGCGTGGCTTGCGGGTGCCAGTGCATCAGGGTGTCGGAGCCGTCGTCATTGGAGCGGGATTTGCCGCGCTGGGACGACGACGCCCCACGCGGCGATTGCTGTCGCTTCCATAGCCACAACAAGGCGACGAGCAGGATCAGCCCGCCGACGATCAGAAGCGTTTGCATGTCAGTTGTACGACAAGTGTGTGTGGATACTGACCATAGCTGCCTCGCGGGGCATGGTCAATCGGAAAGGCCCTCGGGGCGGTCGGTCAGCGCAGGCCGCCGGGGCCGCCGAGGCCCTTCATGCCGCCCATGCGCTTCATCATTTTCATCAGGCCACCGCCCTTCATCTTCTTCATCATGCCCTGCATCTGCTCGAACTGGTTGAGCATGCGGTTGACATCCTGGATCTGCACCCCGGCGCCCTGCGCGATGCGGCGCTTGCGGCTGGCCTTGGTCTTGCCCTCCAGCAGCAGCGCGGGCTGGCGGCGCTCCTTGGCGGTCATGGCGTTCAGCATGCCCTCCATGCGCCGCATGTCGCGCTCGGCGCGGTCCATGTC
>NZ_DASSRA010000021.1:0-2223 GCF_035702065.1 Rhizobacter sp.
TTGCTCCCTTGCTGCTGCCGGCCCTGGTGGCCCCGGCGCATGCGCAAGGCACACCGCCCCCGCCGACGCTTCAGGAATGTGCCGCCATCGGCCAGGCCGCCGACCGCCTGGCGTGCTACGACCGGCTGGCCGGCAGGGCGCAGGCCGTTCCGGCCCCTGCCGCCACGCCGCTCGAAGCCATCACCTCACCGACACCGACCTCGGAGATCGCCCCGAAGGACGTGGCGGTCACGCCCGGCACCGAGAAGAACGGCGACGGGAGCCTGCTCTCCAAGTTCTGGGAGCTCGATGCCCGGGACAAGCGCGGCACCTTCAACCTGCTGGGCTACCGCAGCAACTTCATCGCGCCGCTGCACGCGACCAGCCAGGTGAACCGCAACCCGCAGTCGCCCACGCAGGCGCCGGTGCCCAAGCCCAACTACCGCAACGTCGAGGCCAAGTTCCAGATCTCGCTGCGCACCAAGGTGCTGCAGGACGTGCTGCTGCCGGGCGGCGATGTCTGGCTCGCCTTCAGCGAGGTGGCCATGTGGCAGATCTGGAACGGCACCGATTCCAAGCCCTTCCGCAACACCGACTACGAACCCGAGGGCATGTACATCCTGCCCACCGCCGAGGGCCTGCGCGACCTGCCCGGGGGCTGGAAGTGGCGCTACACGCAGTTCGGCATCGCGCACCAGTCGAACGGGCAGTCCGACCCGCTCTCGCGCAGCTGGAATCGCGCCTACCTGGGCGCCGGCATCGAGCGCGGCGACTGGTCGCTCAACGCGCGCTTCAACCAGCGTTTCGACGAGCCCTACGAGCGCGACAACAACCCCGACCTGGTCGACTACCGGGGCCACTTCGAGTTCGACCTGAGCTGGGCGCCGGGCGCGGCCACCGCCTGGCTGCAGATCCGCCCGGCCTCGAAGGGCACCTCGCTGCAGTTCGAGTGGAGCTACCCCGTCTTCCGCGACCAGCCCAACGGCGTGCGCTGGTTCGTGCAGGCCTTCAGTGGGTATGGCGAGACGCTGACCGACTACAACTTCCGCCAGAACAGCATTGGCTTTGGCCTCTCGTTTCTCCAGTTCTGAGCGCTCAGGCGGCCTGCTGGTTGCCTGACGCGCGCCACTGAGACATCAGGCCGTCCCACTTGGCGCGTGCGGCCGCCAGGTGGCGCGCCTTCACGTGGCCGTAGCCGCGGATGTCTTCGGGGATGCTGGCGATGACCACGGCCTGGCCGTGGTTGCCGGCGTTCAGGCCGCGCAGCAGTTCGTCGATGCTGGCGCGGTACTCGCCGATCAGGGCACGCTCGGTCTTGCGCTCCTCGGTGTGGCCGAAGGGGTCGAAGGCCGTGCCGCGCAAGCCCTTCAGCTTGGCCAGCACGCCGAAGGCCGAACGCACCCAGGGGCCGTAGGCCTGCTTCTGCAACTCGCCCTTGTCGTTCTTCTTCGCCAGCAGCGGCGGGGCCAGGTGGTGGCGCAGCGTGAAGTCGCCTTCGAACTGCGCGCCGATCTTGTCGAGAAAGCTCTTGTCGGTGTGCAGGCGCGCGACCTCGTACTCGTCCTTGTAGGCCATCAGCTTGAAGAGGTAGCGTGCGACGGCGGCGCTGAGTCTGGTGCCGTTGAGGGGTGCTTCGGCCACGCGTACCTTCTCGACGAAGGCCTGGTACTGGGCCGCGTAGGCCGCGTTCTGGTACTGGGTGAGGAACGCCACGCGCTGCGCCACGATGTCTTCGAGCTTGCCACCCGGCTTGCGCACGAACTCGATCACCTGCGCCGCCTGGGTGAGCGCCTTCACCGCCGCCAGGTCGTGCGCCGCGCGGCGGCCCCACTCGAAGGCGGCCTTGTTGTTCTCGACCTGCACGCCATTGAGCTCGATGGCGCGCAGCAGCGACGCCAGGCTCAGCGGCACGCGGCCCTGCTGCCACGCATAGCCCAGCATCAGCGGGTTGGTGTAGAGCGAATCGCCGACCAATGCGACCGCCAGCTGTTCGGCATCGAACATGCCCACGTGCGTTTGACCGGCCGCGGCGGTGATGGCCGCCTCGCAGCTGGCGGCGGGGAACTGCCAGTCGGGGTTGGTCACGAAGGCGGCGGTCGGCGAGCCGTGGGTGTTGAGCGCCACGTAGCTGCGGCCTTCGCGCATCACCGCCAGCGTGCTCTTGTTGGCCGCGACGATGGGGTCGCAGGCGATCACGAGGTCGGCCTCGGCCGTGCCCACCTTGGTGGTGTAGATCGCGTCCAT
>NZ_DASSRA010000022.1:0-10172 GCF_035702065.1 Rhizobacter sp.
CCCTGCGCGATGCGGCGCTTGCGGCTGGCCTTGGTCTTGCCCTCCAGCAGCAGCGCGGGCTGGCGGCGCTCCTTGGCGGTCATGGCGTTCAGCATGCCCTCCATGCGCCGCATGTCGCGCTCGGCGCGGTCCATGTCAGCCTGGCCGAGCTTGGCGGCATTGCCAGTCATCTGGGTGGGCAGCTTGTCCATCAGGCCGGAGAGACCGCCCATTTTCTTCATCTGGCTGATTTGCGCGAGGAAGTCGTTGAGGTCGAAGCCGTCGCCCGACTTGAGCTTGTCGGCCAGCTTCTGCGCGGCGGCGACGTCGACACCCTTCTGCACCTCTTCGACCAGGGCGACGATGTCGCCCATGCCCAGCACGCGGCCGGCGTGGCGTTGCGCGTCGAAGACTTCCAGGCCGTCGATCTTCTCGCTGACGCCGGCGAACTTGATCGGCGCCCCGGTGATCTGCCGCACCGACAGCGCGGCGCCGCCGCGCGAATCGCCGTCGGTCTTGGTGAGCACGATGCCGGTGAGGGGCAGGGCTTCCTTGAAGGCCTTGGCGGTGTTGATCGCGTCCTGGCCCTGCATGGCGTCGACGACGAAGAGCGTTTCCACCGGCTTGAGTGCGGCGTGCAGCTCGGCGATCTCCTTCATCAGCGCTTCGTCGATGGCCAGCCGGCCGGCGGTGTCGACCAGCAGCACGTCGAAGTAGTGCTTGCGGGCGTAGTCGAGCGCGGCGTTGGCGATGTCGGCGGGCTTGTCGGTGGCGGTGGAGGGGAACCACTCGGCACCGGCTTGCTTGGTGACCGTCTTCAACTGCTCGATGGCGGCAGGGCGGTACACGTCAGCCGAAACGGTCAGCACCTTCTTCTTGCGCTTGTCGATCAGGTGCTTGGCCAGCTTGGCGGTGGTGGTGGTCTTGCCCGCGCCTTGCAGGCCAGCCATCAGGATCACCACCGGCGGTTGCGCGGCGAGGTTGATGTCGGCCACGCCTTCGCCCATGGTGGCGGCAAGTTCGCGATTGACGATGCCCACCAGCGCCTGGCCAGGCGAGAGCGAGCCCACCACCTCGGCGCCGAGCGCCTTTTCTTTCACGCGGGCGATGAAGTCGCGCACCACGGGCAGGGCCACGTCGGCTTCGAGCAAGGCCATGCGCACTTCGCGCAGCATGTCTTGGACGTTGCTTTCGGTGATGCGGGCTTGGCCGCGCATCGTCTTGACGAGTCGACTCAGGCGGTCGGTGAGGGCAGAAGCCATGGAGGAGGGCGATGCACGGGAACCCGGGCACGCGAAAGTACACTGTGACGATGATTTTATCGTCGGGCTCCGAGGGAGCGACCCACGCCCCTGCCATGTTTGCGCTGTGGATACCGAGCGTGCTCGCCTTGCTGGCCTATGCGGCCGCAGCCGTGTTGCGCGACGAATCGTCCGGCCCCTGGCCGCGACGCGCATTGTTCCTGGCCTGGCTCGCCCATGCGGTGGCGATCGTGGTCGACATGGCGGGGATCGGCAGCCCGCTGCCCGGCGCCCGCTTCGGCTTTGCACCGGCGCTTTCGGCCACCTTGTGGCTGGTGCTAGCGGTCTATGCGGTCGAGAGCCGCTGGTTGCCGCTGCCCGGTGTGCGCCGCACGCTGGCCTGCCTGGGCATGGTGGCGGTGGGGCTTGCGGTGGCGTTTCCCGGCGAGTTCAGGCCGCAGGCGGCGTCGAACTGGGCGCCTCTGCACTGGGCGCTGGGGATTGCGTCGTATGGCCTCTTCGGCGCGGCCGTCCTGCATGCGGCCATGCTCGACAACGCCGAACGCCAGATGCGACTCAAGACGGCGGGTGGCGCTGGCATGCCGCTGCTGCGCCTGGAGCGCCTGACCTTCCAGTTCGTCGCCGCGGGCTTTTCGCTGTTGTCGGCCACCCTCGTGCTCGGCTGGTGGTTCTCGAACCCCTGGCGCTGGGATCACAAGACGGTCTTCTCGGTGTTGGCTTGGGTGGTATTTGCCGGCCTGCTCACGGGGCGCCAAACTTTGGGGTGGCGAGGGCGCCGCGCGATCCGCGGCTTGTATGCAGGTGCCGTGCTGCTGCTGCTGGCGTATGCCGGTTCGCGCTTCGTGCTCGAGGTGTTGTTGCAGCGGCCGATCGCATGAAGGCACTGAGTTGAAAGGCATGGGGGCATGAAGTTCCTGATCGTGATCGCGGTGATCGCCGGCGTGTTGTGGTTGATGCGCAGCTTGCGCAAACCCCATCTGCCGCCGACCCCCGCTCAGCCGTCATCGCCGAAGAATGAAGAGATGGTGGCCTGCGCCCAGTGCGGCGTTCACCTGCCCCGCAGTGAAGCGCTGCCGGGGCGGGGGGGCGTATTCTGCGGTGAGGCGCACCGCGCCGCGTACGAAAGCAGGCGAGGCAGCTGATGGCAGGAGCGCCGCGCGGGGCCGACCGGCGCAGTTCGGACCGTCGGCGTGCCTCCGTGGCACCGCGTCCACGGCCCGCCGACGAATCGTGGTTCGGCGCTCTGGGGGTCGACGGCGACACCCAGTTGCGTGACGACCCGCGTGCCTCTGAAGAAGAGTCGCGTTACGACGGCAGCTGGGCCGCTGTGCGCGACGCCGAATCCGACTCGCGCTTCCTCACCCGCCAGGCACGCCGCATCATCGGTTCAGGTCAGACGGCGTTCCAGCGCATCTACAGCGCCTTCGTCGCGGCACGGGCTGCCCTCGGCGTTGCCCTGATCGCCACGGTGGCGATCGCTGGCATCTTCAGCGTGCGCCCGGCACTGCCCGTGATCGTGGTGAGCGTGGCTTATGCCGTGCTCGCCTTGACGCTATGGGCCTTACCGCGCTACCGGCGCGCGGCTGCACCCAAGTCGCTGGCCAGGCTGCATAGCCCGCAGTGGCTGGCCACCATCGGCGTGGACATCGTTTGCTTCACGGCCTTGCATTTGCTATCGCCCGCAGCCAGTCTGAACTACGTGGCCTTGCTGGTGCTGCCGGTCCTGATGGCCGGCGTGCTGACGCCCCGGCTGATCGCCTTGGCCACCGCCGCGATCGTGACGCTGGCGCTGCTCGGCATCGCCACCTTGGGCGTGCTGGCCGGGGGCGATGTCACGCTGCTGATGACCCAGGCAGCTCTCGCCGGCAGTGGCTTCTTCGTCATCACCTTGTTGGCTGGCGAGCTGGCGGGCCGCCTGGCCCGCGAAGAACTCACGGCCAAGGGCAGTCTGGAGCTGGCACGCCAGCAGGCCCAGCTGAACCGGCTGGTGATTGAAGAGATGCAGGAAGGCGTGTTGGTGGTCGACCGCCGCGGCCGCGTGCGGGCAGCCAACCCTGCCGCGCGTGGTCTGCTCGCGCCGGAGGGCATGTGCCGCGAAGCGCCTTTCCAGCTGCGCGGCGTGGAGGCGTGGGGCAGCCTGGTCAAGTCGGTGGAGCGTGCGTTCGCCGAGGCGTCCTGGCCGGAGGCCGGGCGCGACGTGCTGATCGACTTCGATGGGGCGCCGGCCCGCACCCTGCGCGTGCGCATGCGTTTCACCCGCCGCCGCGAACCCCAGGCAAGCGAAGAGCTGTGCGTGATGTTCCTCGAAGACGTGCGCAGCATGCAGGCGCGCACGCGGCAGGAGAAACTGGCCGCCATGGGTCGCGTGTCGGCCGGCATCGCGCACGAGATCCGCAACCCGCTGGCCGCCATCTCGCAGGCCAATGCGCTGATGGCCGAAGATGCCACGACACCGTCGCAACGCCAGCTCACGCGCATGGTCTCGGACAACGTGGAGCGCCTCAAGCGCATCGTTGACGACGTGATGGAGGTGGCCCCCACCGACGTGCAGGCCGTGGTCGCCATCGACGCCACTGCCGTGGTGGCTGCCGTCTGCGTTGAATGGGCGCGGACCACCGGCATGACCCTGGGCGACCACAGTGTGCTGCAGGTGAGCCTGCCCGACGAACCCGTTGGGGTGGTCTTCGACGGCGAGCACCTGCGCCGGGTGTTGGTCAACCTCCTTGACAACGGCTACCGCCACGCCACCAAGGTGCCGGCCGCCGTTCGCCTGCGCCTGGCGGTGCGCGATGAGACCCACGCCGTCCTCAGCGTGGCCAGTGACGGCGCACCCATTCCGCCGGACGTCGAGCGCTATCTCTTCGAGCCCTTCTTCTCCACACGCAGCCGCGGAACAGGGTTGGGCCTGTATATTTGCCGCGAACTTTGCGAGCGCTACGGCGCGCGCATCGACTACCGCTTGCGCAGCGCTTCCGACCCGAACCGCAACGAGTTTTCCGTTGCGATGCGCCGCCAGGCCTTGTCGGCAGACGCCGCCACCGAAGCCCGACTCCACCTCGCCTCATGAGCTCACCTTCGCACTTCAGCTTGCTGGTCGTCGACGACGAGCCGGACTTGCGCACGCTCTATGAACTGACCCTGCTGCGTGAAGGCTACGACGTCGAAACGGCCGGCACCGTCGAAGACGCGCTGCTGCACCTGAAAGACCGCACCTACAGCGCCGTCATCACCGACATGCGTCTGCCCGATGGCACGGGCCTCGACCTGCTGCGTCGCCTCGAAGAGACCGGCCGGCGCGAGAAGGCCATCGTGATCACCGCCTACGGCTCGGCCGAGAACGCGGTCGAGGCGCTCAAGGCTGGCGCCTACGACTACCTCACCAAGCCGGTCGATCTGAAGCAGTTCCGGGCCGTGGTGGCCTCGGCCCTCGGCCGCACCGCCTCGACCGTCCCGACCATGGTGCCTTCGAGCCTGCCTTCGGAGAACGGCACTCAGCCGCAGCGTGTGGTGCAACCGGCGGCTGTCGCCTCGCCACCGGTTGCCGTCAGCCAGGCGATGAACCGCATGGCCGGGCAGTCGGCCGCCATGCAGCAGGTGCGCGCGCTCGTCGACAAGGTGGCGCGCAGCATGGCGCCGGTCTTGGTGAACGGTGAATCGGGTACCGGCAAGGAGCTGGTCGCGCGCTCGATCCACGAGGTGAGCCCGCGCGCCGGCCAGCCCTTCATCGCGGTGAACTGCAGCGCCATTCCCGAACACCTGCTGGAGGCCGAGTTCTTCGGGTACCGCAAGGGCTCATTCACGGGTGCGGCCGACGACCGCGAAGGCTTCTTCCAGGCGGCCAACGGTGGCACCTTGTTCCTCGACGAGATCGGCGACCTGCCCCTGGCCATGCAGAGCAAGCTGCTGCGCGCGATTCAGGAGCGCTCGGTGCGCCCGGTGGGTGCTGTCAGCGAACAGGCCGTCAACGTGCGGCTGCTCAGTGCCACCCACAAGGACCTCGGCGCCGAGGTGCTGGCGGGCCGCTTCCGGCAAGACCTGTACTACCGCCTCAACGTGATCCAGATCCGCGTGCCCCCGCTGCGCGAGCGGCTGGAAGACCTGCCAGCCATCTGCCAGCGCGTGCTCGAACGCATCTCGCGCGATGCGGGTGTGTCGCCACCTCCTCAGTTGACGCGCGAGGCCTTGGCCTACCTCGGTCGCTACGGTTTCCCCGGCAACGTGCGCGAGTTGGAAAACCTGCTGCATCGTGCCGTCGCGTTTGCGGGCGGCGAGGTGATCGACGTGGCCGATCTCGGTGCACTCGATCTGGGGCTGGAGACCGAGGTGACCGCGCCGAGCGTGCCGCTGGCTTCGGCGCCAGCGCCCCAGCAGGCTTCAGCACAGGCGCCAGCTCCGGCACCTTTGCCCGCCGACCTGGCGGCCTATCTGGACGAGGTCGAGCGCGACGTGCTTGAACGTGCGCTGGAGCGCTACCGCTACAACCGCACCGCGGCGGGTGCGAGTCTCGGCCTGTCGTTGCGGCAGATGCGCTACCGCATGGCTCGCCTGGGTGTGCATGTCGGCGGTGAACCCGAAGCCGCTGACAGCGAGCGCAGCGACGATTCATGACGCCGCAGTCGGCTGACGACGGGGGCTGGCTGCCAGAAGCGCGCCACCTGCTGTCGCCCAACTTCGGGCCGCGGCCCGAGGGCACGAAGGTCAGCCTCGCGATCATTCACTCCATCAGCCTGCCGCCCGGTGAATACGGCGGCGACGGGATCGAGCGCTTGTTCACGAACCGCCTCGATTGGGATGCCCATCCTTACTACCGCAAGATCCGCGGCCTGGCGGTGTCGTCCCATTTCGTGATCCGGCGCGATGGCGAACTGCTGCAGTTCGTGTCGTGTGCGCAGCGCGCCTGGCACGCCGGCCGGTCTTCATGGCACGGGCGTGAGAACTGCAACGACTACTCCATCGGCATCGAACTCGAAGGCCTGGAAGGTGAGCGCTTCGAAGCGGCGCAGTACGACACGCTGGCGGCCTTGCTTCACGAGCTGGCGCGGCGTTGTCCGCTCGAGGCGGTCGTCGGCCACGAGCATGTGGCGCCTGGTCGTAAATGCGATCCCGGTCCCGGCTTCGACTGGCCCTTGCTGATGCGCATGCTGGGCTGGCCCGATCGGTACTTTCCCGAGAACGTCTCAGGGCACATCTGAATCGGGCAGCGCCGCTCGCGCGTGAGTCCACGGTTCACGCGCGCTGCCGCGCCAAATGGGCTCGCATGCCGCATGCGTTGGCCGTTTCGCGCGCCAAATGTCACAGCGGCGCGCGCTGGCCCCGCATGCCGGCTTCAGGCACCAGCGCAGGGCAAGGTCACACTAGGGTAATACGCTATCGGTAGTGCTTGATGGTCCCCTAGGCCCCAGATATAGTGTCCCTTCGTGTTATCCTTCTGTTCCAGAAACACACCTCCATGCCCAAGATCAGCGCCCCGTTTCATGGGCCTGTCGCAGCAAGCGGCAGCGCTCACTGGTCGGATCAGCGAATGGGCAAGAAATGCAAGGCGCCCCTACCGGCGCAATACCCCTCTCACGTGACGTCTACCCGTTCCTGGCTGTCCAGGGGCGGCTGCAGCTTTTGCTGCTGAGGCCACAAGCCTTCGACCCATTCGTGAGTTCGATACCAACCGACATGACGACAGGGAACACCATGCAAACCGTCTCTACCCCCGCCTCCAACCCGCTGGCCGCTGCTCCGCGCGCCGGCGCGGCGCCGGCTGGCGCCGCCGTATCGGCCTACCAGGGCTACCAGATCATTCGCCGCAACGGCGCCGTGGTGTCCTTCGAGCCCAACAAGATCGCCGTGGCCTTGATGAAAGCCTTCCTGGCGGTGCACGGCACGCAAGGCGCGGCCTCGGCGAGCGTGCGCGAGACGGTCGACGGCCTGACCGAGTCGGTGGTGCGGGCCCTGCTGCGTTCGCGTCCGGGCGGTGGCACCTTCCACATCGAAGACGTGCAAGACCACGTCGAGCTGGGCCTGATGCGCGGTGGCCACCACGAAGTGGCACGTGCCTACGTGCTGTACCGCGAGCGCCGTTCGCAGGAGCGTGCCAAGCAGGGCGTGCCGGCGGTCGCCGCCGAGCCGGCCATCATGGTCACTGACCGCGGCCAGCGCGTGCCGCTGGACATGCAACGCCTGCAAGCGCTCGTGGAGTCGGCCTGCGCTGACCTGGGCGCCGACGTGAAGCCCGAGCCCATCCTGGCCGAAACCAAGCGCAACCTCTACGACGGCGTGCCCATCGACGAAGTGCACAAGGCCGCCATCCTGGCTGCCCGCACCCTGATCGAGAAGGACCCGGGCTACACGCGCGCCACCGCACGCCTGCTGCTGCACACCATCCGCAAAGAGATCGTCGGCGAAGAGTTGCTGCACGCCGAAATGCACACCCGCTACGCCGAGTACTTCCCGACCTTCATCAAGAAGGGCGTGCAGGCCGAATTGCTCGACGACAAGCTGCTGCAGTACGACCTGGCCAAACTGGGCGCTGCGCTCAAGGCCGACCGCGACCTGCAGTTCGACTACCTCGGCCTGCAGACCCTGTACGACCGCTACTTCCTGCACGTCGATGAGGTCCGCATCGAGATGCCGCAGGCCTTCTACATGCGCGTAGCCATGGGCCTGGCACTGAACGAGATCGACCGCGAAGCCCGCGCCATCGAGTTCTACGAAGTGCTGTCGACCTTCGACTTCATGTCGAGCACCCCGACCTTGTTCAACTCTGGCACGCACCGCTCGCAACTCTCCAGCTGCTACCTGACCACCGTGGCCGACGACCTGGACGGCATCTACGAGGCGCTGAAGGAGAACGCGCTGCTCTCCAAGTTCGCCGGTGGTCTGGGCAACGACTGGACCAACGTGCGTGCGCTCGGCTCGCACATCAAAGGCACCAACGGCAAGAGCCAGGGCGTCGTGCCTTTCCTCAAGGTGGTGAACGACACCGCTGTCGCCGTCAACCAGGGCGGCAAGCGCAAGGGCGCCGTCTGCGCCTACCTGGAAAGCTGGCACCTGGATCTGGAAGAGTTCCTGGAGCTGCGCAAGAACACCGGCGACGACCGCCGCCGCACCCACGACATGAACACGGCGAACTGGATTCCCGACCTGTTCATGCGCCGCGTGATGGAAGGCGGCAACTGGACGCTGTTCTCGCCCTCCACTTGCCCCGATCTGCACGACAAGTTCGGCAAGGCCTTCGAAGAGGCCTACACCCGCTACGAAGCCAAGGCGGCCAGCGGCGAGATCAAGCTCTTCAAGACCATGGCCGCCAAGGATCTGTGGCGCAAGATGCTCTCGATGCTGTTCGAGACCGGCCACCCCTGGATCACCTTCAAGGACGCCTGCAACGTGCGCTCGCCGCAGCAGCATGTGGGTGTGGTGCACAGCAGCAACCTGTGCACCGAGATCACGCTCAACACCAACGAGAGCGAGATCGCCGTCTGCAACCTGGGTTCGGTGAACCTGGTGCACCACCTGAAGGACGGCCCCGACGGCACCAAGGTGATCGACCACGCCAAGCTGAAGAAGACCGTCGCCACGGCGATGCGCATGCTCGACAACGTGATCGACATCAACTACTACGCCGTCAAGAAGGCGCGTGATTCCAACCTGCGGCACCGCCCGGTCGGCCTGGGCATCATGGGTTTTCAGGACGCGCTGTACGAACTGCGCACGCCTTACGCCTCGCAATCGGCGGTCGAGTTTGCCGACCAGTCGATGGAAGCCGTCTGCTACTACGCCTACTGGGCTTCGACCGAGCTGGCGCAGGAGCGTGGCCGCTACTCCAGCTACCGCGGTTCGCTGTGGGATCGCGGCATCCTGCCGATCGACTCGCTCGAACTGCTGGCCGAAGCGCGCGGCGGCTACGTGGAAGTCGACCGCAGCACCAAGCTCGACTGGAGCCTGCTGCGTGGCCGCATCAGCGAGCACGGCATGCGCAACTCCAACTGCGTGGCGATCGCACCGACGGCGACCATCTCCAACATCATCGGTGTCAGCGCCTCGATCGAGCCCTCGTTCGGCAACCTGTCGGTCAAGTCCAACCTGTCGGGTGAGTTCACGATCGTGAACGAATACCTGGTGCGCGACCTGAAGAAGCTCGGCCTGTGGGATGACGTGATGGTCATGGACCTCAAGCACTTCGACGGTTCGCTGCGCCGCATCGATCGCGTGCCCGAGGACCTGAAGGATCTCTACGCCACCGCCTTCGAGATCGAAACGCAGTGGCTGGTCGAAGCCGCCGCTCGCCGCCAGAAGTGGATCGACCAAGCGCAGTCGCTCAACATCTACATGGCCGGCGCGTCGGGCAAGAAGCTCGACGAGACCTACAAGCTCGCCTGGCTGCGTGGCCTCAAGACCACCTACTACCTGCGCACCATCAGCGCGTCGCAGACCGAGAAGTCGACGGTGAAGGCAGGCCAGTTGAACGCGGTTTCGAGTGGCAACTCGGCGCCTGTGAGCCTCGCTGCACCCAGCGTGTTGGCGGCTGATGCAGAGCCTGCAAGCGACGTGAAGTTCTGCGCTATCGATGACCCGACATGCGAGGCCTGTCAGTGATTCGTTGCATCACATTGATGTGATGCAGGTTGCTGTGCAGCATCGAAATTCGATGCGACACAGCAACAGCGAAGCGGCTGCAAAGTCAATAAGTTCTTGGTGTTTAGACACAACACTCTCATAATTCGAACGCACAGGAAATCCACTATGTTGGTTTGGGAAGAAGACCTTAAACCCTCGATCTCTCACAAAGCGAGCCCCGCGCAGAGCATGACCTCTCAAGCGCGTGCGGTCGCTCCGTCTCCAGTCTTCGAAGATTCCGCACCCGAACTCTCCGAAGCTGTCGAGTCGACAGCCGGTACGCACCGTGTTCGCGCTTCCGACAAGCGCATCATCAACGGCAAG
>NZ_DASSRA010000023.1:0-9297 GCF_035702065.1 Rhizobacter sp.
GTCGTACAGCGTCTGCAGCAGGGCCACCGCGCGCTCCGCGGCGGGCTTGGCGCCTTCGATGCGGAAGGACTCGTTGCGCCGCGAGATGCTCACGTCGAAGGCCGCCTCGATCTGGCGCAGGTGGTCATCGACACTGCCGCACAGGTGCGACAGGCGGGTGTTGTCGAGCGGGATGAAGGCGTGGCGAAGGATCACGGGCTGGAGCTTTCCAAAAGCGGATTGTCGCCCCACCCGAAAGGCGAGACGGGCTCCTGCACAATCGACGCTCATGCAGACACGCCGCTCCATCTCTGCCACCGCTGCCTGGCTGGGCGCCCTGGCCTTGGCCGGCCTGCTGGCCTGGCAGGGCTTGCTGGCCCGGTCGACCGAACCCGAAGCCAACGTGATCGTGCTCAGCTCGGCCGTGAGCGCCGCCGGCGCGGGGGAGCACTTTCCGGCCGAGCACGCTTCGCGCCGCGTCAACCTGCCCGACGACTGGTGGAACAGCCGCCCGCGCGAAGACGGCCCGGTCTGGTACCGCCTGCACTTCGACGCTCCTCTCGTGCATGAACAGCTGCTCGCAGCCGCGATCGATCGGGTGTGCAGCAACGCCGAGGTGTGGCTCAACGGGTTCAAGGTCTACAGCGGCGGCCGCATGAGCGAGCCGATGACGCGCAACTGCCACTACCCGCAGCTCGTGACCCTGCCGGCCGGCCTGCTGCGCCCCGAAGGCAACCTGCTCGACATCAAGGTGCAGGGCTACGCGCTGCAGAAGGTGACCTCGCGCCCGCGCTCGGGTGGTCTCTCGGCGGTGCGCATCGGCCCGCAGGCGCTGCTGGCCGCCGACCACGAGTCGCGCCTGTTCTGGAACATCACGCTGGTGCAGGTCATCACCATCGCCACCACCGTGCTGGGGGCCTTCCTGCTCTTCCTTGGCTGGATCAACCGGCAGGAGGTCCACCTCACCTACTTCGGCCTGGTGATCCTGGTCTGGAACGCGCTCACGGCGCGCATCTGGCTGCAGAACATGCCGTTCGACAACGGCACCACCGAGATGCTGGTGTGCATCGGCTTCGCGATCCTCAGCGCGCTATCGGTGCAGTTCCTGCTCAGCTACGGCGCGCTGCGTTCGCGCGTGATCGAAGCCCTGCTGCTGCTGCAGTGCCTGCTGGTGCCACTGACACTGGTGCTGGCCGGCCCGCAGCGCCTGTTCACCGTCAGCAGCGCCTGGTACCTGCTGATGGTGCTGGAGGTGATCGTCATGATGGCGCTGTACCTGCGCATCGAATGGCGCGCAGAACGCCGCAACTTCTGGCCCATGGCCAGCATGCTGGCCCTGTTGGGCGTGCTCGCAGTGGCCGATCGCGCCATCCATTACGAATGGCTGCCGCTGCCGCACATGCAGGGGCAGTTGATGCAGTTCGCCATGCCCATCGTGTTCGCCGTGATCGGCTCGCGCCAGCTCAAGGCCTTTGCCCTGGCGCTGCAGGCCGCCGAGACGGCACGCAACTCGCTGGAAAGCCGTGTCGCCGAGGCCACGGCCGAGATGGAGCGCAACTACGTGCAGATGGCCGAGTTGCGCGTCGAGCAGGTGACCGAGAAGGAGCGCAAGCGCATCGCCGGCGACCTGCACGACGACCTGGGCGCCAAGCTGCTGACCATCGTGCACACCAGCGAGTCGGAGCGCATCTCCACCCTGGCGCGCGAGGCGCTGGAAGAAATGCGCCTGTCGGTGCGCGGCCTCACCGGCAAGCCACTGCCGGTGGCCGATGCGCTGGCCGACTGGCGCGCCGAGACCGTCTCGCGCCTGGGGCAGGCCGGCGTCGAGGTCGACTGGCGCAGCCCCAGCGAAGACGTGACCCAGCAGCTTTCTGCACGCGCCTTCGTGCAGACCACCCGCATCCTGCGTGAGGCGGTGAGCAATGTCATCAAGCACAGCGGCGCCTCGCACTGCACGGTGCGCTGCACCCTGGGCCAGCAGGACTTCGTGCTGGTGGTGCAGGACAACGGCCGCGGCATCCCGATGGAGCTCGACGGCAAGCTCGACCGCGGGCACGGCATGGCCAGCATGAAGCACCGCGCCAAGCAAATGCAGGGGCAGTGCCTGGTCGAGTCGGGGCCAGGCTACGGCACCGTGATCCGCCTCACGCTTCCGCTGGGCACGGCGTAGGAAGCGCCCACCTTGTTGCCGGCAGGCATCGCCCTGCTCGCCTCAGGCTGATACGATCTTTTTTGGCCGCGCTTTTGGCCATGCAACCTGCGAGCCGCCATGAACAAGATCCTGTTGCTGGAAGACCTTCCCGAGATCCGCGCCTGGCTCAAGGCCCTGGCCTTGCAGGTGTTCCCGCAAGCCCATGTGTTCGAGGCCGCGCGCGTGCACGACGCGCTGGCCCTCATCACCGCCGAACGCTTCGAGGTCGCCCTGATCGACCTCGGCCTGCCCGATGGCTCGGGCGTGGACGTGGTCGCCGCGCTGCGCGAAGCCCAGCCCGAGACGCAATCGGTGGTGGTCACCATCCACGACGACGACGACCACCTCTTCCCCGCGCTGCAGGCCGGCGCTTTCGGCTACCTGCTGAAGGAACAGCCGCGCGAGCTCTTCGTAGAGCAGCTGCAGCGCATCAGCCAGGGCGAGCCGCCGCTGTCGCCGGCCATCGCGCGCCGCGTCATCGCCTACTTCGCCAAGCAGAACAAGCCGCAGGAGCGCCCGCAGAACCTGCCGCACGTCTCGCTCACCGACCGCGAGAACGAGGTGCTGCTGTGGGTGGCCAAGGGCTTCACGCTGCCCGAGATCGGCGTGCAGCTGAACCTGTCGCGCCACACCATCGCCGACTACGTGAAGCAGATCTACCGCAAGCTGAATGTGAGCTCGCGCGCTGAAGCCGCACTCGAAGCGCAGCGCCTGGGCCTGTTCCGCCGATGATCGGCAGGCTGAGCGGCCTCCTCGCGGAGAAGAACCCACCCCAGTTGCTGGTGGACGTGAACGGCGTCGGCTACGAAGTCGACGTGCCGATGAGCACCTTCTACAACCTGCCCGCGCTGGGTGAGCGCGTCACCCTGCTCACCCACTTCGTGGTGCGCGAGGACGCGCAGGTGCTGTTCGGCTTCCTCACCCCCGAGGAGCGCACCACCTTCCGCCAGCTGGTCAAGATCTCCGGGGTGGGGCCGCGCACCGCGCTGTCTATCCTGTCCGGCCTGAGCGTGAGCGAGCTGGCGCAGGCCGTGTCGCTGCAGGAGAGCGGGCGCCTCATCAAGGTGCCGGGCATCGGCAAGAAGACCGCCGAGCGCCTGCTGCTCGAGCTCAAAGGCAAGCTGGGCGCGGATCTCGCCCTGCCGGCCAGCGTGGCGAACGATGCGCAAGGTGACATCCTTCAGGCACTGGTGGCGCTCGGCTACAGCGACCGCGAGGCGGCAGCAGCGCTCAAGAGCCTGCCGGCCGACGTGGGCGTGAGCGAAGGCATCAAGCTGGCCCTCAAGTCACTCGCCAAGTGAGGCGCGCGGAACAACGCGGAACAATTGCACGAATCTTTGCTTACAACTTGCACCGGGTTGTGGGGGCCGTTGCTTGAATTCGGTGCTGCCGGCAAAGGCACGCGCATAGAATTCGGGAGCACTTCGCTGCGCCGTCCCACTGGTACATGGCTGATCTGATCAACCCTCGCCTTTTCGCTCGTGTGGAGCGCTCGCTGCGCAAGCGGCTGAACACCAACGTCAAGCCACACCTGACACGTTGCGCCGCCCACGCCCGCAGTGAAGACGAGTTCATGGCCGCAGCGGCCCGCATGCTGATCAACCCGCAGCAACGCCAGGAATGGCTCGCATCGTGGGCCACGCGGCGCCACAGCGAAGCACACGACACCACCCCGGCCGAGCTCGACACCACCACCCCCGCGGCCCTCGATGCTCCGCTGCAGCGCAGCTTCCGCATCACGCCGGCGCAACGCGAGCGCGTGCGCGAGGCCCTGGCCCACGAACTGGGCCCGATTGCCGACCTGCTGCTCGAGAACGAATCGCAGCGCGCCGAGTCGGTGAGCGAACTGCTGGAACGCCTGGAGTCGCACCTCGACGGCGACGAGCAGCGCACCCGCTTTCGCCATGCCACGGTGTCGTCCAAGATTGCGCCCGACGCCTGAACCTCCAGGCCATGGCCCTGGCTCGTTTGAGCCCGCGCTTCCCGTTCTTCTTGTTGTCTGCCGGGATCCTTCATGAACCTGAAGCTGAGATTCAACCTGGTGTTCGCCACCATGTTCCTGCTGGCGCTGGTGGTGGCCGGTGGCACGGTCTACCGCCTGGTGCAGGCCAATGCCAGCGCCGAGGTGGTCCGGGACGCGCAGCGCATGATGGACGTGGCCATCGCCGTGCGCGGCTACACGGTCGACAACATCAAACCCCACCTCGACCCGCTGCTCGACCGCCACTTCCTGCCTGAGACGGTGCCCGCCTTCGCCGCCACCGAGACGCTGGCGCGACTGGCGGCCAAGCAGCCGGGCTACAGCTACAAGGAAGCCACGCTCAACCCGACCAACCTGCGCGACAAGCCCGCGGCGTGGGAGCGTGAGGTGGTGGAGCGCTTCCGCGCCGACCCGAACCTCAAGGAGCTGTCAGGGGAGGTGAACGCCGCGCAAGGCGACCTCTTCTACGTGGCGCGCCCGATCCGCATCACCAACCCGGCCTGCCTGGCCTGCCACAGCACGCCCGCGGCCGCGCCGCCGAGCCTGATCGCCAAGTACGGCGACAAGAACGGCTTCGGCTGGCAGCTCAACGAGATCGTGGGCGCGCAGCTGGTGGCCGTGCCCACCGCCTTGCCACAAGAGAAGGCCAAGCACCTCTTCTTCACCTTCACCGGCTCGCTGGTGGCGGTGTTCGTGGTGCTGTTCCTGGTGCTGAACTGGCTGCTGCAGCGCCTGGTGGTGCGGCCGGTGCGGGAGGTGGCCAACGCGGCACGCCGCGTGAGCCAGGGCGACATGTCGCTGGCCGAGTTCTCGGAAAGCCGCTACGACGAGATCGGCACGCTGCAGAAGTCGTTCAACCGCATGCGTCGCAGCTTGGTGAAAGCCATGGGCATGTTGAGGAATTAGCCCCCCAGTCGCTGGCGCTCCTGCCCCCAAGGGGCGCCGCCTGGCGGCCCGGCAAAGCCGGTTCCGCGGGCGTGGCTTGATGGACGCTTCGCCCTTTAGGGCTGGCGTTCTCAGTGCTTCTCGTGCGAGGCCGCTGCAGCCTCCACGTTCACCTGCACCGTCACCTCGCCCGCCTTCTCGAACTTGAGCTTGAGGGGAAACTTGTCGCCCTCCTTGAGCGGCGCCTTCAGGCCCATGAGCATGATGTGCAGGCCGCCCGGCTTGAGTGCGACCGCCTTGCCGACAGGCAGGTCGATGGCCTCGACCTGGCGCATGCGCATCACGTCGCCTTCCATGCTCATGGTGTGCAGCTCCACTGCCTTGGCCACCTCGGCGCTGGCCGCGAGGAGGCGGTCGTCGGCACGGCCGTGGTTCTCCACGCTGAGGAAGGCGCCGCCCGTGGGTTGACCGGCCACGGTGGCGCGGGCGTAGGGGTGGCCGATCTTCAGGTCACCCAGCGTGAAGGAATGGGCGTGTGCCAGCGCGGCGGCGCAGGCAAAGGCCAGGGCGGCCAGGGTGCGTTGAATCATCATCGTGTTCTCCAGGGGTCGTGAAGCAGCGCTCACAGATCGAACTGCAGTTCGGCACTGTAGGTGCGCTGCGGGTAGGGATGGAAGTTCCAGTACGTGTAGTTGTTCAGGTTGTCGATGCCGAAGGCCGCGTGCCACTGCTTGCTGAACGCGTAGCGCACCCGCAGGTCGGTGGTGAAGTACTTCGACACGCCCATGTAGGTGAAGCCGTTGGTGTCGCTGTTGTCCAGCGTGCCGTACTGGGTGCCGCTGTAGCGCGCGCCGTAGCTCACCGTCCAGTGTTCGTCGGCGCGCCATGACACCAGCGCCGTGGCGCGCCACTCGGGCACACGCGGCTGCCACTTGCCGATGGTGTCGCCCGGCACCGAGACGTAGCCGCTGTTGGCGACGATGCGCGAGTGGGCATGCGTCACGCTGGCCTGCGCGTCGAGGCCGCGGGCGAGCACGTCCTGCCCTTGCCACGCGGCCTCCAGCCCGTAGGTGCGCACACGGTCGACGTTCTGCACGCTGTTGGTGACGGGCGTGACGTTGGGCAACGCCTGGCTGTAGAGCGCGTCGCGGGTGTCTTCGCCGAAGAAGGTCATGCGCAGGCTGGTGTCGGCCCGCAGCCATTCCGAGCTGAGTTCACCGGTCCATGACTTCTCAGGCCGCAGGTCGGGGTTGGCGATGTTGCTGATGCCGCCGCTGGTGGCCGCGCCCTGGTACAGCTCGGAGACGGTCGGGAAGCGCAGCGCGCGGCCGGCCGAAGCCTTGAGCACCCAGTTCTCGTCCATCTGCCGCGAGAGCGCGAGCTTGGGCGAGTGCGTAGTGTCGCTGCGCTCCGGGTGCGGGTAGACGCTGCTGCCGGTCTGCGTGGTGCCGCCCCAGGCGTTCCAGTGCTCGGTGCGCAGGCCCAGCACCGTCATCCACTCGGGGCTGAAGCGCCACGCATCCTGCATGTAGATCGATTGCAGCCGCGTGTTGCCGTCGAAGCGCGAAGCCAGCGTGGGGTTGCTCTCGGCCAGCCAGTCGCCGAGGTTGTAGACCGCGGTGCGCAGGCGGTAGCTGTCCTGCTGCAGGCCGGCGTCGACCGTGTGCTCGCCCAGGTGCCAGGTGCCGCGCGCGGCCAAGGTCGACCAGCCGGTGCCGGCCTGGTCGGTCACCGCGCCGGCACCGCCGCCGATGCCGCCGCGCGCCGCGCGGTCCTGCACGTAGCGGTACTGGCTGGCGGCCAGCTCCCAATCGAAGACCTCGCGGCTGCGGCTCTTGAGGGTCAGCGCCTGCATCAGATGCTCCAGGCGGTCTTGGTTGGTGATGCCGTTCTGCGCGGGGTTCAGGTACGACTCGGAGCGGCCGTCGGCATCGTTGTGCCACGCGCCTGCCGTGTAGCTGGCGCGCAGCGTGGGCGAGACCTGATAGCCGAGCTTGAGCTTCAGGTGGTCCTGCACCGTGTGGTACTGGGTGGTGGTGCCGGTGATGTACCAGGGACTGCCGCTGCGGTCGGTGTCGGGCACGGCACCGGCCACCGGCGTGCTCCGGGTGGTGAAGACCAGCGGCTGGCTCTCGCTGTCGAGCCGGTTCAGGTTCAGCCACCATGAGAGGCCGCCTTCGGCGCTGCCCAGCGAGGCGCTGGCCTGCCAGCCGGAGTAGGTGGTGTCCGTCGCGTACAGCTCGAAGGGCTGCGTGAAGACGCCGACCTTGGCGTGCGCCTCGAACTCGCGCGGCATGCGCGTCTGGTAGTCGACCACGGCACCGACCGAGTTGCCTGGGTAGGCGGCGGAGAAGGGACCGTAGAGCACGTCCACGCGCTCGATCTCCTCGGGCGTGACCATGCCCCAGCGCGGCGCGAAGCTGGCGCCGTTGCCGAGCAGGTTGGACAGCAGGATGCCGTCGGCATAGACCATCGAGCGCGCACTGTTGCCGGTGCCCGAGGCGCGCGTGGACAGCACGGCGTGGTTGTAGTCGCCCGGGTAGCGCTTGCGCACCAGCAGGCTGGGCAGGTACTTGAGCGCGTCTTCGCTGTCGGTGGCGTTGACGGTGACGGCGATCTGGCCGGCGTCGACGCTTTCGAGCGTGGTCGGGATCTGCGACGGCAGCGAACTCGGGCGGTTGGCGGTCACCACCACCACGCCGAGTTGCTTGATCTGGGAGTCGGCCTCTTGGGCCAGAGCGGCCGCGGGCAGTGCCAGCAGCCAGCCCGCCGGCACGAAGGCGCGGCGCAAGCTTGGGAACGTCACGATGAACACCTGAACAAGCCCGCGGCCACACGGCGCAGGCAATCATTCGGAGCCAGCCATGAGGCTGGCGGCAGCGTCAGTTCAGGTGAAAGCGGGAGGGCCGTGCTTGAGCCGGGCGACCCAGGTGGCGCAGGCGTCGGGCGCCTGCTGCGAGGGCTGTGCGCGAGGCGGCGCAGTGGCCGGCAAGCTCATGAAGGCCACTGGCTTCGCGACCTCCGGTACGGCCAGCGCCGCCAGGGCGTTCAGCGCGCAGTGGTCACCCGCATGCGTGACTGCATGCTCAGGCTGCGGGCCATCGTCGTCGAGCGCGACCGTGGCCACGCCGTACACCGTGCAAACCTCGACCAGCGCCTTGCCCTGGGCTTGCGCCGAAGCACTGGCCAGCAACGGCACTGCGGCCTTGAGCAGCAGTGCGAACACGGCTGCCCACAGGGCGAGTTGGCTGGACCAGGGTCGGCGGGACATGGGGCGCGATTGTGCCAAAGCGGCGGTGGACATAATCGCGCCATGACAATCCAGACCGACGATTTCGAGCCCGCCCGCCGGGTGGTGAGTGCCGCCCCCGCCTCGCCCAACGAAGAGGCGATCGAGCGCGCGCTGCGCCCCAAGGGCCTGGCCGAGTACGTGGGCCAGGCCAAGGCGCGCGAGCAGCTGGAGATCTTCATCGGCGCGGCCAAGAAGCGCGGCGAGGCACTCGACCACGTGCTGTTGTTCGGCCCGCCCGGCCTGGGCAAGACCACGCTCTCGCACATCATCGCCAACGAACTGGGTGTGAACCTGCGCCAGACCTCCGGCCCGGTGCTGGAGAAGCCCAAGGACCTGGCTGCCATCCTCACCAACCTCGAGCGCAACGACGTGCTCTTCATCGACGAGATCCACCGCCTCTCGCCGGTGGTGGAAGAGATCCTCTACCCCGCGCTGGAGGACTACCAGATCGACATCATGATCGGCGAGGGCCCCGCCGCGCGCAGCATCAAGCTCGACCTGCAGCCCTTCACGCTGGTGGGCGCCACCACCCGCGCGGGCATGCTGACCAACCCGTTGCGCGACCGCTTCGGCATCGTCGCGCGGCTGGAGTTCTACTCGGCCGAAGAACTCGCGCGCATCGTGCACCGCTCGGCCGGGTTGCTCGACGTGCCAGCCGACACCGAAGGCGCCTTCGAGATCGCGCGGCGCTCACGCGGCACGCCGCGCATCGCCAACCGCCTGCTGCGCCGCGTGCGCGACTACGCCGAGGTGAAGGGCGACGGCCGCATCACCAAGGCCATTGCCGACAAGGCGCTCGCCATGCTCGACGTCGACCCGCAGGGCTTCGACGTGATGGACCGCAAGCTGCTGGAAGCGGTGATCCACCGCTTCGACGGCGGCCCGGTGGGGCTGGACAACGTGGCCGCGGCCATCGGCGAAGAGGCCGGCACCATCGAAGACGTGATCGAGCCCTACCTCATCCAGCAG
>NZ_DASSRA010000024.1:0-2850 GCF_035702065.1 Rhizobacter sp.
CGAGCTCGCCACGAGTTCTGCGAACACCACCGAGGCGGGCTGACGCTGTGTGTCTTCGAACCGCTGGGTGGCCCGGTACTTCAGGCGGGCGGTGAAGCCGTGGTGCACGTCGCCCGAGAGCAGCAGTACCCAGCCTTTGCGCGTTCGCCCAACGTTCGGCACGTCAACCAGCGGGAGTTTCTCACTCAGCGTGACGAGCAGGCGGTCGAAGGCCACGGACGGCAGGCTCCAGCCGTCGTAGATGTCGGTGTGTTCGCCGTCGAAACGTTTCGTCTTCCAGGGATTGCGCTCCGCCGCCCGGATTGGCTCGCTGGGCGGCGCGTTGGTGGTCACGACGACCAGGAGGGCGCGGTTTTTGAGTTCCGGAGTTTCGAGGTGCGGAGTGTTCGTGATCTGGGCCTCGAGTTGATTACTCGGCTCGACAGGGAGAAAGTGTGCAGTCGTGTTGTCTCCGTCAGGAAAGGTTCGCCAGGTGCGTGTGTCGGTGATGATCACCTGGTACGCCGCCGCCTCCAGCGTGTAGTTGTAGGTCAGCGAATCCGGATCCGCATCGCGCCAGCCCGGCCGCGTGCGCATGCCGGTGATCTTCTGCAGTTGGGACGAGTTGTTCGCGTAGTCGACGGCGTTTTTGCCGTCGAGCAGCGCGAGCAGCGCGGCCCCAGGTGGCATGGCGGTTCCCTTTTTTTCGAAGTCCTCCGGCACGTTGCCCCAGTGCTGGCAGAGCGCATAGGCCACGAGGCCGTTCTGAACCACGCGGCGTGCGAGCGGGTGGCCATAGATGCCGCGGCAGAAGCCCAGCGTCATGTTCCAGTCGTCGGTGATTTCGTGATCGTCGAAGATCATGGCGGTGGGGATGTTGGCCAGCACCCTGCGAACGCGGAACAGAGTCGCGTAGTGCGTCTTGACGTCGCGCGTGTCGTTTTCGATCGCCTGGGCGGGGTGCTCCTTCCACTGCTTCTGGATGGCGTCGGTGGCATCGCCGAGGTGGTCGGTCAACCGCTTGATCGTTTCCATGACCGGCAGGTCGGCGACCGGCCGGTCGGTGGTGTCGCGAAGCACGGGCCAGAGGACATCGGACCAGGTGAACAGATACATCGCCAGGTATTCACCGAGCGACATCAGATGGCTGCGCAAGTCGTCCGACGTGAAATGGGCAGCATCCAGCCAGTGGTGTCGCCAATAAGGTGGGATGGTGAAGGTCTGGCCTACCCCGGGCATATCCTCGCTATCGGCCGATCCGCCGTAGAGCAGGGTGTCGCCCGCATCGGTCAATAGCGGTAGCAGCGCCGCCGCCACGTCGTCAGCGTAGATCTGGTCGCCTGTCAGAATGAGTTGATGCGGTCGCGCGGTCGCGTTGGCCCTCGCTTGATCGATCAGCACATCGAGCAGCGCCATTGCATCGGGACCGCTGCCGTGTGGCATGCGGCAGGAGCCGTGAAACAAGCGCACATCGCCGATGTTCCCAGGCGGCAAAGCGAAGCCGGGAAGCTTGCCGGTTCCGTAGCCCAGCTTGGCAGAATTGGTTGCGCCCCCCAGATCCGCCACCTTGTGCGCGGCGGCGAAAGTGAGGTCGTAGTGGTAGACGATGCCTTCCTTGAGTGCCGCACCGGTGGGGTGAGCGGTGACGGCAGCAATGTGCAGGTGGGCTCCCACCGCCACCGTGTTCCGTCCGCCAGTGGCCACCTCCTTGTTGGTGTCATCGTAGATGTGCAGGTTGATCAGCGCCGCCTCCTGCAGAGCCACCCAGACGGTCACGCTCGTTCCCGTGACCTTGCGCAAGATGGGCCCGGCCAGTACCCAGGGCAGGGTTGCGAGGCGATCCTTCAGCGGTGTCATGTGGCCGCTCCCGCGCTACCGGTTGTCGCCGTCTTGGCAGGCTTGATGAGGCAGATCCTTGGCGAGGCATGTGGATCTCGGATGTCGTTCATGGCATCCTCGGGTTGGCCAGAAGGGGTGCGCTGGCATGGGCAACTGTCACGGGGTGGCCTCCGTCTTCGGGCGAGAGCCCACAAAACGCAGGCCCTTACTCGCAAAGACGGAATTGCGGGGAAAACTCCGCCAAACGATTGATTCAGGTTCGCCTTGCAGCGACCAGAGATCCCGCGTCTTCAGAGCAGCATGTCGCGGCGCGGGCAATTCGAAAGGGAGCAAACGTTCGATGAAGCCAAGGCTGTCAGCCGGCGGGGCGCCGAAGTCGCAGAACACGGCGCCGATCCGCGGAAACCGAGCTAGGCCCCTCGATTCATCGCCGGCGCGCGCACACGGATGGGCCACGTCCGCCAGAGGAAGGGACACCCCGCGCAGGCCCAGGGTAACCCGCATCTCCACCCGTAGAAGACTGGCATCTGCGGCGGGACACGATCAGCCGATTCGCCCGTCCTCACGGTGGCCGGTGGCGGTGCAAACACGATGCCTTGGTGCCCCAGGAAGGAGGGCGCCACTGCGGAGGTGGCCTGTGGGTTGGAACGTCAGAATGTCCCAGCCGCCCACGCGGCCTCTCACCCCGTCTTCAACCGCAGCGCCACTCCCCTGAGCGGCGCCCGGAAATGCGCGCCCAGTTCGTTGTGGGCGGCCTGCGCGCGCACGGCCTGCTCGACCAGCCCTCTTGCCAGCGTGCGCTCCCCCAGGTCCACCAAGCAGTCGGCAAGGCCCACGCGGGCCTCGGCAAGCCAAGGGCTGTCTGGGGCCTCGGCCGCCTCGCGCAGGGCGAGCGAACGCTCGAGATAGGCACGTGCCGTGCGCGGATCGCCGCCACGCTGCAAGGCATGGCCCAGGCGCAGCGTGGCCTCGGCTTCGAGTCGGGGAAAGCGTGCCCGCAACGCCGACGCCTGCAGCAGTGCCAGGGCCCCC
>NZ_DASSRA010000025.1:0-3870 GCF_035702065.1 Rhizobacter sp.
GCCCTCGGCCTTGGACGGCTGGCCCGGCACCAGCTCTTCGTCGAGCACCAGCTTGGCGTCGAGGAACTCCTGCGTGCGACCGCGAAAGACGGCCAGGGCACGGTGCGAAGGCACGCGGTTGATCGGCTCGTCGTAGTCGAAATAGTCGCGGAACTTGGCGACGTCGGGGTTGTTCTCGTCCTTGCCGTCCATCAGCTTGGAGCGCAGAAGGCCTTCGTCCCACAGCCATTCGCGCAACTTGCCGACCAGCGCGGCGTCTTCGGCCCAGCGCTCGCTCAGCAGGTCGCGCACGCCGTCGAGCACGGCCAAGGCATCGGCAAAGCCACCTTCGGCATTGATGAAAGCCGCAGCTTCGGTGGCCGGGTCGAGCGAGGGGTCGGCAAACAGCTTGTCGGCCAGCGGCTCGAGCCCGGCCTCGCGGGCGATCATGCCCTTGGTACGGCGGCGCGGCTTGTAGGGCAGGTAGATGTCTTCCAGCTCCTGCTTGGTCGGCGCGCCCTCCACGGCGGCTCGCAACTCGGGTGTCAGCTTGCCCTGCTCTTCGATGCTCTTGAGTACCGCGGCGCGACGCTCTTCCAGCTCTCGCAGGTAGCCCAGGCGGGCTTCCAGATCGCGCAACTGCGTGTCGTCGAGGCCGTCGGTGGCCTCCTTGCGATAGCGGGCGATGAAAGGGACCGTCGCGCCACCGTCCAGCAGCTCCACGGCTGCATTCACCTGGGCCGCGCGAACCTTCAGTTCGTCGGCCAACTGCAGAAGAATCTTGTTCAAAACGAGGGGCCCGTGGCTGGGCTGAAAAGGAAAGCGGCGGAGTTTGCCATACGGGGATTTCGCTCCTTGGCACCCAAGTTCACCCTGTTTGCACACCTGCGCACATTTCGCCGAATCGCGCTGCGCCAGTGACGCTGAAACCCCGGCTCTCCCAACCCCCTCGGCAATCGGGTTATCCCAAGAAAATTACTTACCTTTCATAGGTATATCGGGACTGTCACCCGCGCTCTCCCGGCTCACTTGCTTCATTCAATGAAACGATTCACGTTCACGTCAGGGAAACCGCTATGCGCCCACAAGTGAACATGCGTGCAACATTGCACGGCCGGTCACAAATCAACGCTTACCCAGCCGGCAGCGTCACAACCACAGGAGACAACATGAAAACCACAGCGCACCACACCGCGCAACGCGTCACCCAATTTGCCAAGGCGTCGTTGGCCGTGGCGGCCCTGGTCGCATCCAGCTTTGCCGCCGCCCAGTACCAGAAAGGCCCGGACCCCACGGTGTCTGCCCTGGAAACCAACGGCACCTTCGCCACCCGGACCACCACCGTGTCGCGCCTGAGTGCCAGTGGCTTCGGCGGCGGCACGATCTACTACCCCACTGCCACCGGCAGCTACGGCGTGGTCGCCGTGTCGCCCGGTTTCACGGCCTATCAATCGTCGATCAGCTGGATCGGCAGCCGCTTGGCCTCGCACGGCTTCGTGGTCATCACCATCGACACCAACACCACCTCCGACCAGCCTGACAGCCGCGCCCGCCAGCTGAAGGCCGCCCTGGACAAGGTGGTCAGCCTCTCCACCAGCCGCACCAACGTGCTCTACGGCAAGGTCGACTCGTCGCGCCTGGCCGTGGCCGGCCACTCGATGGGCGGCGGCGGCACGCTGGCCGCTGCGCGTGACTACCCGACGCTGAAGGCGGCCGTGCCCCTGGCTCCTTGGCACACCACCAAGAGCTTCTCGACCGTGCGCGTGCCCACGCTCATCATCGGCGCAGACGGCGACACCGTCGCGGGCGTGGCCACCCACTCGATCCCGTTCTACACCAGCCTGCCCAGCAGCACACCGAAGGGCTACCTGGAGCTGGCGAACGAAGACCACTTCTTCCCCCAAGACAGCGGCGAGTACGGCTTGGTCGGCAAGTACATGATCTCGTGGTTCAAGCGCTTCGTGGACAACGACACGCGCTACAGCCCCTTCCTGTGCGGCGCGCCGCACCAGGCGCAGATCGCCGTGAGTTCGCGGGTCTCCGACTCGCGCACCAACTGCCCGTACTGACCAGGCTCCGCGGTGGCGGGAGCGGCAGCACCCTCGCCCCCCGCACTACTCCCCGAGCGTTTCCTTCCCCTTCGGCAGTCGTCCATCCTGCCGGCGGGGAACCTGCGCCCATGCGGCGCAGTTGTTCAACCCCGATGGGCACAGGAGACAGCATGAAAATCACAGCGCACAGCACAGTGCGGAGCGTCACGGGTTTCGCCAAGGCGTCCTTCTTCGTCGCCGCCATGGCCGTTTCGGCCCTGGCGAGCGCCCAATACCAGAAGGGGCCGGACCCGACCGTGTCTGCCCTGGAGCGCACCGGCTCCTTCGCCACCCGCACGACCACCGTCTCGCGCACCAGCGCCAGCGGCTTCGGGGGCGGCACGATCTACTACCCGACCGCCTCGGGCACCTATGGCGCCATCGCCATCTCGCCCGGCTTCACTGCCTACCAATCGTCCATCAGCTGGATGGGCACGCGCTTGGCTTCGCACGGCTTCGTGGTGATCACCATCGACACCATCACCACCTCCGACCAACCTGACAGCCGCGGTCGCCAGCTCAAGGCCGCGCTCGACAAGGTGGTCAGCCTGAGCCGCACCAGCAGCAGCCCGATCTACAACAAGGTCGACGCCAGCCGCCTGGCCGTGGCTGGCCACTCGATGGGGGGCGGCGGCACGCTGGCCGCTGCACGTGACAACCCGAGCCTGAAGGCCGCCGTGCCGTTGGCCCCGTGGCACACCACCAAGACCTGGTCGCGCAACACGGTGCCGACGCTGATCATCGGCGGCAGTGCCGACACCGTCGCCGGCGTCGCCACCCACTCGATCCCGTTCTACACCAGCCTGCCGAGCTCGACCGACAAGGCCTACATGGAGCTGAGCGGCGCCAGCCACTTCTTCCCGCAGGTCTCGTCGTACTACCCCTTGGTGGGCCGCTACATGATCTCGTGGTTCAAGCGCTTCGTGGACGACGACACCCGCTACAGCCCCTTCCTGTGCGGCGCACAGCACCAGGCCGACCTCGGCCTGTTCAGCGACATCTCCGACTACCGCGAGAACTGCCCGTACTGATCAACGCTGCACGTGCGATGCGTCGGGAGACGCATCGCGTGCGGCCAGCCAGCGCAACGCACCGGCCGCGGCCACGCGTGCGCTGGCCAGGCAGGCGGTCAGCAGATAGCCCCCGGTGGGGGCTTCCCAGTCCAGCATCTCGCCAGCGCAGAACACGCCGGGCAGTGCCTTCAGCATCAGCCCGTCATCGAGGGCCTCGAAGCTCACTCCCCCGGCCGTGCTGATGGCTTCGTCGACCGGCCGCGCAGCCGCGAGCTTCAGCGGCAGCGCCTTGATGAAGCACGCAAGCTGCGCAGGATCGGCCAGTGCCTCTCGCGGCACCACCTCGTACAGCAAACCCGCTTTGACGCCGTGCAGACCCAGCCTCGTCTTCAGGTGCGTAGACAGCGAACGTGAACCGCGCGGGTGGGCCACTTCATCGCGCACCCATTCCAGGCTGCGTGCGGGCAACAGATCGACATGCATCGTCGCGCTGCCTTGCGCGGCGATCTCGTCGCGCAACCGGCTCGATGCCGCGTAGACGAGGCTGCCCTCCACGCCCGTCTCGGTGACGACGAATTCGCCGGGTTGACGAAAGCCTGCGCAGGACAGCGCCACCGACTTCAGTGGCTCGCCGGCATAGCGGCTGCGGAAGTGTTCCGACCAGCCGATGTCGAAGCCGCAGTTCGCAGGCTGCAAGGCCGCCACCGCCACACCGCGCCGTTGCAGCCAGGGCAGCCAGGCACCGTCAGAGCCCAACCGCGCCCAGCTTGCGCCACCCAAACCCAACA
>NZ_DASSRA010000026.1:0-2560 GCF_035702065.1 Rhizobacter sp.
AAGGCCCGGGCTGCCGGCCTGCCGGTGCGCGAGGATTTCGGCGAATTCTGGCGCGACTACGAACTGATGGGCCTGCAGCGCCACCTCAAGGTGCTGGGCATCTTCTGTCGCCTGAAGCACCGCGACGGCAAGCCCAAGTACACCGAAGACCTGCCGCGCTTCTTTGCCTACGCGCACAAGGTGGCCACGCGCTACAACGGCCTCGGCCCGCTGGCCCATCTGCTGGAGCCGCTGATGGGCACGTCGCGTCGCGACGTCTTTTACTGAGACGCTGCGGCCTCGGGTGCTGCCTGGCGCCGGGTCTCGCAGCCCGCAGCCTGCAGCCAGGGGTCGTGCTCGGCTCCGCCGAAGCTCTGCACCAGAAAGTCGATGAACGCCCGCGTGCGCGCAGGCACGTACTTGCGCGTGGGCATGGCGGCGTAGAGGCGCAGTGTCAGTACACGCCACTCAGGCAGCACGCGCTCCAGCGCATGTTCAAGCAAGGCGTCTTCCACCACGTACGAGGGCAGACCCGAAATGCCCATGCCGGCCAGCGCGGCGGCGTACATGGTGTCGCTGTGGATGGTGCTGAGTGCGGGCTTGGCCGGCACCAGCGTCACCGAGTCGCCCACTGGCTCGTCATCGCCCCAGTCGCCGCGGTGAAAAGTGATCTCGCGCGTGTAGCTCGGCAGCATGGCTTCGTGCCGTGGCAACTCGTTGGGGTGCAGCGGGCGGCCCATGCGATCCAGGTACTCTGGGGAGGCACAGGTGATCACTTCTGAATGCGCCAGCAAGCGGGCCACGAAATCGCCCTCCAGGGGCTGCTTGCCCACCTGGATGATGCTCACGTCGTAGTTCTCGTCGACCGTCTCCACCGGGCCGGGGGCGGCGAGCTCCAGCGTCACGCGCGGGTAGAGCGTGCGAAAGCGCGGCAGGTGCTTGGCGATCTGGTGCACCGCAAATGCGGGTGGCGACAGCACGCGCAGGTGGCCGCGCGGCTCCGAGGTGGCGGCGCTGGCCAGGGCCTCGGCTTCTTCCACCTCGGTGAGGATCTGCCGCACGCGTTCCAGGTAGAGCTCGCCGATGTCGGTGAGCGCCAGCCGCCGCGTGGTGCGGTTGATGAGGCGCGCGCCCAGGTGCTCTTCGAGGTCGGCCACCAGGCGCGTGACCACCGCGGCCGACAGGTTCAGCACGCGCGCGGCCTTGGCAAAGCTGCCCTCTTCGATCACCCGCGAGAACACCCGCATCGAATGCAAGCGGTCCATGGTTGCCTATCCCCTATTGTTTCTATTTGAGCAATGAGCTATTGAAGCATAGGCGATTTATTGATTGATTGGCAATGCCTACAGTTGCTCCCATCGATGAGCCGAACACTGACTCACCGAGCTGGACAAGACGGCACGCCGCCATGCCCGGAACGTCAACCCACTCTGTCTGAATCGAAGGAAATCATCATGAACACCAAGCAACTCATCGCTGGCGCTGCCCTGGCTCTCGTGGGCGCTGCCGCCTCGGCCGAAACCCCCGACGTGCAGTTCGGCTTCATCACTGCCGCTCCGGCCTCCACGGTGACCCGCCAGCAGGTCCAGAGCGAACTCGTGCAGGCCCGTCGCCAAGGTTTCGACTCCGTCGCCGGCCTGCCGATCGCCGCTGCTCCCGCCGCCACGGTGGCCCGCACCCAGGTGAAGAGCGAGCTGGCCCAGGCCCGCGCCGACCAGTTGGTGGACAACAGCAACGGCTTCGGCTTCATCGACAACAACTACGCCTCGGCCCGCACCCGCGAAGACGTGCGCAACGAAGCGGTTGCTGCCGCTCGCGGCAAGAAGGCCAGCGTGCAAGCCGGCCAGTGAGATCGCAGCGGCGCTTATGCGCCGTACATCGCAGTCATCGAGAAGCCGCCTTCGGGCGGCTTTTTCACGTCCCGCGCAAAGCACCGAAAATGCAGCCCATGCTGCGAATCACCGAACTGCGCCTGCCGCTGAACCATGCCGAGGGCGAGTTGCGCCCGGCCATCCTCCAGCGCTTGGGCGTGGCGGATGCGGCGCTGAAGTCCTTCACCGTCTTCAAGCGCGCCTACGACGCGCGCAAGAAGAGCGCGGTTCAGCTGATCTACACGCTCGATTGCGATGTCGCTGACGAGGCCGCGGTGCTCAAGCGCTTCAGCGGTGACACGCACATCAAGCCTTCGCCCGACACCCGCTACCACTTCGTCGGCCACGCACCGGCCGACTTCTTCGCGGACGAGAAGCCGCGCCCCATCGTCATCGGCTTCGGGCCCTGCGGCATCTTCGCGGCGCTGATCCTGGCGCAGATGGGCTTGCGCCCCATCGTTCTGGAGCGCGGCAAGGAGGTGCGCCAGCGCACCAAGGACACCTGGGGCCTGTGGCGGAAGCGTGAGCTCAACCCGGAGTCGAACGTGCAGTTCGGCGAAGGTGGGGCCGGCACCTTCTCCGACGGCAAGCTGTGGAGCCAGATCAGCGACCCGCGCCACCTCACGCGCAAGGTGCTCACAGAGTTCGTGAAGGCCGGGGCGCCGGAAGAGATCCTCTACGTCAGCAAGCCGCACATCGGCACCTTCCGC
>NZ_DASSRA010000027.1:0-12995 GCF_035702065.1 Rhizobacter sp.
GCGTGCCCAGCATCTCCACCTTGTCGGGCACGATGTTCTCGCGGTGGCCGCCGTGGATGGCGGCGATGGTCAGCACCGCAGGCTCTTGCGTGATGTCGAGCTGGCGGCTGACGATGCCCTGCAGGCCCGTCACCACCTGCGCCGCGGCGACGATCGGGTCCACGCCGGTCCACGGCGCCGCACCGTGTGTCTGCTCGCCGCTGATGGCGATGTGCACCGTGTCGGCGCCGGCCATCATCGGCCCGCTGCGGTAGCCCAGCCAGCCGGAGGGCAGGTTGGGTGAGAGGTGAAGCCCGAACACCGCGTCGACGCGCGGGTTGAGGAAGGCGCCCTGGGCCACCATCGCGCGCGCGCCCCAGTCGCCGCCCTTGGCGGCCGCTTCCTCGGACAGGCCCTCTTCGGCGGGCTGGAAGATGAACTTCACCGTGCCGGGGATCTGCGCGCGCATGCCGGCCAGCAGCTCGGCCACGCCCATCAGCATGGCGACATGGCCGTCGTGTCCGCAGGCGTGCATCACCGGCGTGTCCTGGCCGTTGTAGGGCGCGCGGGTGGTGGAGGCGAAGGGCAGGCCGGTGGCCTCGGCCACGGGCAGGGCGTCCATGTCGGCGCGCAGCGCCACCACCTTGCCCGGCAGGCCGCCGCGCAGCACGCCCACCACGCCGTGGCCGCCGACGCCGGTCTGCACCGACAGGCCGAGGCGTCGCAAGTGGTCGGCCACGACGCGGGCGGTACGCACCTCCTGGCCGGACAGCTCGGGGTGCTGGTGGATGTCGCGACGCCAGGCCAGCATCTTGGGCTGCAGCGCGGCAACGCGCGGCGTGAGTGCCTCGGCACTCGGCACCTGGGCATGCGCACCGCACAGCGCCAGCGCGCTCAGCAGGCCCGCCGCGCGCTGCCTCAAGGGCAGGCCGCCATGACTTGAGCCACGGCCGCGGTCAGCTTCTTGCCGTAGGGCACGTGCAGGAACTCGTTCGGCCCGTGGGCGTTGCTCTTGGGGCCGAGCACGCCGCAGACCATCATCTGCGCAGCGGGGAAGCTCTTTTGCAGCATGCCCATCAGCGGGATGGTGCCGCCCTGGCCGATGTAGCCGCAGGGCGCGCCGTAGTGGGCCTGCGAGGCGGCGTTGAGCGCGTCGTCCATCCAGTGCGTGAGGCTGGGTGCATTCCAGCCGCTGGCGCCCATCGCATCGGCGCGCCCGTCGGCATGGAAGGTGACCTTGGCGTTGTAGGGCGCGTTGTCCTCGAGCACGGCCTTGAGCTTTTGCGCGGCCTCGCCGGCGTCCACCAACGGCGGCAGGCGCAGGCTCAGCTTGAAGGCGGTGTAGGGGCGCAGGACGTTGCCGGCGTCCTTGAGCGCAGGGAAGCCATCGACGCCGGTCACGCTCAGCGTGGGCTTCCAGGTGCGGTTGATCAGCGACTGGTAGGGGTCGGTGGTGGTGGGCAGCGTGGGGCCGCCGTCGGCGCCGCAGGCCCAGGGGAAGCGCTTCCAGGCTTCGTCGCCGAGGATCTGCGCGGTGGCGCGCGCCTGGGCTTGCCGGTCGGACGGGATCTCGCAGTGGAAGACCTGCGGCAGCAGCTCGCCGGTGTTGCTGTCTTCGAGTCGGTCCAGCACCTGCCGCATGATGCGGAAGCTCGATGGCACCAGGCCGCTCGAGTCGCCCGAGTGGATGCCCTCGGTGAGGATCTCCACCTTGAGCGTGCCGGTCACGTTGCCGCGCAGGCTGGTGGTCAGCCAGAGCTGGTCGTAGTTGCCGGCGCCGCTGTCCAGGCACACGACGAGGCCCACCTGGCCCAGGCGGGCCTTGAGTGCATCGATGTAGGCCGGCAGGTCGAAGGAGCCGCTCTCCTCGCAGCTCTCGATCAGGCCCACGCAGCGCGGGCGAGGGATGCCTTGCCGGTCGAGCGCGAGGATGGCGGTGAGCGAGGCATAGACCGCGTAGCCGTCGTCGGCGCCGCCGCGGCCGTAGAGCAGGCCGTTCTCGTACTTGGGCGTCCAGGGCCCGAGGTCGTTGCGCCAGCCGTTGAACTCGGGCTGCTTGTCGAGGTGGCCGTAGAGGCAGATGGTGTCGGTGCTGCCCGCTTTCGTGGCCGGCACCTCGAAATAGATCACCGGCGTGCGGCCGGGCAGGCGGATCACTTCGAGCTTCAAGCCCGCGACCTTCTTGCCTTCGACCCAGCTGGCGGCGTCGCGCACCACCTGGTCGATGTACCCGTGCGTCTGCCAATCGGCATCGAACATCGGGCTCTTGGCCGGGATGGCGATGTAGCGGGTGAGGGCGGGGACGATCTCTTCGTCCCAGGTCTTGTTGGCGTACGCCGCGATGGCGGTCGTTTCGTCGGGCTGGATGGGCAGCAGCGGGTCGCGTGCGTTCATGGGGTCTCCTTCGTGGGGAGCGAACAGTGTAGACAAGCAAAAAGGGCTTGCCTCGCGGCAAGCCCTCCCGGTGTCGTGCGGTATGCCCGCGATCAGCTGCGGCGGAACTGCAGCGACTTCACTTCCGTGAAGTCCTCCAAGCCCCACTTGCCGAACTCGCGGCCATTGCCCGACTGCTTGTAGCCGCCGAACGGCGCCTGCATGTTGAAGCCGCCGCCGTTGATGTCGACCATGCCGGTGCGGATCTTCTTCGCCACTTCTTTCGCGCGTTCGTCCGTCGCCGCCCACACGCCGCCCGACAGGCCGTAGATGCTGTTGTTGGCGATGGCGATGGCCTCCGCTTCGTCCTTGTAGGTGAGGATGGACAGCACCGGGCCGAACACCTCTTCCTGCGCCAGGCGCGAGTCGGGCTTCACGCGGCCGAACACGGTGGGCTTCACGTAGAAGCCCTTGTTCTCCAGGCCAGCCGGCGCACCCAGGCCGCCGGTCAGCAGCTCGGCGCCTTCGTCGAGGCCGATCTGGATGTACTCCTGCACCGTGTCCTGCTGCGCCTTCGAAGCCACCGGGCCCATCACCGTGGTTTCGTCGAAGGGGTCGCCCACCTTGTAGGCGGCGGTCACGGCCACCGCGATCTTGGCCACCTCGGCGTACTTGCTCTCGGGCACGACCATGCGGGTGTGCGCGGTGCAGGTCTGGCCGGCGTTCAGGAAGCAGGCCTGCACCGAGCCCTTGACGGCCGCGGCAAGGTCGGCGTCTTCCAGGATCACGGAGGCCGACTTGCCGCCCAGCTCCAGCGCCACGCGCTTGATGGTGGCCGAGGCCTGGGCCGAGATGCGGCGGCCAGCGCCGGTGGAGCCGGTGAAGGACACCATGTCCACGTCCGGGTGCACGACCATGGCCTCGCCGACGATGGTGCCGCGTCCGGTGACGAGGTTGAACACGCCAGCCGGCAGGCCGACCTCGTGGATCACCTCGGCCAGGATGAAGGCGTTGAGCGGCGTCACGTCGGCCGGCTTCAATACCACGGTGCAGCCGGCGGCCAGCGCGGCAGCGACCTTGGCGCCGATCTGGTGCAGCGGGTAGTTCCACGGTGTGATCGCGGCGACCACGCCGACAGGTTCGCGCACGATGGTCGAGTGGCCGGCCTGCTCTTCCCAGTGGAAGCTCTCCACGAGCTTGGCGTAGTACTTGAACACGGCGATTGGCGAGCCGGCCTGGATCGGCAGCGACTGCTTCAGCGGCATGCCCATCTCGGAGCTGATGGTCTTGGCGATGTCGGCCGCACGCGCCTTCAGGCCTTCGTGGATCTTCATCAGGAACGCGCCGCGCTGGCTCGGCGTCAGCGCGGCCCAGGGCTCGAAGGCGGCCTTGGCAGCGGCCACGGCGCGGTTCACGTCGTCGGCATTGCCGCGCACCACGCTGGCAATGGCGTCGCCGGTGGCGGGCGAGATCACGGCGCCCGGCGCTTCCTTGCCCAGGCTCGCGACCCATTGGCCGCCGATGTACAGCTTGTCGTGTTGAATCATGGTGATCTCGCGGGAGTTAAAAAAAGATGAGCGTGCGATTTTAAGCGGCCTGGTCAGGCGCTGCTCGCCCGCTGCCCCTGCATCCAGGTGCCCAGCACCTCGAACACTTCGGCCTGCTCCGGCTCGTTGAAGATCTCGTGATACAGCGGGCCGAACTCCCGGCTGGTGACCACCGACTTCGGTGCGCCCGCGGCGAACTCGCGGCTGCCGCGCGGCGCCACGCAGCGGTCGCTGCCGGCGAACATCAGCAACGTGGGCAGCTTCCATTGCCCGGCGAGGGCACGCACCGCATCACCACCGTCCAGGATGAAGCGCGCCAGCCGCGGGCTGATGCGGTCGTGCACCAGCGGGTCGGCCGTGTAGGCGGCAACGACCGGGGCCGCGCGCGAAATCCATTCCGGCTTGAGGCCGTTGTTCACCGCCAGGTTGGGCGCCAGCGTGCCCAGCGTGAGCAGCAACAGCTTCTGCACGGCGTTGGTGTCGGCCGCCAGGGCCGGCGACGACAGCACCAGCGCATCCACGCTGCGGTGCCAGGTGGCTGGCTGCGTGGCCAGCCCTCCGGCCACGAAGCGCGCCGCGATCAATCCGCCCATGCTGTGGCCCAGCAGCACCAGCGGGCCGCTGTGCTGCTGACGCAGCTTGTCGATGACGGTGGCGAGATCCACCAGCAGGTCGTCCGCCGCACGGAGCCGCCCCTTGGCGCCCTGGCTGCGGCCGTGGCCACGGTGGTCGTAGCCCACGACGCGCCAGCCCCAGCCGTTGAGCTGTGCGGCCACGTGCGCGTAGCGGCCGATGTGCTCGCCCAGGCCGTGCACGATCAGCACGGTGCCATGGGCGTCTGTGAGGGGCCACTCTTGGAGGTGGAGGGTGAGGCCGTCGGCCGTGGCGAGGGTGGAGGGGGTCATGCAGCCCAGTGTAGGCAGCGGTCTCCCCGCGCGCCTACCGGGCTTGCCCGGTCAGGCGGTCAAGCCGCCATTCAAGCCGCCATGGGCACCCGGCTCAGGCCGGTGGCCAGCGTGGGGTCGAGGTAGGTGGCCATCCACTGCGACACCGTTTCGGCGTGCGTGATCGGGCCCAGGTGCCCGGCGCCGTCGAGCGGGCAGCGCTGCGCGTGCGGCAGCGCATGGGCCAGCAACTCGGCGATGCGGCGGGCCGGCGCGCGGGTGTGCGTGCCGTGCATCAGCAGGATGGGCATGCTCAGGCGCGCCAGTGCATCGCGGTTCCAGGCGGCGCCGAAGAGGGCGTCGAAGTGTCGCGGCACGTTGGGCATGCGCTGGGCCACGGCGCTGCGCTGGCTGGCGCTCATGCCATCCCAGGCGGCCTCGCCGCCCCAGTAGGTGACGAAGCGCGAGGCGGCTTCGTCGTGTTCTCCGCGGCGGATCAGCGAGCGCACCGCGTAGGCCAGCTCGGTGATCTCGGTCAGCGCCGGGTCGCGCGGGGCCATCTCGCGCAACGCGCCGAAGGCCACCGGCTCGTACAGCGTCAGCGAGCGCACGCGCTTGGGGTGACGCAGGGCGATCTGCATGGCCACCGCAGCGCCGTAGGAGTGGCCCACCAGGTGCACGCCGCGCTGATCGAGGTGCGGGCTGGCGGCTTCCATGAGGGCGGTGACGGCGTGTGCGTCCACGTGCAGGGTGTTCATCGCCGCCTGCGGCCAGGCCGGGCTGCGGCCGTGGCCGTAGAGGTCGGGCGACAGCACCTGCCAGCGTGTCGACATCGTCTGCGACAGCGCCTGCCACTGCGCGTGGGTGCCGGCGCTGGAATGAAGGCAGACCACCAGGTCGCCGGCACCTTGGGTGCGGGCGGAGAGGCGGCCATAGGCAAAAGGTTCGTGGTTCATCGGGTCCATCCAGAAGCTGTGTGGCGGGGCCGGTGTCGGCCGCTGCGCAAGAGCCTCCAGGATGGCCAGCCCGCGTATCAGGGCGATGTCGGCCCGGCGGTGGCGTGCTTCATTCGTTGCGGCCATGTTTCGTACCATGGTCACCATGCGCAGCATCTTCCACCTCGCCTTTCACGTGCACGACCTCGACGAGGCGCGCCGCTTCTACGGCGGCCTGCTCGGTTGCCGCGAAGGCCGCAGCACCGACACCTGGGTCGACTTCGACTTCTTCGGCCACCAGATCTCGCTGCACCTCGGCGAGCCCTTCGCCACCAGCGACACCGGCCACGTCGGCAAGCACCTGGTGCCCATGCCGCACCTGGGCGTGGTGCTGGAGCTGCCCGACTGGCAGGCGCTGGCGAACCGCCTGCAGGCGGCGCAACTGGCCTTCGTGATGGCGCCACAGGTGCGCTTCGAGGGCCAGCCGGGCGAGCAGTGGACGATGTTCTTCCGCGACCC
Organism: Rhizobacter sp.; assembly: GCF_035702065.1. Classification (GTDB taxonomy): domain Bacteria; phylum Pseudomonadota; class Gammaproteobacteria; order Burkholderiales; family Burkholderiaceae_C; genus Rhizobacter. The sequence goes on from NZ_DASSRA010000027.1 coordinate 6,238, forward strand.
CTCGGGCAACCCGATCGAGGTCAAGGGCTTCCGCTCGCTCGATACGCTTTTCGACCGTTGAGCGGGCGCTGAGCTACTTGCCGGTCCAGCCTTCGGCCCAGGCCGCCAGCGGCATCAATGCGGCCATCAGCTTGCGGCCTTCGGTCGTGAGGTGGTAGCCGCCTTCGCTGTGTTCCACCAGGCCCACGCCGCGCAGCTCCTTCAGTCGCGTGTTGAGCAGGCTGGGGTTGGTGTCGCAAGCGTCTTGCAGCGCGCGGAAGGTGAGCTGCTCGCCGTCACGCAGCTCCCAGAAGATGCGCAGCGCCGCACGGCGGCCGAGCAGGTCGAGCGCCACCATGAGGGGGCGGCCGGTCTTGGAGCCGCGGGCGGGAGCGCCTATCTTGGGTGAGGCCATGTCGGATCGCGTGGGCTGCTTTGCTACAAATACTTTAGCTTGCGAGGCGCCCCCTACACTGCGTCGCCCGCGGGCTCCCAAGACTTCTCTGAGCACACCCCATGCTGAGCTGGTTCTCCAAGAAACGTGACGATGCCGAAGTGCCTGCCGCGCCCGAGCCCGCAGCACCGGCGAAGGCCAAGGCCAGCGAAGACGCACAGGCCCTCTGGGCGCCGCGCCTGCAGGCCGCGCTGGGCGACGACGCCGCGCTGCTGCTGATCGCGAAGGACGCGCCCGTGCTGCAGATCCGGCTCGATGCCATCGAGGCCCTGGTGGCTGAAGACGCACTCAAGCAGGCCGAGCGCGAGCTGCGCACGCAAGACAGCCGCGTGCACCGTGCCGCCAAGCGCCGCCATGTGGCCGCCGTGGCGCAGCGCGAGGCGCGTGCCGCCGCGCAAGCGGTGATCGACGCGGCCGCCTTGGTGCTGAAGGAGACGCCGCTGCCCGCCAACCGCCTGGTGGCGATCGACCGCGACTGGCAAGCCATCGATGCGGCATGGGTCGAGCCCGCGCAGGCCGCGCGCTTCACCGAACTGCGTGAGCAGCTCAACACGCGCTTGCGCGAGCAGGGCGAAGCAGAACAGCGCCAGCGGCAGGAGCAGCAGCGCCTGCTGGCCGAAGCCCTCCAGGCGCAGGCCGAGGCCGACGCGGCGGAACGCGAGCGCCTGGCTGCACTCGCCGCCGCGCAGCCTCCCAGCCCGCCGCCGGCTCCCGAGCCGCTGCCACCGGCTGCGCCCAAGGCCTTGAGCGCCGAGCAGAAGCAGCAGCTCGACCATCTCTTCACGCAGGCCGAGGCCGCCGTGGCCGAAGGCCAGCTCGCCGCCGTGCAGCAGCACCTGCAGGCCATCGACGCGGCCATCGACGCCTTGCACGGCGCGCCCCTGGGCGACAAGCGCCGCGCCCGCCTGCACGCGCTGCAGGCCGAGCGCGCACGGCTCAAGGGCTGGCAGCAGTGGGGTGGCGCGCGTGCGCTCGACAGCCTGGTCGACGAGGCCGAGGCTCTGGCGCAGGCCACGCGCGCCGCGGCCGACCCCGAGGCCAGGGCGCCCAAGCTGCGCCTCAAGGCGCATGCCGAGGCCATCCAGTCGTTGCGTGCGCGCTGGAAGGAGATCGACCGCACCGGTGCGCCGTCCAACCAGGCGCTGTGGCACCGCTTCGATGCGGCCCTGCACATCGCGCACGAGCCGGTGGCCGCGCAGCAGGCCGTGCTGAAGGCGCAGCGCGAAGAGAACCTGCAGGCCCGACAGGCCCTGCTCGATGCGCTGGACGCCGTGCCCGTCGGCGAAACACCCGACTGGAAAGAGCCGCTGCGCGCGCTCACCCACTTCCAGCTCGCGTGGCGGCAGCTGGGGCCGCTGGAGCACACCGTGCCTTCCGCGTCGCGCAACGCCTTGCAGGAGCGCATGCGCGCGAGCCTGGCGCGCATCGAGGAGCCGCTCGACGCGGCCCGCCGCAGCGCCGAGGCCGAGCGCGAGCAGCTCATCGCTCGCGCCGAAGCCCTGGCGCAGTCGCCCGCACGCGACGCCGTGCCGCGCGTGCGCGAGCTGCAGGCCGAGTGGCAGCAGCACGCGCGCACGCTGCCACTGGCGCGCGCGGCCGAAGGCGCGCTGTGGGCGCGCTTCAAGGCCGCCACCGACGCCGTGTTCGCGCAGCGCGAAGCCGCCTCCAGCGCGCGAGACGCCGAGCTGGCCGCCAACCTCGCTGCGCGCGAGGCGCTGATCACGCGCCTGTCCGAGATCGACCTCGACGCCACGCCGGTGGCCGATCTGCAGCGCGCCCTGCGCGAAGCCGAGCACGCCTGGCGCACGCCGCTGGAGGTGCCGCGCGCCGCGGTGGCGTCCATCGACACGCGCTTTCGCGCAGCGCACGAGGCCGTCGCGCAGGCGGTGGCCCACAGCGCGAAGAAGCGCTGGCAGGCGCAGTGCGACGCCTTGGCCGCCAAGCTCGCGCTGTGCGAGGAGAGCGAGGCCACGCCGGGCAGCGACCTGGCCGAACGCTGGGCGGCCCAGCCCACGCTGCCGGTGGCCTGGGAGAAGCCTTTGGCCCTGCGCTGGTCGCACGCTCCGGCGCCCGCCGCCACGGCCCCGTGCGACGACCTGCTGCTGCGCCTGGAAGCCGCCTTCAACCTGCCGGCCAGCGCCGAGCAGCAGGCGGCGCGGCGCGAGCTGAAGCTGCGCGAGCTGAAAGAAGCCCTCGAAGGCCGCGCCGCGCAAACGCAAGACCCGGTGGCGCAGCGCGCCCGCTGGTTTGTCGAACTGTTGCAGCACCAGGGGCTGAGCCCGGTTCAGCGCGAGCGCCTGCATGCGCTCGTCGCAGCGCTGCGCGAAGCGCCACCAGGCACGCTGGGCGGCGGCGCGCGCTGAACGCCTGCCGTATGCTGCCGCCATGACGGGGCTGCGAGAGGGCGTCTTCGGGAACACGGGGGATCAGCCGAACTGGCGGGTCTACCTGCTGCTGCCCTTGCTGCATTTCGCCAGCGTCAAGCTCACCTTCCTGTGTGCGTTCTCGCCCGAGAACGAGGTGGTGGTGTGGCTGCCCAACGCGGTGCTGCTGGCGGCCCTGCTGCACTACCGCGGCCGTCGTGCCTGGCTGATGGCGGCGCTGACCTACAGCTCCGACGTGGTCGCCAACCTGCCGGTGTTCCCGCCCGTGCAGGCCGTGCTCGTGAGCCTGGCCAACCTGGCCGAGGTGACCATCGCCTTCCTGCTGCTGCGCCGGCTCGGTGCGTCGCCGGCGCTGGAGCGGCTGCAGGACATCGGCAAGTTCCTCATCGCCGGCCCGCTGCTGGGCGCACTGTGCGCCGCGCTGCTGGCCTCCCTGGTGCTGCTCACGCTGCCCGGTGTCAGCGCCTCGTACCCGACGCTGGTGCTGCTGTGGTGGTTCGGTGATGCGCTGGGGCTCTTGATCTACACGCCGCTGTTGCTCGCCTTCCTGCAGCCCGGGCCCGAGCCGATCGCGTGGCGCTGGCAGGACGGCGCTGTGGTGCTGGCCACGCTGGCGCTGGGCGGCCTGATCCTCTCTGGCCAGGCCGAGCGATGGGGCGGCATCGCGCTCACGCCCAACCTGCTGCTGCCCTCGGTGCTCTACATGGCGGTGCGCTTCGGCGTGCGCTGGACGGTGCTCGCCGTGGCGCTGATCTCGCTGGCCACGGCCTGGGCGCAGACCACCGGGCACAAGCCCTTCGGCAACGGCTCGCCGCACGAGCTGATCCTGCGCACGCAGGAGTTCATCCTCACGCTCAGCATCGTGGGCATGGGCTTCGCCATGCTGTTCGGCGAGCAGCGGGCGCTCACGCGCAGCCTCGAGGACAAGGTGCGCGAGCGCACGCAGAAGCTCGAGGAGTCCAACAGCCAACTGGGCGCACTGAGTGCGACCGACGGCCTCACCGGCATCGCCAACCGGCGCCGCTTCGACGAGGTGCTGGCCACCGAGTGGAGCCACGCGCGGCGCAGCGGCCAGCCGCTGGCGCTGGTGCTGCTCGATGTGGACCTGTTCAAGTCGTACAACGACCACTACGGCCACCAGGCGGGCGACGACTGCCTGCGTGCCATCGCCCGCGTCCTGTCGGCCAGCGCGCGACGCGCCGGCGACCTGGTGGCGCGCTATGGCGGCGAGGAGTTCGCGCTCATCGCGCCGGCCGCCGACGAGCCCAGCGCCGTGGCCATGGCACAGGCCCTGTGCCACGAGCTGCGGTCCCTGGGGCACCCGCATGGCTTGTCGCCCTTCGGGGTGGTCACCGCGAGCTTCGGCGTGGCGGTGGGGGTGCCTGGCGAGGGCGAGGCCGAAGACCTGCTGATCCGCCGCGCCGACCGGGCGCTCTACCAGGCCAAGGCAGGCGGGCGCAACCAGGTGGTGCTGGCCGCAGTTCGTGAAGGAACTCCCTGAATTGGTGATGTCCTTGCGCGGCACTTGGGCCCATCATTTGAGGTTCAATGACGGCTCCCGCATGAGTTCCCTGCACAACAACCTGATCGGTGCGGTTGCGCGCTGCCTGCTGCTCGCCGCACCCTGTGTTGCGGTGGCCACGCCCATGGAGCAGACCATCGGCGGCATCGACGCCATGGTGGCCGCCTGCACCCCGGTCGACCCCAAGAGTGCCAAGACCGGCACCGAGATGCTGGAGCGCCTGCGCCAGCAGCACAAGCTCGACCTCGCCGCCGTGCGCAACAGCGACGACTACAAGGCGATCTACAACCCCGAGCTCAACCGCCTGCTGGCGATCCCGCCCAAGGCGCGGGTGCAGACCTGCCAGAACGTCTTCTGACGGTCCGCCCCTGCCGCCCGGTCAGTTCTGCGTCGCCGGCGGCTCGGTCCAGCCGCCGCCCAGCACCTTGTACAGCGCGATCTGGTTCTGCACCTGCGCGGCCTGCGTCAGCACGGCCGCCTGCTGCGCGGTGAACAGCGCGCGCTGTGCTTCCAGCACCTCGAAGTAGCTCGAGGCACCGTTGCGGTAGCGCAGGTCGGTCAGGTCGAAGCGCTTCTGCTCGGCCGCGGCCTGGGCCACCTGGGCGCGGCTCTGCTCGGTCAGCGTGGCGCGGCCAGCGAGCGCGTCCGAGACCTCGCGGAACGCGGTCTGGATCGACTTCTCGTACTGCGCCACCGCGATCTCGCGGTTCACCTTGGCGACGTCCAGCGTGGCGAAGTTGCGGCCGCTGTCGAAGATCGGCAGCGTGACCTGCGGCGCGAAGCTCCAGCCGAAGCTGCCGCTCTGAAACAGGCCCGACAGCTCGTTGCTCACCGTGCCGGCGCTGCCGGTCAGGCTGATGCGCGGGAAGAAGTTCGCGCGCGCCGCACCGATGTTGGCGTTGGCCGCGATCAGCTGCTGCTCGGCGTTGCGCACGTCGGGCCGGCGCGCCAGCACCTCGGAGGGCACGCCCGGCGGCAGGTCGGTCTGCAGCGCCTGCTCGTACATCGACAACCCGGCCGGCAGGTCGGCCGGCGGGGCCTGCCCCAGCAGCAGCACCAGCGCGTTCTCGTCCTGCGCGCGCAGCCGCACCTGCTGCGCCAGCGCCGCCTTGGCGCCTTCGAGCAGCGACTCGGCCTGGTGCAGGTCGAGCGACGAGGCCACGCCGTTGTCGAACTTGAGCTGGGTCAGCTTGAAGGAGTCTTCGCGCGTGGCCAGCGTCTGCCGCGTGACCTTGAGCTGCTCGTCGTCAGCGAGCATGGTGATGTAGGTGGAGGCGACCGCTGCCACCAGGCTGATCTGCGTGGCCTTGCGCGCCTCTTCGCTGCCGTAGTACTGGGCCAGCGCCGCTTCGCTCAGGCTGCGCACGCGGCCCCACAGGTCGAGCTCCCAGGCCGTGACAGCCAGGCCCACCGCGTACTGGCTGCTGATGGTGTCGGCGGCCGTGGTCTGGCGCTGGCCGGTGGCGGCCACGTTCACCGTGGGCAGGATGTCGGCGCGGCGGATCTGGTACTGCGCGCGCAGGTTCTCGATGTTGAGTGCGGCGACGCGCAGGTCGCGGTTGTTGGCGAGCGCGATCTCGATCAGGCGCTTGAGCCGCGGGTCAACGAAGAAGCGCTGCCACTCGATGGTGTCGGCGGCCGCGCCACTGAGCGTCGAGGCTGGCGCCACGCCGCTGGCGGCCGGCTCGGCGAAGGCCGGGGCCACCGGGGCGGCGGGGCGCTCGTAGGTCGGGATGAAGGAGCAGCCGGCGAGCGTCATCGCGGCAACCAGCGCACCCAGCGCCGGGCGGAAGGATTCAGGGCGCAACATCAATGGACTCCCTTGTCAGACGGGGCGGACGCAGCAGCCGGTGCTGGCAGCTCGTCGGTTTCATGCGCGTACATCTTGCGTTGGCGTTCGCTGCCCTTGAAGAACCTGCGCACCACCACGAAGAACACCGGCACGAAGAACACCGCAAGCCCCACCGAGGTCAGCATGCCGCCGATCACGCCGGTGCCCAGCACGCGCTGGCTCGACGAGCCGGCGCCCGAGGCGAGCATCAGCGGCAGCGTGCCCAGGATGAAGGCCAGCGAGGTCATCAGGATCGGGCGGAAGCGGATGTGGGCCGCCTCCAGCGCCGCCTCGATCGCGCTGCGGCCCTGCGCTTGCAGGTCCTTGGCGAACTCGATGATCAGGATCGCGTTCTTCGCCGACAGGCCGATGATGGTGATCAGGCCCACCTGGAAGTACACGTCGTTGGTGAAGCCGCGCAGCGTCACGCCGAGGATCACCCCCAGCACGCCCAGCGGAACCACCAGCATCACCGCGAGCGGGATCGACCAGCTCTCGTACAGCGCCGCCAGGCACAGGAACACCGCCAGGATGGCGAAGCCGTAGAGGATCAGCGCCTGCGAGCCGGCGAGCTTCTCCTCGCGCGAC
>NZ_DASSRA010000028.1:0-10382 GCF_035702065.1 Rhizobacter sp.
TGGAAGTGGCCCGCCGCAACCAGACCAACGACGCCATCGCGCAGAAGGTCCACCCGGTGGGCCGCGAACTGAAGAAGGATCTGCTCGTTCACCTGGTGAAGGAGAACGACTGGCACCAGGTGCTGGTATTCACGCGCATGAAGCACGGCGCCAACCGCCTGGTGGAGCACCTGCTCAAGAGCGGCATCAGCGCCATGGCCATCCATGGCAACAAGAGCCAGAGCGCGCGCACCAAGGCACTCGCCGACTTCAAGAGCGGCGACCTGCAGGTGCTGGTGGCGACCGACATCGCCGCGCGCGGCATCGACATCGACCAGCTCCCGCACGTTGTCAACTACGAGCTGCCCAACGTGCCCGAGGACTACGTGCACCGCATCGGCCGCACCGGCCGCGCCGGCGCGCAGGGCGAGGCGGTCTCGCTGGTGTGCGTGGACGAGAACGGCTTCCTGCGCGACATCGAGAAGCTGATCAAGCGCGAGATCCCCAAGGAAGTCATCCCCGGCTTCGAGCCCAGCCCCAACGAGCGCCCCGAGCCCATCGTGCTCGGCCGCATGACGATCGGCGTGGGTGCCAGCCGCGGTGGCCATCGCCATGGTGGCGGCGGCGGCGGTGGTGGCGGACGCGGCGGCCAGCACGCCGGCCGTGGCCATGAGCCGCGCCATGGGGACAACCGCTCATCGTCGTCGCAGCGCCCGCCTGCGCGCGACGGCCAAGGCGGCGGTCGCCCCGCGCAACAACCCGCGGCTCGCCCCGCGCAGCCCGGCGCCCGCCCGCAAGGCCCGCGCCCCGAGCCGCGGCGCGATGGCGGCAGCAAGCCGCAACCGCGTTTGACGCAACCCAAGCGCTGAGCCCACCGGCCGGCGCAAATGGCTACAGTGGCCGCCATGGCCACTGACACGCCCTCCTCCCGCGCCGCCCTCATCGCAGGCAGCACCGGCCTCGTCGGCCAGGCTCTGCTGCCCCTGCTGCTGGCGGCGCCCTACTCGCGCGTGCATGCCCTGGTGCGCCGGCCCAGCCCGCAAACGCACCCCCAGCTGCAGCTGCATGTGGTCGACTTCCAGGCCCTGCCCGCACTGCCGCCGGTCGACGACGTGTTCATCGCCCTCGGTACCACCATCAAGGTGGCGGGTTCGCAAGCCGCCTTCCGGCAGGTCGACTTCGACGCGGTGGTCAACACCGCCCGCGCGGCCCGGGCCGCCGGCGCCACCCGGCTGGGCGTGGTCTCGGCCCTGGGCGCCGATGCGCATTCGCGCGTCTTCTACAACCGCGTCAAGGGCGAGATGCAGGAGGCCGTCGCCTCGCTCGGCTATGCGTCGGTGGTAATCATTCAGCCCTCGCTGCTGCTGGGCGACCGCCACGCGCTCGGCCAACCGGTGCGCGCCGGCGAGGTGTGGGGGGGCCGACTGTTCGGCTGGCTGCCGCGCAGCGTCCGGCCGATCCCGGCCAGCCAAGTCGCCCAGGCCCTGCTGCGGGCTGTCAGCAGCGCCCAGCCGGGGCTCACCGTGCTGCGCTCAGGCGCGCTCTACTGAGGGCTGGCTGCTCGGGGAGCGCCCCCGAAACTGTCACCAAGTGTTTCGCGAGGGGCCCAAAAGACCTTGGCTGCTTGCAGGTTGTCGCGCTGCAGCATGCGCGAGCGCTTACAACTGAGGTCTTCTGCCAAAACTGTGGAGAAAGTCTCATGAGCAGCCCCCCCTGGAACACGGCCTGGCAGGGCCCGGACCTGGTTGTCTACCGCGATGAAACCGAAGTCGACCGCTTTCCCGCCGCGCAGATCGAGCGCGTGATCTTCGTTCACCGTGGCCATGGCGACACGCCAGGCGACCTGCTGTTTGCGTTGGTCGAACTGCCCGACGAACACATCCTGCTGCCGGCCGAAACGGGCTTTGCCGGCCGCGTGAACTTTGAGCGCCTGAGTTTCTGGGCCGAGAAGCAATGCGTCTACTGGGTGCCGGAGAGCAAGGCTTCCCTGCCCACCCGGCTGCGCCGCAGCTTGTGGCTGCTGCGTCCGGGAACACCGTCGTACGCCCGCATGCCGCGCTCTGAACTCGCTGCGCGCGTCGAACAATGGCCGCTCGAAGGGCCGCAAACCTGGGAGCAGCGCAAATGGATGCGCATCGCACTCAGCCGCCCCTTCGCCGGCCTGAGCCACAGCCCCACGCAGCCCGGCGAACTGGTCGACCACGCACCCCGTCGCCGCGCCTGAGCCTCATCTGCCCATGAAAAAACCCGGCCTCGGCCGGGTTTTCATTGGGAGAGCGAAACGCTCAGGCGGCCGAAGCAGCCTTCTTGGACGACTTGGCCTTCTTGGACGACTTCTTCTCGGCCTTGGCAGGCTTTTCCGACTTGGCAGCGGCAGCGGGCTTGGCAGCCGGTGCAGCAGCGGCGGGAGCCGAAGCGGCCTGCGCGAAAGCGCCCAGGGAGAAGGTGGCGGCAATCAGGGCAGCGATGATCTTGTTCATGGGGGTTCCTTTGCAGTGGTTAAGAGCTTCGTGCTCCCAGCCACAACGGTCCCTTGAAGAAGGCGGTTGACGCCATTTCTTCAGGATTCACCCTCATTCAGTTTGGCTCAAGGTTTGCAGCCACGCGTTTTGACCGTTAGTCGAAACGCCCTTCGCGCAGCCACTTGGTGGCTACCCATTTCTCGCCTGCCAGGACGGGCGCACCACCGTGCAAGGTGCGCGTCATGGAATGCGGCCGGTCGTAGCTGAAGAACACCGCGTTGCCCTTGACGGGCGCCACTTCGAGGTTGACGTCGGGGAAGGTGGTGGCGCCACCGCGCTCCGGCTCGTTGAGGTACATCACGACCGTGCCGACGCGCTGGCCACCGCGCTTGAGGATGGTGGGCGTGCCGGGCTGTGTCGGGTCGAAGTAGTCGTAGTGCGGCTTGTACTCGGCACCTGGCCGGTAGCGCAGCACCTGCAGGCCTTCGCCGTTCTCGACGGGCCAGCCGAGCAAGGCGCCGATGCGTGCCTCGATGCGTGCACACAAGGCGTTCTCGCCCCGGCCGAAGAACATGCCGTCGCTGGTGCGTGCGGTGTTCACCTCGCTCGACCCGGTGGCCGTGACCACCGTCTCCGATCGAGCGAGGCGCGCCCGCGCCAGGTCGACCATCTGGTCGCATTCGTCATGCGACAGCAAGTTGCCGAACACGATGACGCGCGGGTTGCGCAGGGTCATCACGATCTTGATCTCGTGTCCGTCGACCAGCAGCGAGTTGGGTGCGTCGAGGATGCTCGGTTCGGGCACGCGCACCGGCTCGGGCAGGCCGTTGGCCTTGGCGTGTTCTTTCAAGAAGCCGGAAAGCGTGTCTTCCAGCGCGGACAAGGCAACGTCTTCATCCCACCCACTGGCCATCATCGACTTGAGCACGTCGTCCGGCGGACGGCCGGCCTTGGCCTGGTCGATGATCCACTGCTTCAGCTCGGGGGTGACGTTTTGAGCGCTCATGCGTTTGATTCTGCCGGATCGTGCTCCACGCGGCGGCGAAAAACCAGCCTGTCGGGTTCGGATACCGCGCCGTCGAAACGGTAGCCCTCGGCACTGAACTTCGTCAGCCCCTCGGGGGCCTCCAGCCGCTGCGTGATGGCATGCCGCAGCATCAGACCGCGCGCACGCTTGGCGAAGAAGCTGATGACCTTGTAGGCGCCTCCCTTCCAGTCTTCGAACACGCACTCGATCACGCGTGCCTTGAGTTGCTTGGGCCGCACGGCGTGGAAGTACTCCTGCGAGGCCAGGTTCACGACGATGGGCTTCTTCGACCCGAGCTGGCGGTTGAGCTGGTGGGTGAGCGTGTCGCCCCAGAACTCGTAGAGGTTCTTGCCGCGCGCCGTGCCCAGCGGCGTGCCCATCTCCAGGCGATACGGCTGCATGCGGTCGAGCGGGCGCAGCAGGCCGTAGAGCCCGCTCAGGATCGAGACGTGGGCCTGCGCCCAGTCGAGATCTTCGGCGCTAAGCGTGGGGGCGTTCAGGCCCTCGTACACGTCGCCATTGAAGGCCATCACCGCGGCCTTGCTGTTGCGCTCGGTGAAGCGGCGCGACCAGGCGCCGTAGCGCGCCACGTTGAGCTCGGCGAGCGGCTGCGACAGGCTCATCAGCTCGGCGATCTCATCCACCGTCTTGGGCTGCAGCACCGCAATGAGTTCGGCCGAATCGTCGAGAAAACGGGGGCGCGTGGTGGCTGGAGTGATGTGGGTACTGACGTAGTCAAGGGTTTTCGCGGGGGAGATCAGAAAGTGCATGCGCGGATTTTCATCCACGTGTGCAGATCGCACTGCGAACTGTGCAATCCGTCTCTTGTGCGGCCAGACACCTTTGACAGAATTGCTTACCGCAGCCCCCGCCTTTCAACATCAGCAGCCATGCGCAACCACCCTTTCGTTTCCTGGCTCGGAAAGATGCTCTTCGGCTTCGCACTCCTGGTGGGTGGGATCGAAGTCATGCGCATCACCTGGGGCAGCTGGTGGGAAGTGGCGGCCGCGGGTGCCTTGGGCTCCGTGCTCGGCCTGGCGCTGATGGCCTTCACCGAGATCCAGGAGCGGCCGCAGCGCGTGCTGCGCAAGGCGCGCCGTTCACTCAGCTTCCCGACGCAGTGGGCCGTGCGCTTCGACAAGGCCGTGCGCCAGGGAGGCGTGATCCCGGTGGCGGTGATCCGCTCCGACGGCGTGCGCTTCGTGATCGACATCCAGGGCTTCAACGACGCCGGCTGGAATGACCTGATCGAAGGCGAATCCATCCTGGTCGGCCCGAACGGCAAGAAGTTCAGAACCGACCCGGTCGCGCCGCTGATGCAGGCTGCAGCCGCATGGGGTGCCACGCCCATCCTGTGGCTGCCCGAAGCCAAGCACCCGCGCAACCTGCGCCAGGTGGGCTGCCCGCTGATCGTGGTGCTGGGCGGTGCGCGTGAACTCAAGCATGTGCTGCGCGGCGCGGAGATCGCGCCCAAGCACAACGCGACGCTGGAGATGACCATGCCGCCCAAGCCCGCCCGCAAGGCGCGCAAGGCGGCAGTGGCCACGCCCGAGCTTGTCTGAGAAGGTGTGAACGGACCCGCCACACCGGGTCCATTCATTCACACCTTCCGAGCCCGGGCCTTGAGGCTCACGTCACTTCTTTGCGTCGTCGACGGCGTCCTTCACCTTGTCGCCGGCCTTCTCGATCTGATCCCCTGCCTTTTGGGCTGCCTTGTCGACGGCCTTGCCGGCCCGCTCGGCCGGGCCTTCGGCCGGCTGGCATGCGGCCATGGCCAGGGAACACGCGGCGATGAGCACGTAGAGAGTGGACTGGATCTTCATGGGGGCTCCTGAGGGTTGTCTGTTGCTTGCTGCCAAGCGGTCTCGTGTGAACCGCTGCGACGAACTGTAGAAACGGCCGCGCGCGGTGTCCCTCAGCCTGAAGCGGGTTTGCGTGTCGGCGGCGTCCTACGTGGAGCCGTACTTCATTTGAAGTCGCGGCTGCGGCTCACCAGCCCTTGCAGCAGCGCCGAATGGTCGATCGCCTTGACAGCCACCAGGTGCATCACCGCAAAGCGGTCGTCGCCTTCGCGCTGCCATTGCCCGTAGACCGTGAGCAGGCTGGAGGCGAGCAAGGGCTGGCGCTGCACCTCGACCACCTTCGGCCACACCACCACGTTGATCGCGCCGGTCTCGTCTTCGAGCGTGATGAACATGGTGCCCTTGGCCGTGGGTGGGCGCTGGCGGTGGGTGACCAGGCCGCTCGCGCGTGCGAGCCGCCCATGCGGGCAATGCCGCAGCTCGGCGGCGGTCTGCACCTTGAAGGCCCTGAGCTGCTCGCGCAGCATGGCCAGCGGATGGCGCTTGAGCGTGAGCCCCAGCGACTGGTAGTCCGCCACCATGTCTTCAACCTCGGCGGGCGCGGCGAGCATGGCCGGGGCTTCATGCACCCGCGTGGCGCGCAGCATGGCCGTGGGCCGCGTGTCGATGCCGGCCACCGCCCAGGCTGCCTGATGGCGATGGCCGCTCAAGGCCTGCAAGGCATTGGCCTGGGCCAGGGCCTTGAGTTCGCGGGCATCGAGCTGCGCGCGGCGGGCCAGGTCTTCGACGCTGGCAAAAGGCGCGTTCGCGCGGGCGGTGAAGATGCGCTCGGCTGCGTCGACCGACAAACCCGACACCCTGTCGAGGCCCAGGCGCACCGGCCGCAAGGGGGCGTGGAAGCTTGCGGCGCCCTCCTCTTTCGGACCGCCAAGGTGGAGGGGCAGCCCTTCGAGCGAAGACTCCCAGACGCTGATGTTCACGTCGACTTCGCGCACCTCCACGCCATGCGCGCGCGCGTCGCGCACCAGTTGCGCCGGCGCATAGAAGCCCATGGGCTGGCTGTTGAGCAGGCCGGTCAGGAAGGCATCCGGGTGGTGGCACTTGAGCCAGCTGCTGGCGTAGGCCAGCAGCGCAAAGCCGGCGGCGTGGCTTTCGGGGAAGCCGTATTCGCCAAAGCCCTGGATCTGCTTGAAGATGCGTTCGGCGAAGGCCTCTTCATAGCCGTTCTTGACCATGCGCCCGACGAGCTTGTCGTGGAAGGGGCGCAGGTCGCCGTCGCGCTTCCAGGCGGCCATGGCCCGGCGTAGCTGGTCGGCTTCGCCCTCGGTGAAGTCGGCCGCGAGCATCGCGATCTGCATCACCTGCTCCTGGAAGATGGGCACGCCCTTGGTCCGGCCCAACGCCGTCTTCAGCTTGCCGGGGTAGTCGATCTGCTCGTCGGGAAGGTTGCGGTTCTTCAGGTAGGGGTGGACCATGCCGCCCTGAATGGGGCCGGGCCGCACGATGGCGACCTCCACCACCAGGTCGTAGTACACGCGCGGCCGCAGGCGCGGCAGCATGCTCATCTGCGCGCGGCTCTCGATCTGGAACACACCCACGGTGTCGGCGGCGCAGATCATGTCCCAGGTGGGATCGTCGGGTGCGTCTGGCAGCTCGTGCAGGTGCACCTGGCGGCCGAGCTTGCGGGCGAGCCATTCGAGCGAGCGCCTGAGCGCACTCAGCATGCCGAGCGCGAGGATGTCGACCTTCATCAGGCCCAGCGATTCGAGGTCGTTCTTCTCCCACTGGATGACGCTGCGCCCTTCCATCGCCGCGTTCTCGACCGGCACCCATTTCGACACGTCTTCCGAAGCGATGACGAAGCCGCCCGGGTGCTGGCTCAGGTGGCGCGGCGTGTCGATGAGCTGGTGCGTGAGTTCGAGCCAGAGGCGCACGGTGGGCGACTGCGGCTCGAAGCCGCAGTCGCGCAAACGCTCGTCTTCGACCTGCGGGTCGAACCAGTGCACGCTCTTGGAGACGGCCTCGATGCGTTGCAGGTCGATGCCGAGCGCGCGGCCCACATCACGCAGCGCCGAGCGCGGCCGGTAGCGGATGACGACGGCCGTGAGCGCCGCGCGGTGGCGGCCGTACTTGGCGTAGATGTGCTGGATGACTTCTTCGCGACGCTGGTGCTCGAAGTCGATGTCGATGTCGGGTGGCTCATTGCGCTCCATGCTGACGAAGCGGCCAAAGAGCAGCGTGGCGCCACGCTTGGGATCGACCTCGGTCACGCCGAGGCAGAAGCACACCAGCGAGTTGGCCGCACTGCCCCGGCCCTGGCAGAGGATGCCGTGCTCGCGCGCCCAGCTGACGATCTCGGCCACGGTGAGGAAGTAATGTTCATACTCCATCTTGCGGATGAGCCTCAGCTCGGTCTTGATCTGCTGCAGGCTCTCCCTGGCAGGCAGCGCCCCGGGGTAGCGCCTGCGGATTCCTTCGAACGTGAGCTTGCGCAGGTAGCTGGTTGCCGTGTGACCGTGTGGCACCAGCTCGTGCGGGTAGGTGTACTTCAGCTCGCTGAGCTTGAAGGTGCACGACTGCGCCAACTCGACGCTGCGCGCCATCCACTCGGGCCGGTACAGGCGCCCCAGCCGCGCACGCCGGCGCAGATGCGCCTCGGCGTTGGGCGAAAGCGCATGGCCGCACTGCGCCACCGGGCGGTTGAGCCGCGTGGCGGTGAGCACGTCTTGCAAGGGCTTGCGCGAGCGAACATGCATCAGCACACCGCCCGCCGCGACGATGGGCAGGCCGGTGATGTGGGAGGCTTGCTGCGCCATGTCGACGAGGCGCTCGTCACCGCCTTCATCGCGCAGCTCGATCGCAAGGAAGGCGCGCTCTTGCAGCCAGGTCTTGAGCCACTGGGCGTGGTCCAGCACCTCCTGCAGCGGCTGGCGTGCGTTCGGCACCAGCAGGGCCAGGCAACCGGGCAGGCCCGCCAGCGTGGGGGCGGTGGGAACCTTGCCTTCCAGGTCCCCCGGATGCGCGAGGTAGCTCCCCTTGCCCGCGCGGCTGCGCGCGACCGTGATCCACTGCGAAAGGTTGGCGTAGCCACGCATCGTCTGCGCCAACAGCACCAGGTGGGCATGGGGGCGGCCGGAATCGGGCAGATGCAGGCGCATTTCGCTGCCGATGACGAGGTGGAATTGGCGTTCCTTCGCGGCGTGATGGGCGCGCACCACGCCGGCCAGGGAACATTCGTCGGTGATGGCGAGCGCGCTGTAGCCGATGGCTTGCGCACGCTCCACCAGTTCTTCAGGCCGCGAAGCTCCTCTCAGGAAACTGAAGTTGCTCAGGCAGTGGAGCTCGGCATAGTCCGGCAGGGCCATGCGGGGTGCGGTTGAGGGCGATGGCATGAGCGATGGCCTTGCTTGCACATCATCGAGCGGACCCGGGCCACCGCGCGGCGAACTCAGCCCAAGGCCGCCAGGCGAGGAGCCGGCGCGCGGGTCACCAGGTATTGCGCCACGGGCATGCGCACACGCAGCGGGTGTTGCGGCCAGCCGCTGCCGCCGAAGTCGTCTCCATCATCACCGAGGCTGTCACCAGGGCCTGCTGTGCTTGGCGGCGTGTGAGCCGCTTCCGGATGACGCAGCCCCAGGGCATCTACGCCAGCCAAGGCATCGAGCGGGCTGCGCACACCGCCGCCACCCACCTTCAACACATGGGTGTAGATCATGGTGGTGCTGACATCCGCATGGCCCAAGAGTTCTTGCACGGTGCGGATGTCGTAACCGCTTTGCAGCAGGTGCGTGGCGAACGAATGCCGCAGCGTATGGGGTGTGGCCGGCTTGACGATGCCGGCCTGCGCCAGCGCCTTCTTGAAGGCACGCTGGAAGTTCTGCTCCTGCACGTGGTGCCGGCGCTCGGTGGGCTGGTCTGCGCGCGGATCGAAAGACAGGCTGGTTTGCGGAAAGACCCAGAACCAGGCCCAGGAGGCATCGGCACGCGGGTACTTGCGGGCCAGCGCATGGGGCATGTGAACGCCGGCGCGCCCGGCCGCGCGGTCTGAGGCCCACAGGCGCCGCGCGCGTGTCAGCTGATCGCGCAAGGCCGGCGCGAGCGAGGCCGGCAGCATCACCACCCGGTCCTTGGCGCCCTTGCCTTCACGCACGACGATGGCGCGGCGCGCAAAGTCGACATCTTTCACGCGCAGGCGCACGCCTTCCATGATGCGCATGCCGGTGCCGTAGAGCAACTGGCCCATCAACCGATGCTCTTCGGGCAGGTGCTGAAACAGGCGCAGCACTTCGTCGTGCGTGAGCACCACCGGCAAACGCACGCGCTCCTTGGGGCGGCCGATCTCGGTCATCCAGGGGAGATCCTGGCCCAGCACCTTTTGATAGAGAAACAGCAGCGCCGACAAGGCCTGCTTGTGCGTGGCGGGCGCCACCTTGCGCTCATTGGCGAGCCATGACAGGAAGGCCTCCACCTCACCGCCGGCCATGTCAGCCGGATGCTGCATGCCATGAAAACGCACGAAGGCATCGACCCAATACGCATAGGCCTGCTCGGTGCGCAGGCTGTAATGCATGTAGCGAACACGCTCGCGGAGTTGATCGAGCAGCCGCTCGGACTGCAAGGGGGGCAAAGTGCGGGATGCGGAGCTCATGGCAGGTCAACGGATGGATGCATGTTACTGTACGTCCATACAGTCATCAAGCCAATCCTACATAACTACTCTTGCAGGGAGAACATGCATGCCACCCGCGTGGGACCGCACCTTCGTGATCAAGAAGCTATCCCCCCAGCAACCAGGAGCCCGCAAGCTTGCACTGCGCTACGGCCGCGCACTGGTCTGCGTGCGACACCGCCACGACGCAGAAGGCCGAATGCGCTACACGACCGTCGAGCTGCTGGTGGAGCAGACGCCCATCCAGCGACGCCAACCCGATGATCAACTGCTGTGCGTGCGCGCGGATCCCAACGACACCGAATCACGCCGCCGCATCATCGCCGCCGGCGGGCAATGGGATCGAGAGATCTACGCGTGGTGGCTGACACGCGCAGCAGCGAGACGGCTGCGCTTGCTGAGTCGGGTGGTCGCTGTGGGGTGAGGAGTGGGGCGCGACTGTA
>NZ_DASSRA010000029.1:0-5975 GCF_035702065.1 Rhizobacter sp.
CCGGCGCGCTTGACCGCATGCTCGATCGAGTGGGCGGCCAGGGTGGGGCCGTAAGTCATGTTGAAAGCGCCCTTCCAGCTCTTGGCCAGGCCGGTGCGGGCGGTGGAGACGATGACGACGTCGGTAGTCATGTTGGCGGTCCTTGCGATTCAGTTAAACGTCGTGCCGGCTTCGGCCAGTTGCACCAGCAGCGGGGCGGGCTGCCACGAAGCGTCGGCGCCGGGCTCGGCCGCGAAGCGGCGCAGGGCGCGCACGACGTTGGGCAGGCCCACGATGTCGGCGTAGAGCATCGGGCCGCCGCGGTGTGCGGGGAAGCCGTAGCCGTTGAGGTACACCAGGTCGATGTCGCTGGCACGCGCGGCGATGCCTTCGGCCAGGATGCGCGCGCCTTCGTTGACCAGCGCGAAGATGCAGCGCTCGACCACTTCCTCGTCGCTGATCTTGCGCGGCGTGATGCCCGCGGCCGCGCGGTAGTCGGCGATCAGCTGCTCGGTCACCGGATCGGGGATCGGGTCGCGCTTGCCCGCTTCGTAGCGGTACCAGCCGGAGCCGGTCTTCTGGCCGAAGCGGCCGGCTTCGCACAGCTTGTCGGCCACGTTGGGCGTGAGCGCCACGCCGGCTTCGGCGGCCTTGCGCTTGCGCGTGGCCCAGCCGATGTCCAGGCCCGCCAGGTCGCCCATGCGGAACGGGCCCATGGCCATGCCGTACTTCTGCAGCGCGCCGTCGATCTGCTGCGGCAGTGCGCCGGCATTGATGAGGCCTTGCGCGGCGGCGCCGTAGCGGGCCAGCATGCGGTTGCCGATGAAGCCGTCGCACACGCCCGAGACGACGGCGACCTTCTTGATCTTCTTGGCCAGCGACATGCTGGTGGCCAGCACGTCGTGCGCGGTCTTGGCACCGCGCACGATCTCCAGCAGGCGCATCACGTTGGCCGGGCTGAAGAAGTGCAGGCCGATCACGTCCTGCGGGCGCTTGGTGAAGGCGGCGATCTTGTCGACATTGAGGTACGAGGTGTTGGAGGCCAGGATCGCACCGGGCTTGCACACCTCGTCGAGCGTCTTGAAGACCTGTTCCTTGACGTCCATGCTCTCGAACACGGCCTCGATGACGAGGTCCACGTCCTTCATCGGGTCGTAGGTCAGCGTGGGCGTGATGAGGCCCATGCGCTGCTCGACCTGCTCGGTGGTCAGCTTGCCCTTGGCAGCCGAGTTCTCGTAGTTCTTGCGGATGGTGCCAAGGCCGCGGTCCAGCGCTTCCTGCTTCATCTCGAGCAACACCACGGGGATGCCGGCGTTCAGGAAGTTCATGGTGATGCCGCCACCCATGGTGCCGGCGCCGATCACGCCCACCTTCTTGATCTCGCGCTGCTTGGTGTCTTCCGGCACGTCGGGGATCTTGGCCGCGGCGCGCTCTGCGTTGAACACATGGCGCAGGGCACGCGACTCGGGGGTGAGCATCAGCGACTGGAACAGCTCGCGCTCGAACTTCATGCCTTCGTCGAAAGGCTTGGTGGCGGCGGCGGCCACGGCTTCCACACACTGCAGCGGCGCGGGGAAGTTCTTGGCCATGGCGCCCACGGTGTTGCGAGAGAACTGCAGGAAGGCTTCGGTGCCCGGCGCGACCGGCTTGACCTTGAGGTCGCGTGCGCGCTTGAGCGGTAGCTTGTCGGCCACGGCCTTCTCGGCGAACTGGATGGCGCCGGCCAGCAGCTCACCTTCGACAACGGCGTCGACCAGCGGCGTGCCTTCGAACTTCTTGGCCGCCACGGGGGCGCCCGAAACGATCATGTTGAGCGCGGATTCGAGGCCGATCAGGCGCGGCAGGCGCTGCGTGCCGCCGGCACCGGGCAAGAGGCCCAGCTTCACCTCGGGCAGGCCGAGTTGCGCATCGGGCTTGGCCACGCGGAAGTGCGCGCCCATCGCGAGCTCCAGGCCGCCGCCGAGGGCCATGCCACCGATCGCGGCCACCACGGGCTTGGGCGAGTTCTCGACCGCCTTGATCACGTCGAGCAGGTTGGGCGACTTGCCGGCGTTGGCGGTGCCGAACTCCTTCACGTCGGCGCCGCCCGAGAAGGCGCGGTCGCTGCCGATCAGCACCACGGCCTTGACCTTGTCGTCGGCCAGGGCCTTGTCCAAGCCCGCAATGATGCCGGTGCGCAATGCGTAGCCGAGGCCGTTCACGGGCGGGTTGGCCAGCGTGACGACGGCAACCGTGCCGCGAACGTCGTACTGGGTGGAGGTCGGTTGATTGCTCATGTGGGATAGCTCCTGATTGGCACTGGCGGGAACGGCGACTTGCGCAAATCGCGCCGACCTGGGGGCAGGTTCCGAGGCGATTTGGCCGAATGCGGATCAATGTTCTGCAATGCGGAACACTATTTTGCAAAGGCGACCATCGTAACTACTGAGGCCAGGCTTGTAAACAAGGTCATTCCCGACTGGATCCGGAGTTCCTGCACGCTTGTCTCGCGGGTGACAGGCAGTTGGAGCAGAATCAAGCACGCTGATTGGTAAAAGTTCCAATTTCCGGTTTTGCGTTTTGCGATGCAGAATACCGGCTTCCATTTTCCAAGCGCCCGCCTCAGGAGACATCCATGGACCTCGACTACAGCCCCGAAGAGCAGAAATTCCGCGATGAGGTGCGCAGCTTCATCAACGACAAGCTGCCCGCCGACATCCGCGACCGTGCCCGCAGCGGCCAGCGCGGCAGCCACGAAGACATCGTTCGCTGGCAAAAGATTCTTTTTGAGAAGGGCTGGGGCGCTTCGAACTGGCCCGAGCAGTACGGCGGCCCGGGCTGGAACGCCGTGCAGCGCCACATCTTCGAAGACGAGTGCGCCGAGGCCGGCACGCCGATGCAGCTGCCCTTCGGCCTGAAGATGGTCGCGCCGGTGATCATGCGTTTCGGCAACGAGGCGCAGAAGAGCTACTTCCTGCCGCGCATCATCTCGGCGCAGGACTGGTGGTGCCAGGGCTACTCGGAGCCGGGTGCGGGCTCCGACCTGGCCTCGCTCAAGACCCGCGCCGTGCGCGGCACCGACGACAAGGGCGAGCACTACATCGTCAACGGCCAGAAGACCTGGAACACGCTCGGCCAGTACGCCGACTGGATCTTCTGCCTGGTGCGCACCAGCACCGAAGGCCGCCAGCAGGAAGGCATCAGCTTCCTGCTGATCGACATGAAGACGCCGGGCATCACCGTCAAGCCGATCATCATGCTCGACGGCGAGCATGAGGTGAACGAAGTCTGGTTCGACAACGTGCGTGTGCCGGTCGAGAACCGCATCGGCGAAGAGAACAAGGGCTGGACGTATGCCAAGTTCCTGCTCGGGCACGAGCGCACCGGCATTGCTGGCGTGGGCCGCTCCAAGGCTGCGCTGCGCCGCCTGAAGGCACTGGCCCGCCGCCAGAACGGCGACAACGGCAAGCCGCTGATCGAAGACCAACGCTTCCGCGACCGCATCGCGCAGGTCGAGATGGAGCTGATGGCGCTGGAGATCACCAACCTCAAGGTCGTCTCGCAAGAGGGCAAGGCCCACGCGCCTGGCCCAGAGGCCTCGATGCTCAAGATCAAGGGCTCCGAGATCCAGCAGATGCTGACCGAGCTCGCCATGCAGGCGCTCGGCTCTTACGGTGTGCCCTGGCTGCACGACGGCCAGGACCTGGCCGGCAGCTCGCAGCCGCTGACCGACTTCTTCTCGGCCCGCGACACCGACACCAGCGGCGCCTACTTCAACGTGCGCAAGACCACCATCTACGGCGGCTCGACCGAAGTCCAGAAGAACATCATCAGCCAGATGATCCTGGGCCTCTGAACGAAGAACCTACGAACGAATACGAGGACACACCATGGACTTCAATCTGAGCGAAGAGCAAACCGCCATCCAGGACAGCCTGAAGCGCTACCTGGCCAAGGACTACGGTTTCGAGCAGCGCCGCGCCATCACCAAGAGCGCGCTGGGCCACAGCGCCGAGGCCTGGGCGACCTACGCCGAGCTGGGCATCCTGGCCCTGCCGTTCCCCGAGGCCGTGGGCGGCCTGGGCGGCAATGCCGTCGACACCATGCTGATCGCCGAGACGCTGGGCAGCAGCCTCGCGCTTGAGCCCTTCCTGTCCAGCGTGGTGCTGGCTGGCAGCCTGATCAACGACATCGGCAACGCCGCGCAGCGCGACACGCTGCTGGGCGGCATCACCCAAGGCACGCTGCAGGTCGCGCTGGCGCACGGTGAACCCGGCGCGCGCTATGCCACCAACCACGTTGCCACCAGCGCCAAGAAAGACGGCGATGGCTGGTCGCTCTCGGGCCACAAGGCGGTGGTGCTGGGCGCCCCCTCGGCCGACAAGCTGCTGGTCTCGGCCCGCACCTCGGGTGGCGCCTTCGACGCCAACGGCGTGTCGCTCTTCGTCGTCGACGCCAAGGCGGCGGGCGTGACGATCCGTGCCTACGCCACGCAAGACAACCAGCGCGCCGGCGAGGTGCTGCTGAAGGACGTGAAGGTCGGCGCCGATGCGCTGGTCGGTTCGGTGAACCAGGCGCTGCCGGCCATCGAGCACGCCATTGACCGCGGCATCGCCGCGCTGTGCGCCGAGGCGGTGGGCGTGATGGCCACGCTCAACGCGCAGACGCTCGAGTACCTCAAGACGCGCAAGCAGTTCGGCGTGCCCATCGGCAAGTTCCAGGCGCTGCAGCACCGCATGGCCGAGATGGCGATCGCTGCCGAGCAGGCGCGTTCGATGGCGCTGCTGGCTGCCGTCACGGTCGACGGCAACGACCCGGCCGAGCGCCGCCGTGTGGTGTCGGCCGCCAAGGCCTACATCGGCCAGTCGGCGCGCAAGGTCGGCCAGGAAGCCGTGCAGATGCACGGTGGCATGGGCGTGACCGACGAGCTGATGGCTGCGCACCTCTTCAAGCGCCTGACGGTCATCAACGCCACCTTCGGCGACGTCGACCACCACCTGGGCAAGTTCAGCGACAGCCTGCTGGCCGCCTGACGCCTCCCGCACCTCGCCCACGACCAGGGCCCGCATGCATCACGCAGCGGGCCCTTCTCACTCCAACAGCACAAGAACATGACCGCCGACCTCATCATCAACCGCCGCGATCTCGACTTCCAGGTCTTCGAAGTCAACGACGCCGAGGCGCTGACCCAGCGCCCGCGCCACGCCGACCACAGCCGCGAGACCTTCGTCGCCGCGCTCGATGCGGCGATGGCCATCGCCGCCGACAAGTTCTTCACCCACAACCGCGAGAGCGACGAGGAAGAGCCCACCTTCGACGGGAAGCAGGTCACGATCATTCCGCAGGTGAAAGAGGCGCTGCAGGCCTACTGCGAAGCCGGTTTCATCGCCCCCACGCAAGACTACGAGCTCGGCGGCATGCAGCTGCCCGTGCTGCTGGGCCAGGCGTTCTCGGCGATCTTCAAGAGCGCCAATGCGGCCACCAACTCCTACGTCGGCCTGACCATCGCCAACGCGAACGTCATCAACCGCTTCGGCACCGACGCGCAGAAGAAGCGCTACCTGCCGCACATGTTGAGCGGCCGCTTCTTCGGCACCATGTGCCTCACCGAGCCGCAGGCCGGCTCCAGCCTGTCCGACATCACCACCACCGCGGTGCCGCAGGCCGACGGCAGCTACCGCCTCACGGGCAACAAGATCTTCATCTCGGGCGGCGACCATGAGCTGAGCGAGAACATCATTCACCTGGTGCTGGCACGGCTGCCCGGCGCACCGGCGGGCGTGAAGGGCATCTCGCTCTTCATCTGCCCGAAGTTCCTGGTCAACGACGACGGCTCGCTGGGTGCGCGCAACGATGTCGCGCTCGCCGGGCTGATCCACAAGATGGGTTGGCGTGGCACCACGTCGACCATGCTGTCCTTCGGCGAGAAGGGCAACTGCTACGGCGAACTCATCGGCCAGCCGAACCAGGGCCTGGCCGCGATGTTCCACATGATGAACGAGGCCCGCATCGGCGTC
>NZ_DASSRA010000030.1:0-9698 GCF_035702065.1 Rhizobacter sp.
GCCTTCCAGTGTCTTGCGGTAGATGTTCTTGAGTGGCTCGATGTCTGCCACCTTCACGTGTTCGTCGATCTTGTGGATGCTCTCGTTCAGCGGCCCGAACTCCACCACCTGCGGGCAGATCTTGGCGATGAAGCGGCCGTCGGAGGTTCCGCCGGTCGTCGACAGCTCGGTCGCGAGGCCGGTCTCGCTGCGGATGGCGGCTTCGAGCGATTCCACCAGCGCGCCGCGCGGTGTGATGAAGGGCTCACCGCTCAGCGTCCAGGCCAGCGCGTAGTCGAGGCCGTGCTTGTCGAGCACGGCGTGCACGCGCGACTTCAGCGTCTCGGGCGTGGCCTCGGTCGAGAAGCGGAAGTTGAAGTCGATCACCAGCTCGCCCGGGATCACGTTGGTGGCGCCCGTGCCGCCGTGGATGTTGCTCACCTGCCAGCTGGTGGGCGGGAAGTAGGCGTTGCCGCGGTCCCACTCGATGGCGGCCAGCTCGGCTAGAGCCGGCGCGGCCAGGTGGATGGGGTTCTTGGCGAGCTGCGGGTAGGCAATGTGGCCCTGGACGCCCTTGACGCTGAGCTTGCCCGAGAGCGAGCCGCGGCGGCCGTTCTTGATCATGTCACCGAGCCGGTCGACCGAGGTGGGTTCGCCCACGATGCAGTAGTCGATGCGCTCGCCGCGTTGCTTGAGCACCTCGCAGACCTTGACCGTGCCATCGACCGAAGGGCCTTCCTCGTCGCTCGTGATGAGCAGGGCGATGCTGCCGCAGTGCTCGCGGTGCGCGGCGATGAATTCCTCGATGGCGACCACGAACGCAGCAATCGAGGTCTTCATGTCGGCCGCGCCGCGGCCATAGAGCAGGCCGCCTCTGTGTGTGGGCACGAAGGGGTCGCTGTGCCACTGGTTCAGCGGGCCGGTGGGCACCACGTCGGTGTGGCCCGCGAACATCAGCAGCTTGCTGCCGGGGCGCCCGCGGCGCACGGCCCACAGGTTGGAGACGCGGAACTCCGGCGGGCCGAAGACCAGCGTCTCGCATTCGAAGCCGAGCGGCTTCAGGCGTGACACCAACAGCTCCTGGCAGCCCCCGTCGTCGGGTGTGGGTGAGCGACGCGCGATCAGCGCTTCGGTGAGCTGCAGCGTGGCCGACATTTAGAAACGAGTGGCGCGGAAGCCGCTGTTGCGGCCGTCGTCGGAGGGCACGTCGAGCGTGATCTCGGTGAAGGTGGGCTGGTCGTCGACCTCTTCCTTCTTGGGCTGCAGTCGGGAGACCGGTTCCATGTCGTTCTGCAGCCGCCACATCAGGTTGGTCGGCGAATCGGCGTAGGCCAGGCCTTCGTCGCGGGTGATCACGCCTTCGCCGATCAGGCGGGCGAGGTCGGCCTCGAAGGTCTGCGAGCCTTCGGCCAGCGACTTTTCCATCGCTTCCTTCACGCCGTTGAAGTCGCCTTGTTCGATGAGTTCGGACACCAGCTTGGTGTTGAGCATCACCTCCACCGCAGGCCGGCGGCCGCCGGCCGAGGCGCGCACCAGGCGCTGCGACACGATGGCGCGCAGGCCCGAGGCCAGGTCGGCCAGCAGGGCAGGGCGCGACTCGGGCGAGTAGAACGACAGGATCCGGCCCAGCGCGTGGTAGCTGTTGTTGGCGTGCAGGGTCGAGACGACCAGGTGGCCCGACAGCGAGTACGAGATCGCCATGGTCATGGTCTCGCGGTCGCGGATTTCGCCGATGTAGATGCAGTCGGGTGCCTGGCGCAGCGCGTTCTTCAGCGCGATCTGCAGCGATTGCGTGTCGCGCCCCACCTCGCGCTGGTTCACCATCGAGCGCTTGTTGTGGAACATGAACTCGATCGGGTCTTCGATGGTCAGGATGTGCCCGGCCATCTGCTGATTGCGTTGCTCCAGCATCGACGCGAGCGTGGTGCTCTTGCCGGTGCCGGTGGCACCCACCAGCAGGATCAGGCCGCGCTTCTCCAGCACCAGGGTGTTGAGAACCGGAGGCAGATTGAGGCTGCCCAGTTGCGGGATGTCATGCGGGATGCAGCGGAACACCGCGGCGATGGAGCCGCGCTGGCGGAAGGCGCTCAGGCGGAAGCTGCCGACGCCGGTGATGCCGATGCCCACGTTGAGCTCGCCGGTGTCCTCGAGGTCTTCCAGCTGGCTCGGCGTGAGCAGTTCGGCCAGCAACTGGCGTGGCTGAGCGGCGGAGAGCGGCTGGTCGGACAGCTGCAGGATCTGCCCGTTGATCTTGATCAGGATCGGCGTGGCCGCCGACAGGTACACGTCGGATGCACTCTTCTCGGCCATCAGCCGCAGCACCCGTTCCATGTTGCCGGGTGCGGCGCCGTTCGTCGTGGTGTTCATGGGAGTCCTTTGATCGAGATCAGGCGGGGCAGGGCAATCAGGCGCGCAGCAGTTCGTTGATGCTGGTCTTGCTGCGGGTCTTGGCGTCCACGCGCTTGACGATCACGGCGCAGTACAGGCTGTGGCTGCCGTCGCTGCTGGGCATGTTGCCGGCCACGACCACCGAACCCGAAGGCACGCGGCCGTAGATCACTTCACCGGTGGCGCGTTCGTAGATCTTGGTGCTTTGGCCGAGGTACACGCCCATGGAGATCACCGAGTTCTCCTCGACGATCACGCCTTCTGCCACTTCGGAGCGGGCACCGACGAAGCAGTTGTCTTCGATGATGGTGGGGTTGGCCTGCAGCGGCTCCAGCACGCCGCCGATGCCCACCCCGCCGGAGAGGTGCACGTTCTTGCCGATCTGGGCGCAGGAGCCCACGGTGGACCAGGTGTCGACCATGGTGCCTTCGTCGACGTAGGCGCCGATGTTCACGTAGCTTGGCATCAGCACAGCGCCCTTGGCGATGAACGAACCGTGGCGCGCCACGGCGGGCGGCACCACGCGCACGCCGGCTTCGCGCACCTGGGCTTCGTCCAGGTTCGAGAACTTGGTTTTCACCTTGTCGAAGAAGGCCAGCTCGCCGGCATGCATCAGCGCGTTGTCGTTCAGGCGGAACGAGAGCAACACGGCCTTCTTCATCCACTGGTTGACTGTCCACTGGCCCACGCCCTGGCGCTCGGCCACGCGGAAGCGGCCCTTGTTGAGCTCGTTGATGACGTGCTCGACGGCCTCACGCGTTTCCTTGGAAGCGTTCTGTGCGGAGATGTTGGCGCGGTCTTCCCAGGCGGTGTCGATCAGGGTTTGCAGTTGTTGGGTCATGGGATGTTGCGGCTAGAAAGATTCAGAGCGATTTGACGAAGGAGACGATGCGTTGCGCGGCTTCCAGGCACTCATCGACTTCGGCCACCAGGGCCAGGCGGATGCGCCCGGCACCGGGGTTGATGCCGTGGGCGGTGCGGGCCAGCAGGCTGCCCGGCAGCACCGTCACATTGTATTGAGCCAGCAGTTTGAGGGCGAAGGCCACGTCGTCCCCCCCGGGGACACCCGCCCAGAGGTAAAAACTTGCATCCGGCAGTGCCACGTCGAGCACCTCGGCCAGCACCGGCGTGACCTGCGCGAACTTGCGGCGGTACTTGTCGCGGTTGTCGATCACGTGCTGCTCGTCATTCCAGGCGGCGATGCTCGCGCGCTGGAAGGTACCGCTCATCGCGCTGCCGTGGTAGGTGCGGTAGAGCAGGAACTGCTTGAGCAGCGCCGCATCGCCCGCCACGAAGCCCGAGCGCATGCCCGGCACGTTGGAGCGCTTGGACAGGCTGGTCAGTGCGATCAGGTTCTTGAAGTCGCGCCCCAGCAGCCTGGCCGCTTGCAGTGAACCGAGCGGCGGCTCGTCGCGGAAGTAGATCTCGGAGTAGCACTCGTCGGAGGCAATCACGAAGCCGTGGCGGTCACTCAGCTCGAACAGCAGCTTCCATTCGTCGAGCGGCATCACCGCGCCCGTGGGGTTGCCGGGCGAGCAGACGTAGACCATCTGCGTGCGGGCCCAGACGGCCTCGGGTACCGAGGCCCAGTCGACCGCGAAGTTACGCGCCGGGTCGCTGTTGACGTAGTGCGGCGCGGCCCCGGCGAGCAGGGCCGCGCCCTCGTAGATCTGATAGAACGGGTTCGGGCAGACGACGGTGGCGCCAGGCTTCGTCGGGTCGACCACCGTCTGCGCCAGCGCGAACAAGGCTTCGCGCGAGCCATTCACCGACAGCACCTCGGTCAGCGGGTTCACCTCGACGCCGTAGCGGCGCTTGATCCAGTCGGCACAGGCCCGGCGCAAGGCGGGTTCACCGGCGGTGCCTGGGTAGCCGGCCAGGCCGGGGAAGCCTTCGACGATGGCCTTGAGCACCAGCTCGGGCGTGGCGTGCTTGGGCTCGCCGATGCCCAGCCCGATGGGTTTGTAGGCCGGGTTGGGGGTGATGTCCTTGGTGAGCGCGCTCAGGCGCTCGAAGGGGTAGGGGTGGAGCTTGGCCAGCAGCGGGTTCATCCGCCGATTATCAAGGACGTGATGACCGTCCTGGCCGCGTCAGAGCAGGCCGCGCTCCATCGAATGCGCGGGCAGGTCGATGGTGGGCTGGGGCTTCCAGCCCTTCTTGCGGTGCTCGGCCACCACGTTGGTGTAGATGCCGCCGCGCACGTACCACTTGGCGGTGATGCGCACGAAGCGCGGGTCAATGGCCTTCACGATGTCGTCGAGGATGGTGTTGGTCACCTTCTCGTGGAATGCGCCTTCGTTGCGGTAGCTCCAGAAGTACAGCTTCAGGCTCTTCAGCTCGATGCACAGCTTGTCGGCAATCATGTCGATGGTGAAGTGCGCGAAGTCGGGCTGGCCCGTCAGCGGGCAATTGCAGGTGAACTCGGGCACCTGGAACTGGATGACGTAGTCGCGCCCGGGGGCCGGGTTGGGGAACACGTCCAGCTGCTTGCTCGGCGCGGTGGGCGGCTTAGCGGGCTTTTCGCGCTGGGTGAAGGTGTTCTTCGGGGGGGCAACTTTGGCGGACATCTTGGCCATGGCGGTCACGTTTGGAGAGGGTTTTGCGGGGTGGGAGCGAAGGGGTGCGATGGTATCATCGCGCCTCGCTGAAAGCTCGTGAGACCACGAGATTTCTCAAATAAATCAAGTACTTAGATGCATCCGGCGGTCTGCCGGGTGCATGGCGCGGGCCGCTCTCTCCATGCGTTTGAATTCCATCAAGCTCTCGGGCTTCAAGTCGTTCGCCGAACCCACCAATTTCCAGCTTCCTGGCCAACTGGTCGGCGTGGTCGGCCCCAACGGTTGCGGCAAGTCCAACATCATGGACGCGGTGCGCTGGGTGCTGGGTGAGTCCAAGGCCAGCGAACTGCGCGGCGAATCCATGCAGGACGTGATCTTCAGCGGCTCGGGCAACCGCAAGGGCGCGAGCCGCGCCAGCGTGGAGCTGGTGTTCAGCAACGAAGACGCGCGCGCTGGCGGGCAGTGGAACCAGTTCACCGAGATTGCCGTCAAGCGCACCCTCACGCGCGACGGCACCAGCAGCTATTTCATCAACAACCAGCCGGTGCGCCGCCGCGACGTGCAAGACGTCTTCCTCGGCACCGGCCTCGGCCCCCGCGCCTACGCCATCATCGGCCAGGGCACGATCAGCCGCATCATCGAATCCAAGCCGGAGGAGCTGCGCCTCTTCCTCGAAGAGGCTGCCGGCGTCTCCAAGTACAAGGAGCGCCGCCGCGAGACCGAGAACCGGCTGAAGGACACGCGCGAGAACCTCACGCGCGTCGAAGACATCCTGCGTGAACTCAACAGCAACCTCGACAAGCTGGAGAAGCAGGCCGAGGTGGCCAGCCAGTACCGCAGCCTGCAGGAGAGCGGCACGCTCAAGCTGCACCAGCTGTGGTTCCTCAAGCACCGCGATGCTGCGAGCGAACAGGAACGGGTCAGGAACGAGGTGCTGGCCGCCACCAATGCCTTCGAAGAGCGCATGGCCGAGTTGCGCCATGGCGAGGCCGAGCTGGAGACCATCCGCCAGGCGCACTACGCCGCGAGCGATGAGCTGCACACGGCGCAAGGCTCGCTGGCCGAGGCCTCGCTCGAAGTGAGCCGGCTCGAAGAGCGCATCCGCTACGTGGTCGAAGGCCGCCAACGCGTCGAGCAGCGGCTGGTCGAGCTCAAGGCGCAGAGCGAGCAATGGCAGGAGCGCCAGGCCGAAGCGCAAGACGAGCTGGAGCAGATCGCCGAGCAGATCGCTGCCGCCGATGAGCAGAGCGAGGTGCTGGCAGCGCAGGCCGAAGAGCAGGCCGGCAACCTGCCGACCGTGGAAGACGCTGTGCGTGCCGCGCAGAACCGCAGCAACGAGCAGCGCACGGTGGTGGCGAGCGTGCAGCAACAGATCCAGGTGCTGGCTGCCGAAAGCCGCAACATCGACGACCAGCGACGGCAGTTCAACGCGCGGCGCGAACGGCTCGACGGCGAGCGCCGCCAGCTCGCCGCGCCCGACATGGAGCGCCTGGCCGAGCTGAAGAGCCAGTACGCCGTGGCCGAGGAGGCGCAAGGCGTGGCCGACGCCCGCCTGCACGAGCTGAACGATCAGGTGCCTGCGCTCGACGAAGACCGGCGCGGCAAGCAGGAGCAGGTGAACACCGAAGCGGCCAAGCAGGCCGACCTGAGCGCGCGCCTCGAAGCCCTGCGCGCTCTGCAGGAGAAGGTGCAGACCGAAGGCAAGCTGCGGCCTTGGCTCGCCAAGCACGGCCTCGAAGGCCTGCAGGGTCTGTGGACCAAGCTCCACATCGAGTCGGGCTGGGAGACGGCGCTCGAATCCGCCCTGCGCGAGCGCATCAACGCGCTCGAAGTGGGTCGTGTGGAAACCGTGCGTGCCTTCGCCACCGATGCGCCGCCCGCCAAGCTCGCGTTCTACACACCGCCGCAGGCCGCCATTGCCAACACGCACCAGACGCTGCCGCGGTTGTCCGACCTGCTGCGCCTGGGTGATGCAGGCCTGAAGGCCTTGCTGAACGATTGGCTGGAAGGTGTCTACACCGCCGGCAACATCGACGAGGCCCTGGCCGCGCGCAGCAAGCTCACGCACGGCGAAGTGATCATGACCCGCGAAGGCCACGCGGTGAGCCAGTTCGCTGTGGCCTTCTACGCCCCCGATTCCGAGCAAGCCGGCATGCTGGCCCGCGCGCAGGAGATCGAGAACCTGGAGCGCCAGCTGCGTGCGCAGGCGCTGATCGCCGAAGAGTCGCGCAGTGGCCTAATCCGCGCCGAGGCCGCCTACACCGAGGCCTCGCAACGACTCGTCACCGCCCGCCGCGAAGCTGGCGAAACCCAGACGCGCGCGCACCAACTGCAGGTGGAGCTGCTGCGCCTGTCGCAACAGGCCGAGCAGACCAGCGCCCGGCGCGGCCAGCTCGACAGCGAACTGGCCGAGGTCGACGCGCAGCTCGAAGAGCTGAACGAGCGCCGCGCCACGGGCGAGGCCCGCTTCGAAGAACTCGACATGCAGCTCGCCACCACGCAGGAGCGCCACGCCGAGCTGGAAGAAGGCGTGATCACGGCCGAGCGCAAGCTGGCCGAAGCGCGCGAGCAGCTGCGCTCGCTGGAGCGCCAGGCGCAAGAGGCGCAGTTCGCTTCGCGCTCGCTTGTGGCACGCCGCAGCGAGCTGCAGCGCAGCATCGAAACCTCGGTGCAGCAGGTGGCGGCCAACGAACAATCGGCCGTGCAGTTGAACGAGGAGCTGGCGCGCCTGACTGATGCCTCGGCCCAGGTCGGCCTGGAAGCGGCACTTGCGCTCAAGCTCGACCGCGAAGCCGCGCTCGGCGCCAAGCGCAGCGAGTACGACGACCTGAGCCTGCGCCTGCGCCGCGCCGACGAGCAGCGCCTGCAGCACGAGCAAAGCCTGCAGCCGCTGCGCGACCGCATCACCAAGCTGCAACTCGAAGAGCAGGCCGCGCAACTGGGCGGCGCGCAGTTCATGGAGCAGCTCACCGCCGCCGAGGTCGACCT
The DNA here is from genome assembly GCF_035702065.1 of Rhizobacter sp. Lineage (GTDB taxonomy): Bacteria > Pseudomonadota > Gammaproteobacteria > Burkholderiales > Burkholderiaceae_C > Rhizobacter. The sequence goes on from NZ_DASSRA010000030.1 coordinate 7,914, forward strand.
CGCCGCGCTGGCGCAGACCATCGCCGACAACAACGTCAAGCTCTACGGCCTGCAGGGCCAGATCGACAGCATCAACCGCGAGATCAATGCGCTGGGCGCGGTGAACCTGGCGGCGCTCGACGAGCTGACCGCATCGCGCGAGCGCAAGACCTTCCTCGACGCGCAGAACGCCGACCTGAACGAAGCCATCACCACGCTCGAAAACGCCATCCACAAGATCGACCTGGAAACGCGCGACCTGCTGGGCACCACCTTCAACCAGGTCAACGAGCACTTCGGCCGCATGTTCCCCAGCCTCTTCGGCGGTGGCCAGGCCAAGCTCGTGATGACGGGCGACGAGATCCTGGATGCCGGCGTGCAGGTGATGGCCCAGCCGCCGGGCAAGAAGAACAGCACCATCCACTTGCTCTCGGGTGGCGAGAAGGCGCTGACCGCGATCGCCCTCGTGTTCGCCATCTTCCAGCTCAACCCCGCCCCGTTCTGCTTGCTCGACGAAGTGGACGCGCCGCTGGACGATGCCAACACCGAGCGCTACGCCAAGCTGGTGAAGGAGATGAGCAGCGGCACGCAGTTCCTCTTCATCAGCCACAACAAGATCGCGATGGAGATGGCCGAGCAGCTCATCGGCGTGACCATGCAGGAGCAGGGCGTGTCGCGCATCGTCGCGGTCGACATGGAAGCGGCCGTCGGCTTGGCGGACGCGGCCTGAGCATGAACAGCCTCACCATCGCGCTGGCCGGCTTGGGGGGCGTGGTGTTGGCCGGCGTGGTGGCGCATGGCGCCTGGCAGGCGCGCAAAGCCGGCCCCAGGCGCCCTGAAGCACCGCCGCTGGAGTCGCGCGAGCCGGTGCTCGACACCGCACAGGCAGAGCCGCGCACGGAACCCGCAAGCCCCGAAGAGGCCGAGGCACCGCCGCTGCCGATGAGCCTGCCGCGGCGCATGCCGCAGCGCATCGATGCCCTCATCGACGCCATCGGCACGCTCACGCTCGACGCGCCGGTGAGCGGCGAGATGGTGCTGGCCCACCAGCCCCCCACGCGACGCGCCGGGAGCAAGCCGTTCCTCATCGAAGGCCTGAACGCCGAAACCGGCGAATGGGAAGCGCCGCTGCCCGGCCAGCATTACAGCGAGCTGCAGGCCGGCGTGCAGCTGGCCAACCGCACCGGTGCCCTGAACGAGATCGAGTACTCCGAGTTCGTGCAGAAGATCGAGCCCTTCGCCGAGGCCATCGGTGCGATGGCCGACTTCCCCGACATGCTCGACGCGGCCGCACGCGCGCGCGAACTCGATGCCTTCGCCAGCCAATGCGATGCCCAGCTCGCCGTGCACCTGCAGGCGCGCTCGGCCGCCTGGAGCGTGGGCTACATCCAGCAGCACGCGGCACGCCATGGTTTCGTTCCGGGCATGGTGCCGGGCCGGCTGGTCCTGCCCTCGACCGAAGAGGGCGCACCGCCGGTGCTCACGCTGACCTTCGACTCGCAGGCCGCCCTGGCCGACGACCCCAACCGCGCCGCGGTACGCGATGTGACGCTGAGCTTCGACGTGCCGCAGACGGCCGCCGAGGCCGAACCCTTCTCGGCCTGGCAGGCGAGCGCACAAGCGCTGTCGCTGGGCATGGATGCGGTAATCGTCGACGACAACGGGCAGCCCTTGAGTCCTGCCGGCTTTGCCTCCATCGGAGGCGAGCTGGGCAAGCTGTACGAAGCGCTGGAGACACGCGACATCGCCGCGGGCTCGATGGTGGCCCGGCGCCTGTTCAGCTGAACGTCGGAGCGTTCCGACAAG
>NZ_DASSRA010000031.1:0-11100 GCF_035702065.1 Rhizobacter sp.
AGCGGCGCCTGCGGGTCGAAGGCGCGCAGGCGCACGCCGGCCCTCGTGAGCTCGCCGATGTACTGCGGCGAGAGCTCGGGCGAGCCGAAGCCGTCGATCAGCACGTCGACCTGCGCGCCGCGGCGCGCGGCCGCCAGCAGCGCCTCCTTCAAGGCGAGGCCGACCTTGTCCTCGAACAGGATGAAGGTTTCGACCAGCACCTCGCGCTTCGCATTCGCGATGGCCTCGAACACGGCAGGGAAGAAGGCCTCGCCGTTCTCCAGCAGCGTGAAGTGGTTGCCAGGGAGCCAAGGGGCGTTCATAGGCTGATCTCCGCGACGAGTGGGGCGTGGTCGGACAGGTGCGACCACGGCCGCCGTGGCAGCACCACCGGCGCATGCACCCGCGCGCTGCGCACGTAGATGCGGTCGAGCTGCAGCACCGGCCAGCGAGCGGGGAAGGTGCGCGCCGGCTTGCCGTGCGCATGCGCGAACACCTCACGCAGGCCGGCGCAGCGCTCCAGCACGCGGTTGGCGCGGCCACGCCAGTCGTTGAAGTCACCCGCGATCAGCAGCGGCGCCTTGGGCGGCACCTCGCTGTGGACCAGGTGGCACAGCAGCTCGAGCTGCTTGCGTCGGTGCGCCTCGGCCAGGCCCAGGTGCACGCAGATGGCATGCAGCTGGGTGTCGTGGCCGGGCACGTCGAGCACGCAGTGCAAGAGGCCGCGCCGCTCGGGCCCGCTGATCGACACGTCGTGGTTGCGGTAGTGCGTGATCGGGAACTTGGACAGCACCGCGTTGCCGTGGTGGCCGTGCGGGTAGACGGCGTTGCGGCCGTAGGCGAACTCGGGCCAGATCGAATCGGCGAGGAACTCGTAGTGCGGCGCCTCGGGCCACGCCGCGAAGCGCACCGGGTGCTTCTCGTGCGTGCCCTGCACCTCCTGCAGGAACACCACATCGGCGCCGACGGCGCGCACCGCGTCGCGCAGCTCATGCAGGATGAACTTGCGGTTGAAGAAGGTGAAGCCCTTGTGGGTGTTCACCGTCATCACCTTGAAGGCAAGCGTTGGGGTAGGCATGGGCACGCGAGGGGCCGGGTTGCGACCCTCTTTTTGTACCCACGAAGGCGACGCGCGCCTGTAGGACAAGGCCCCCGCCGCGCGCAGGCGCGGCTCTCAAAAGCATGGCGCGCAGGCGCGGCTCCCAAAAGCATCGCGCGCACGCGCGGCACGCAAAACTAGCGTGCGGGTTCGGCGCTTGACGTGCCCAGCTGCAGCTCGTAGTTGAGGCCGCGCGGCCGGTCACCGAACATCAGCGTCTGGCCGATCCAGCGGTAGCTGGAAACGAACTCGGCCACCTGCATGCTCCCGTGGGTGGTGACGCCGATCAGCAGGCCTTGCTGAAAGGCCAGGTGGTAGGCGAAGTCGTGCACGCGCACGACCAGGCCACCTTCGGCGTCGACCTGGGCCTCGACCGGGCCGCAGTTGGGCGGCTGGGCCGAGGCGGCCACGCACAGCCGGGCCTCGTAGCGCCCGGCCGGCGGCAGGGCACCCGCGCCCGCGGCAGCGGCTGCCACCAGCAGCGGCGCAAGCGCGCTGGCGATCACTTGATCAGGCCTTCGGCCTTCATCGCCTCTTGCACCGCCGGGCGGGCGGCCACGCGGGCCATGAAGGCGGCGAGGTTGCCGAACGCGCTGATGTCGGTCGAGGTGGGCTTGGCCCAGTTCGTCACGGTGAAGAGGTAGCCGTCGGCCACGCTGAACTGGTCGCCCAGCAGGTAGGGCTTGTTGGCGAGTTGTGAGTCGACATACGCCAGGCGCGAGGTGATCTTGGCCTTGCAGGCGGCGCGCGCCTCTTCGGTGGTGGCGGGGTTGAACAGGGGGCTGAAGGCCTTGTGGATCTCGGTGCCGATGAAGGTCAACCACTCCTGCAGGCGGTAGCGCGCCATGCTGCCATTGGGCGGCGCGAGCTTCTTGTCGGGCACCTGGTCGGCGATGTACTGCACGATGGCCGGGCCTTCGCTCAGGCGCTCGCCGTTGTCCAGCTCGAGCAGCGGCACGTAGCCCTTGGGGTTGATGGTGTAGTAGTCGGTGCCGTCCTGCAGCTTGTGCGTCTTGGTGCTGGCGAGCACCGGCTCGAAGGGCAGGCCGGATTCACGCAGGGCGATGTGGGGGGAAAGCGAACACGCGCCGGGGCTGTAGTAGAGCTTCATGGGTGGGCCTTGGTCGAAGGGAAAGGGGCGCTCATTACACCGCTTTCACCGCTTTCGTGCAGGCTGCAGGATCAGCGCACGAATCGCCCTTCGCGTGTCACTTGAACCAGCTCGACGAAGCGCGAACCGGTGTGCTGGCCCGCGGTGAAATCGATGTCCATGCCGGCCAGGCGCAGCCGGGTGGCGCGCAGCGCGGCGTGCAGTCGCGCGCGGCTCGGGTCGCGGCCGGCGCGCCTGAGGGCGTCGAGCATGACCAGCGCGTTGATGTAGCCCTCGAAGCTGTAGTAGCCCACCGGCACCTGGGCGGCCTCGGCCAGGCGCTGGTAGGACTTGGCGGTGGCGTCGACGGTGTTCCATGGGTAGGGCGTGACCTGCGAGATGGCCAGGCCGCGGGTCTTCTCGCCCACCACCTTGGCGATGAGCTCGCCGGGCACGATCGACATGCCGTAGAACGAGGGCTGGCGGCCCAGCGCCCAGGTGGCCTTCATCAGCTCGCCGCCGAGTGCGCCGCCCAGGTACATGATCACCGCCTGCGGGTTGCCGACCAGCAGCGCCTGGGCCAGTTCGGCGGCATTGCTCGCGTCGCCCTTCATGCCGCCGGCTGCGACAGGGTCGAGCTTGTGGGCCGACAGGGCCTGGCCGATGAGGCGAAGCGCCTCGGCGCCGCCGGGGTTGTCGAGGTGGGCCACGGCGATGCGGCTGATGCCGATGGTGATCAGCTGCTGCACCAGCACCTCGGCTTCGCGCCCGGTGGTGGCACGCACGTAGTAGGCGGCGCCCTGGGTCTTGTCGCGCGCTGAATCGGCCACGGCGTAGCCACCCACCATGGGCGCGCCGCTGTCCTTGAGCACCTTGGCGGCGGCGGCGGTGGTGCCCGAGCCCACGCAGCCGAAGAAGGCGAAAGCCTTATGTTCGGTAAGCAACTTCTGGTAGTTGGCGACGGCCTTGTCGGGCTTGAGCTCGTCGTCGAGCGACACCACCCGGATGCTGCGGCCGGCCACCCCACCCTGGGCGTTGGCCTCGGCGAACGCCAGCCCGGCGCCGGCCAGCATGGTCTTCACCGGGGCGCCCAGGGGCCCGCTGAGCACACCGGTGTGGCCCAGCACCAGTTCGGCGCTGCTTTGCGCGAAGACGCGCGCGGCGGGCAGGAAGGCGCCGAGCGACGCGGCGAGAAGCAGGGGTCTGCGTTGCATGGAGGTCTCCGGTTGCAGGCCCCATTTAGTTGCATCCCATAAGCATCAGGCCGCTGGCGCGCAGCCTACGCTTCGCGCTCGCGCTTGTGCGCGCCCCACATGCAAGTTGTTTGAGCGGCGTGTGCAAAAAGACCGGTGCCACGGCGTTTCGTGGAGGCCTAGAGTCACCCTCATGACAACACTCACCCCCACCCCCATGGCTTCACTGACCACTTCCCGCCGCGTCGAGCGCCTGGTGCGCGGCCAGCCCACGTCGGATGGCGACGGGGTCAAGCTCACCCGGGTGCTGACGCAGCCGCTGCAGAAGCGCCTCGACCCCTTCCTGATGCTCGACGCCTTCGGCAGCGACTCGGCGAGCGACTACATCGGCGGCTTCCCCAGCCACCCGCACCGCGGCTTCGAGACCGTGACGGTGATGCTCGAAGGCCGCATGCGCCACCAGGACAGCGTGGGCAACGTCGGCCTGCTTGAGCCCGGCAGCGTGCAGTGGATGACGGCCGGGCGCGGGATCATCCATTCCGAGATGCCCGAGCAGGAAGAGGGCCGCATGGCCGGCTTCCAGCTGTGGGTGAACCTGGCGGCCAAAGACAAGATGACCGCGCCGCTCTACCAGGACGTGCCGCCGCAGAACGTGCCCGTGTACACGCTGGACGGCGGCACGCGGGTGCGCGTGATTGCCGGGGTGAGCCGCGGGGTCACGGGTGCGGTGACGCGCCCGACCACCGAGCCGTTGTACCTCGACATCGCACTGCCCGCGGGCACGACCTTCGAGCACGCGCTGCCGGCCGCGCACAACGCCTTCGTCTACGTGTACGGCGGCGCCGTCGAGATCGAGGGCGAGCGTGTGGACAGCGAGCGCATGGCCATCCTGCGCAACGACGCCGAGGCCGACGGCGTGCGCATCCGCGCGCTCGATGCCGACGCGAAGCTGCTGCTGATCGCCGGCCGGCCGCTCAACGAGCCGATCGCGCAATACGGCCCGTTCGTGATGAACACGCAGCAGGAGATCTTCCAGGCGGTGCAGGACTTCCAGCGCGGGGCCTTGGCGACCTGACACGCGCCGGGCGCTAAGCTCCGGGCTTTGCCGCCCGGAGCCTTTGCATGCCGCGACTCATCCTCGACGAAAGCCAGCTGCACCCCGCCATCCGCGACAGGGTGGCCAACCTGCACGCCGACATCGTGCACAACGTGCGTTCGGCGGCCGCCTCCAACCCGGTGCTGGTGGTGGGCATGGCCTGGAACACGCCGGGCCGGCAAGTGCGCAGCGCGCTCAAGGCCGCGGGCATTCCCTTCCAGTACCTGGAGTTCGGCAACTACCTGAGCCAGTGGCGGCGTCGCAATGCGCTGAAGATGTGGACCGGCTGGCCCACCTTCCCGATGGTGTTCGTCAAAGGCCAGCTGGTGGGCGGCGCGAGCGACACACGCAAGCTCATCGACAGCGGTGAACTGAAGCGCTTGCTGGGGCAGTGAAGCGCATGCGTGCGTGGCTTGCCGCCCTGGCGGTGTGCAGTGCGGCCACCGCCTCGGCCGCCGACCTCACCCCCTGCCGCGTGGCCGGCATCCGCCACGAGGTGCTGTGCGGCCAGGTGGCGCGCCCGCTCGACCCGGCCCGCCCAGACGGCGTGAAGATCGACGTGCACTACGTGGTGGTGCCGGCGTTCGCGCGGCGCAAGGAGCCCGACCCGGTGTTCCTGCTCGCCGGCGGGCCGGGCCAGAGCGCCATCGGCGTGGCAGGCAGCGTGCTGCCGCTGTTCGCGCGCCTGAACAACCGCTACGACATTGTCTTCGTCGACCAGCGCGGCACTGGTCGATCGGCGCCGCTGCTGTGCGACGACCCGCGCCAGCAGCGCCTGGCCGAGCTGGCTGACCCCGAGCGTCAGCTCGCGCAGCTGCGCCAGTGCCGCGAACAGCTGCAAAAGCTCCCCTACGGCGACCTGCGCTTCTTCACCACGCCGCTGGCCTCGCAAGACCTCGATGCGGTGCGCCAGGCGCTTGGCGCGCCGATCGTCAACCTGGTGGGCGTGTCCTACGGCACGCGCGCGGCGCTCGACTACCTGCGCCAGTTCCCGCAGGTGGTGCGCCGCCTGGTGCTCGATGGCGTGGCCCCACCCGACATGGTCTTGCCAGCCAGCTTCTCGACCGACGGCCAGGCGGCCTTTGACGCCCTGCTCGCGGCCTGTGCAGCCGACACGGCCTGCGCGCGCGCCCACCCGAACCTGCGTGGCCTGTGGTCGGCGTGGCTGGCGCGCCTGCCGCAGCGCGCGAACCTGCAGCACCCGCTGACGGGCGAGGGCGAGGACATCGTCATCACGCGCGACATGGTGGTGTCGGCCGTGCGCGGCGCGCTGTATTCGCCGGTGCTGGCGCAGGCGCTGCCGGCGGCCATCCACGAGGCCAGCGCAGGGCGGCCGCAGGCGCTGCTCACGCTGGGCACGGGCCTCTCTCTGCGCAAGGGCTCGGCGCCCGCCACGGGCATGCACTATTCGGTGGTGTGTGCCGAAGATGTGCCGCGCCTGCCGCAAAGCACCGACACACCGGGTGCCGACTTCGGCGACGAAGGTGCACGCTTCTACCAGCGCGCCTGCGCCGACTGGCCGCGCGGCGAGTTGCCCGCGGCCTTCTACACGCTGCCCAAGGCGCCCGTGCCGGTGCTGCTGCTGAGCGGCGGCATCGACCCCGCCACGCCGCCGCGCCATGGCGCGCGCGTGGCCCAGGCGATGGGGCCGATGGCACGGCACGTGGTGGTGCCGAACGCAGGCCACGGCGTGCTGGGCCTGGGCTGCATGCCCGAGCTGATGCAGCGCTTCATCGACGTCCCGGACGAAGAGGCCCTGCGGCTGGACTTCGCCTGCGTGCAGTCCATCCCGCGCCCGCCGTTCTTCCAGCCCTTGAACCCGGAGGCCGCGCGATGATCACGATCCAGGGGGTGGCCAAGCAGTTCGCTGCGCCACGCACCGGCTGGCGCCTGCGCAGCAGTCAGGCTGCGGTGCAGGCGGTGAGCGCCGTGAGCTTCAGCGCGCCCGACGGCCGCATCACCGGCCTGCTCGGCCCCAACGGCGCCGGCAAGACGACGACCCTGCGCATGCTGGCCGGGCTGATCACGCCCGATGCCGGCACGCTGTCGGTCGACGGCCTGGACGTGGTGCGCCAGACGCGCGAGGCGCAGGCCCGCATGGGCGTGTTGAGCGACGCGCGCGGCTTGTACCCTCGGCTCACCGCGCGCGAGAACATCGCCTACTACGGCGCGCTGCAAGGCATGCCGCGCGAGGCCGCCGCCGAGCGCGCGGAGCAGCTGGCGCGCCTGCTCGACATGGCCCCCTTGCTCGACCGCCGCACCGAAGGCTTCAGCCAGGGCGAGCGCATGAAGACCGCACTCGCCCGCGCGCTGGTGCACGACCCCGCCAACATCGTGCTCGACGAACCCACCAACGGCCTCGACGTGGTGGCCACGCGCGCGCTGCGCGAGACGCTGCGCCACCTGCGCACGCCCGAAGGCGGCGCCAAGTGCATCGTGTTCTCCACCCACATCATGCAAGAGGTGGAGCGGCTGTGCGACAGCGTGGTGGTGGTCTCGCAGGGCCGCACGGTGGCCGAGGGCACCGTGGCCGAGCTGCTGCAGATGACGGGCGAAGACGACTTCGAGCAGGCCTTCGTGCAGCTGGCGTTTCCGGAGGTGCATGCATGACGGCGGGGGTGGTGTTTCGCAAGGAGCTGGTGGATGCGCTGCGCGACCGCCGCACGCTGCTCGTGGTGCTGCTCTCGGCCGTGCTGCTGGGGCCGATGGTGCTGATCGCCTTGTCGGGCCTGCTGGCCTCGTTCGAGGCGCGGGCCGAGCGGCGCGTGGTGGTGGCGGTGGGCATGGAGCACGCGCCCGCGTTGAAGAACTTCCTCGAGCGCCAGAGCTTCAGCATCAAGACGGCGCCGGCCGACTACGAAGCACTGCTGCGCCGCTCGCGCCTGGGCGACGCGGTGCTGGTGGTGCCCGAGCGCTTCGAGGCCGAGCTGCTGGCCGGCGAGCAGCCGGTGGTGGAGGTGGTGTCCGACAGCGGCAACCGCCAATCGCAGGCGAGCGCGGGCCGGCTGGTGCAGCTGGTGCAGGCCTACGGCCGCGAGCGCGGCCAGGTGAGCCTGCTGATGCGCGGCGTGTCGCCCGAGCTGCTGTCGCCCCTGCAGGTGGAAGAGCGCGACCTGGCCAGCACGCAGACGCGCGCCGCGCAGCTCACCGGCATGCTGCCCTTCTTCGTGATCATGGCGGTGCTCTACGGTGCGCTCAACGCAGCCCTCGACACCACGGCTGGCGAGCGCGAGCGCGCCTCGCTCGAACCCTTGCTGATGACGCCGGCCGCGCGCTCGGCGCTGGTGCTGGGCAAGTGGGGCGCGGTGGCGGTGCTGGCGATGCTGATCGCGGTGCTGAGCTGCCTGAGCTTCCTGCCGGCGCAGTGGCTGCTGCGCAGCGAGACGCTGCAGGCGATGTTCCAGTTCGGCCTGCGCGAGGCCGTCAAGTTCCTGGTGGTGCTGTTGCCGTTTGCCGCGGCGCTGTCTGCGCTGCTGATGGCGGTGGCCATCCGCTGCAAGAGCTTCAAGGAGGCGCAGGCCAGCAGCACGGTCGTGATCCTGGCCGTCTCGCTGCTGCCGCTGGTGACCATCTTCAACCAGAGCGGCGAGGCGCGCTGGCACCTGTGGGTGCCGGCGCTGGCGCAGTACACGCTGATGATGCGCACGCTCAAGGGCGAAGGCTTCGGTGCCGAGCAGGTGTTGGTGCCGCTCTTCGTCTGCGCGCTGCTCACCGTGATCGGTGTGGCCTTCGTCGCGCGTCGCCTGCGCAGCGCGGCGGTGCGCTGAAGCACGAAGGTCCTACAGCCCGGCGGCCTTCTTCTCCATCCAGCCCAGCGTCTTGGCGTGCAGGCTCTGCACGTAGAGGCGGTCGTCGGTCTCGGTGACGGCGGTGGCCTCGGGGTAGGCGCCGCTCGGGTCCTGCAGGTCGACGAGCACCTTGCCCGACTCGTCGAAGGCGAACACGTGGCCATAGGCCGGCGGCACCGGCCACAGCGCCTTGGGCAGGCGCATCGCGAGCGAGCGCAACCAGGGCTTGCCGGAGCTGTCGTCGATGAAGGCGCCGCGCGGTTTTACCAGGCCGACCCAGATGCGGCCGCCCTGGCCGCGCATCAGGTTGTCGGGGTGACCGGGCAGGTTGGCCAGCAGCACCTTGGCCTCGGCGTTCGGTTGTTTGGCGCTCACGTTGTTCGCCGCCACGGCGATCTTCCAGATGCGGTACTCGCCGGTCTCGTTGACGAACACGTGCTGCTCGTCGGTGCTGAGCGCGAGGCCATTGGGGAAGCACATGTCACTCAGCAGCACGCGCGTGGCCTTGGTCGCCGGGTCGTACTCGAGCAGGCGGCCGCTGGACTGGTGCTCCAGGATGTCGAGCACGCTCGCGTTGAAGGTGCCACCCCACTGCTTGGCGCCGAAGCGGCGCGAGGCGTCGGTGAAATAGATCTTGCCGCTCTTGGCCACCACCACGCCGTCGGCATAGCGGATCGGGTCGCCGTTCACGCTGTCGGTGAGCAGCTCGGTCTTGGCTGATGGGCCGGTGCCTGTCACCCGCAACAGGCCGCCGTGGTCGCCGGCCATCGGGTCGGCGATAACGAGAGCGCCGTTGGCGTCGAAGTCGAAGCCCAGCGGGCGGCCACCGGTCTGCACCACGAGTTCGCGGCCCGAGCCGTCGGGACGCATGCGGACGATGGCGCCGCTGGCCACCGCGGTGTAGAGCCAGCCGTCTCGCAGCATGATGTGCTCGGGGCCTTCGTCGCCGCCGAGCGAGAGGCTTTGCAGCCCGGCGAGCTTGGTGTTGACGGCGTGCGCACCGGTGTAGCCGGGCGCCTTGGGCGCGGCCCAAGCAGTAGGTTGCACTGGCACTGGCCACAGCAGCAGGTAGGCGGCGAGCACGGCCACGAGAGCCAGCACGGCAATCAACAGACGACGCATGAGATTCCCCTCCGGTTTTGAGTTGGGGCCGAGTATGCGCATGATGTCGGCATGAATCAGCCCGTTGCTTCCCTGAGCTGGCGTCACGCGCGCCTTGCCGATCTCTCACCCGTCGAGCTGGCCCGTATCTACCGCGCGCGACAGCTCGTGTTCTCGATCGAGCAGAACTGCGTGTACCTCGATGCCGACGAGGCCGACGAACGCTCGCACCACCTGGCTGCGTGGTCGAGTGCGCATGAGCTGCCGCTTGCGTATGCGCGGCTGGTGGAGCCTGGCGTGAAGTACGCCGAGCCGTCGATGGGCCGCGTGATCACCACCGAGGCGGCACGCGGAACGGGCCTCGGGCGCGAGCTGGTCAAGCGCGTGCTGGTGCTGTCGAGCGCGCTCTACCCGGGCTTGGGTGTTCGCATCTCGGCGCAATCGCGCCTGCGTCGTTTCTACGGCGAGGTGGGCTTCGAGGCCGTGGGCGAGGACTACATGGAAGACGGCATCCCGCACATCGAGATGCTGCGCCCCGGCTGAACGGCGCTCAGTGCTCGACGCGGCCGAGTGCGCGCTGCACTTCGGTCTGCCACGGCAGCGCGTGCACCAGCTCGTTGAGCCGCAGCGTGGCCTCGAAGCCGCTCAGCACCTGGCCTTGCGCGCCCACCAGCTGCAGGTTGGTGACCAGGCCGAAGGGGTCGGCCATGGCGACCACGCCCTCCTGAATCTGCACCCAGTCCCAGGCCACACCGGCCGCGCCATCGCCCGAAGGGCCACCCCACAGGGTCTGGCCCGTGGTGGGCGTGTCGGCATCGCCGGGGTTGAGGACGCGGGTGCCCAGGTGCACGAAGTGCAGTTCGGGCGCCTGGACCACCGGGCAGGTGACCGGGGGCCAGGCGCAGACGATCCAGGCCGGTGTGGTGGGGGCAGGACGGGTGGTTGGTCGCAGCATGATGACAGCCCTGTTGTTGGTTTGTGCATCATGTGGTCGGCTGCCGGGTTCGCGCAGCTGTAAGAGCTGGCAGCTGTCAGAGATGACAGGTGTAAAGGCTGTCAGGGGTGAGGGGAGGAGGCGAAAAGATGTTTCAAAGTACCTTTGTATCGGTGCTGGACGCGGGGACCAGTGCGGCCCTGCAGGTCGAGCTGGTGCGATTCGCAGGGCATCTCGGCTTCGAGATCGGTGCTGCGGTGACGGTGGTCGACAACCCCTTGGGTGCCACCAAGTTCATAGACATCGGCAATACGCCGCAGGCTTATCTGTCCGCGTACATGGATCCTCGCGTGAGCAAGGCCGACCCTGTCATGCAGCACTGCAGGGAGAGGAGCACACCCATCGTGTGGGATCAGTCCACCTATGTGAAGGCGGATCGTGCTGAGAAGTGGGAGCATCAGGCCAGCCATGGATACCGCTGTGGCATTGCCGTGGCCATGCACATGCCGAAAGGCATTCACTTCATGTTCGGTGTGGATGGCAGCCGCCCTCTGCCAAGGTGTTCAGCCCGGCTCAGCCGAATGACGGCCGAACTCCAGCTGTTTGCTGTGCATGCCCAAGAGGCGATGGCCCGTCTGCTTTTTCGGAGCGTGTCGTCCGGTGTGGAGCTTGGGTTGACGAAGCGCGAACTGGAGTGCCTTCGCTGGACCATGGAAGGCAAGACCGCCTGGGAGCTGGGCCGCATCCTCGGCATCGCCGAGCAGACGGCGGTGCGCCACCTCCACAACGCCTCGCGCAAGCTCGACTGCGTCAACAAGCA
>NZ_DASSRA010000032.1:0-4682 GCF_035702065.1 Rhizobacter sp.
TACGAGATCGGTGGCATGCAGCTGCCCTGCACGGTGGAGATGGCGGCCAACACCTTCTTCTCCAAGGCCAGCATTGGCCTGGGTGGTGGCGGCATGCTGACCGCCGGCAACGCCAACCTGCTGATGGCGCACGGCACGCCGCTGCAGCAGGAGGTGTTCGCGAAGAACGAGTTCGCCGGCCGTTTCTTCGGCACCATGTGCCTGTCCGAGCCGCAGGCCGGATCGAGCCTGTCGGACATCCTCACGCGCGCCACGCCCGATGGCGACGGCTTCGAGAGCGACCCGCTGGGCCCGCGCTACCGCCTGCGCGGCAACAAGATGTGGATCAGCAACGGCGAGCACGAGCTGACCGAGAACATCGTGCACCTGGTGCTGGCCAAGATCCCCGGGCCCGATGGCAACTTGATCCCGGGCACCAAGGGCATCTCGCTCTTCATCGTGCCCAAGAAGCTGGTCGACACGCAGGGCGCGCTCACCGGAGAGCGCAACGACGTGGCGCTCGCTGGCCTCAATCACAAGCTCGGCTACCGCGGCATCCCGAACACGCTGCTCAACTTCGGCGAGGGCAAGTACCCCGTGCGTGGCAAGCCGGGCGCCATCGGTTACCTGGTGGGCAAGCCGGGCGACGGCCTCAAGGCCATGTTCCACATGATGAATGAGGCGCGCATCGGCGTGGGCCTGGGCGCGACCATGCTGGGCTATGCCGGCTACGAGGCCAGCCTCGACTACGCGAAGGGCCGCCCGCAAGGCCGCCCCATGGGCGTGGGCGGCAAGGACGCCACACAGAAGCAGGTGCCGATCATCCAGCACGCCGACGTGAAGCGCATGCTGCTCGCGCAGAAGTCGTACTGCGAAGGCGCGCTGGCGCTGGCGCTGTACTGCTCGCGCCTGGTCGACGAGTTGCACACCGGTGAAGGCGCGGCCAAGGCCGAAGCCGGGCTGCTGCTGGAGATGCTCACCCCCATCGTCAAGAGCTGGCCCAGCGAGTGGTGCCTGGAGGCCAACAGCCTGGCCATCCAGATCCACGGGGGCTACGGCTACACGCGCGATTACCCGGTGGAGCAGTACTGGCGCGACAACCGCCTCAACATGATCCACGAGGGCACGCACGGCATCCAGGGGCTGGACCTGCTGGGCCGCAAGGTGGTGATGGACGGCGGCAAGGGCCTCGCGCTGCTGGCCGCCAAGGTCAATGCCACCATCGAGCGCGCGCTGCAGACGAAGGAGTGGGCCGAGGCCGCCAACGCCCTGGCCGGCATGCTCAAGCTGCTGGGCAACACCACCAAGGCGGCCTGGGCCACCGGCCTGCCCGAGGACGCGCTGGCCAATGCCACGCCTTACCTGCAGGGCTTCGGCCACACGGTGCTGGCGTGGATCTGGCTCGACCTCGCGCTGTGCGTGCAGGCCTCCAAGGCCGACGAGAACCTGCGCCAGGGCACGCTCGCCGCCGCGCGCTACTTCTTCCGCTACGAGTTGCCGCGTGTGCCGGCCTGGCTCAAGGTGGTGGAAACGCGTGACGACACCTGCCGCGGCATGCAGGAAGCCTGGTTCTGACAGCGGCGCATCCCCCATGAAGACCAGCACGATCGACACGCTGATCTGGGTGCTGATCTACGGCGGCCTGCTCGGTGTGGGCCTGGGCCTGTCGGTGCAGCGCACCGACGACGGGCTGGGCACCGGCGTGGCCATCGGCGGCGGCATCGTGGCCGTGCTCGGCTTCGCGCTCATCTATGTGCGCTCGCGCATGAAGGAACAACCCTCTCCAACCCAAGACAACAAGACACCATGAGCACCCCCATCCAGAAGCTGTTCGACCTCAGCGGCAAGACCGCCCTCGTCACCGGCGGTTCGCGCGGCCTGGGCCTGCAGATCGCCGAGGCCTTGGGCGAGGCTGGCGCGCGCATCCTGCTCACCTCGCGCAAGGCGAGCGACCTGGAAGAGTCGGCTGCGCACCTCAAGGCCAAGGGCATCGATGCCCTGTGGATCGCCGCGGACGCGAGCGTGCCCGAGGAGATCCAGCGCATCGCCTCCGACGCGATGGCCCGCCTGGGCCATGTGGACATCCTCGTCAACAACGCCGGCGCCACCTGGGGCGCTCCGGCCGAGGATCACCCGCTCGAAGCCTGGGACAAGGTGATGAACCTCAACATCCGCAGCATCTTCCTGATGAGCCAGGCCATCGGCAAGCAGAGCATGATCCCGCGCCGCCAGGGCCGCATCATCAACGTGGCCTCGATCGCCGGCCTCTCCGGCGCTGGCCCCGACATCCAGTACATCGCCTACGGCACCAGCAAGGGCGCGGCGGTCAACTTCACGCGTACGTTGGCGGGAGAGTGGGGCAAGTACGGCATCAACGTCAACGCGCTCGCGCCGGGCTTCTTCCCGAGCAAGATGACCAAGGGCACGATCGAGCGTGTCGGTGCCGATGCGATGGCCGCCAAGGCACCGCTGCAGCGCATCGGCGGCGACGACGACCTGAAGGGCGCCGCGCTGCTGGTCGCGTCCGAGGCGGGGCGCCACATCACGGGGCAGATCCTCGCCGTCGACGGCGGCGTGTCGGCGGTCCACGGCGGCTGACACATGCTGACCGAAGCGCGCATGCGGGCCGAGCGCCGGGCCGCTCCCAAGCCGGCCCGCGCCCCCGCGGGGGGCCGGATGGCGTACTCGCCAGCCGAGGGGCTGTCATGAGCACGTTCCACACCCACATCCCCTTCGTCGAGCTGCTGGGCATGGAGCTGCTCAAGTTCGAAGACGGCGAGGCGGAGATCGCGTTGCCGCTGCGCGAGGAGTTGTGCAACTCGTGGAGCGTGGCGCACGGCGGTGTCACCATGACCCTGCTCGACGTGACCATGGCGCACGCGGCACGCAGCCTCGACAAAGGCAGTGACGAAGGCCGCAGCAACGGCATCGGCGTCGTCACCATCGAGATGAAGACGAGCTTCATGCGCCCCGGCCTCGGCCGTCTGCTGGCCAAGGGTCGGCGCGTGCATGCCACGGCCTCGCTGGCGTTTTGCGAAGCCTCGGTGTTCGACGAGAAGGGTGCGCTGGTGGCGCAGGCCAGCGGCACCTTCAAGTACCTGAAGGGCCTGCCGGCCGGCGGGCGCAAGATCCTGCGCAACAACGCGTCGGACTGACGCACGACCTGACGAGAGGCGGCCATGCAGACCCATGAAGTGTTCAACCAGCCGCAGCCGCTGACCGATCGCAACCTCTTCACCGGCAACCAGGCCTTGCGGGATGCGCTGCGCTTCAATGCGCCGGCACTTGCTACCGACGAGTTGCAGCGCATCGGTGAGCGGGCCGGCAGCGAAGCCATGCAGACGCATGCGCGCCTGGCCAACGTGCACACGCCGCGGTTGCTGACCCACGACCGATTTGGCCACCGCGTCGACCAGGTCGAATTCCACCCGAGCTACCACGCGCTGATGGAGCTCGCTGCCACCTCCGGCCTGCACGGCGCGCCGTGGGCCGAAGGCGAGAGCGCTCATGTGCGCCGCGCCGCAGGCTTCATGCTTTGCACCGAGCTGGAGCCGTCGATCCTCTGCCCGATCTCGATGAGCTACGCCGTGGCGCCCGCGCTCAAGGGCAACCCGGCCATCGCCGCCGAGTGGGGCCTGAAGCTCACGCAGCGCAGCTACGACCCGAGCTTTGCCCCAATCTCGCTCAAGACCGGCGCCACCATGGGCATGGGCATGACCGAGAAGCAGGGCGGCTCGGACGTTCGCGCCAACACCACCCAGGCCCGGCACGACGGGCGTGACGGCTGGGGCGAGCGCTATCGGCTCGTCGGCCACAAGTGGTTCTTCTCGGCACCCATGTGCGATGCCTTCCTGGTGCTGGCGCAGGCGCCGGCCGGGTTGAGCTGCTTCTTCCTGCCACGCTGGCGGCCCGATGGCAGCATCAACGACATCCGCATCCAGCGATTGAAGGACAAGCTGGGCAACAAGGCCAACGCCAGCTCCGAAGTGGAGTTCGACGGTGCGCACGCCTGGCTGGTCGGCGAAGAAGGGCGGGGTGTGCCGCAGATCCTCGAGATGGGCACGATGACCCGGCTCGATTGCGCGCTGGGCACCAGCGGGTTGATGCGCCATGCCTTGTCGCTTGCGCTCAACCACACGTCGCAGCGCCAGGCCTTCGGCAAGCGGCTGATCGAGCAGCCGTTGATGCGCAACGTGCTGGCCGACTTGGCGCTGGAGAGCGAAGCCGCCACCGCGCTCAGCCTGCGCCTGGCGCGCGCCTTCGACCACCCCGGAGATCCGCGCGAGGCGCTGATGGCGCGCCTGCTCACGCCGGTGGCCAAGTACTGGGTATGCAAGCGCGGCAGCCACTTCGCGCAGGAGGCCATGGAGTGCCTGGGCGGCAATGGCTACGTCGAAGAACACGGTGAGGGCGTGATGGCGCGCATCTACCGTGAGATGCCGCTCAACTCCATCTGGGAGGGTGCCGGCAACATCATGGCGCTCGACCTGCTGCGCGCGCTGCGCAGGGGCGGGCCGATCGCCGATGCGCTGATGGCCGAGCTGGCACCGGCGCGCGGCGCGCACGCGGCCTTCGACCGCTTTGCCGATTCGCTGCCGCAGCGCGTGGACGATGCCAGTGCCGAGACCGATGCGCGCCGCCTGGCGCAAGACGTGGCGCTTGCCGTGCAGGCGGCGCTGCTGAAGCAGCATGCGCCCGACTTC
>NZ_DASSRA010000033.1:0-7385 GCF_035702065.1 Rhizobacter sp.
ACCGCCAGCCTGAACGAGAGCGACAGCGACGCGCTGCTCGAGCTGCTGCTGGAGCTCAAGGCGCAGGGCGTGACCTCCATCCTCATCTCGCACAAGCTCAACGAGATCGCCAAGGTGGCCGACGCCATCACCGTGCTGCGCGACGGCAGCACCGTCGAGACCATCGTCTGCGGCGACACGCCGGTGAGCGAAGACCGCATCGTGCGCGGCATGGTCGGGCGCGACATGGCGCACCGCTACCCGCCGCGCATGCCCAGCATCGGCGACACCGTGTTCGAGGTGCGCGACTGGCGCGTGTACCACGCCCAGCACGCCGAGCGCGAGCAGATCAAGGGCGTGAGCCTGCACGTCAAGCGCGGCGAGATCGTCGGCATCGCCGGCCTGATGGGCGCGGGGCGCACCGAGTTCGCGATGAGCATCTTCGGCCGCAGCTACGGCCAGCGCATCAGCGGCACGGTGCTCATGCACGGCAAGCCGGTCGACGTGAGCACGGTGCGCAAGGCCATCGACTGCGGCCTCGCCTACGTCACCGAAGACCGCAAGGGCTACGGGCTGGTGCTGGAAGAAGACATCCAGAAGAACATCAGCCTGGCCCACCTGGAAGGGGTGGCCGACGGCGGCGTGATCGACACCGGCCGCGAGTTCAAGGTGGCACGCGAGTACCGCGCGGCCATGAACATCCGCTGCTCCGGCGTCGACCAGCAAGTGGTCAACCTCTCGGGCGGCAACCAGCAGAAGGTGGTGCTCAGCAAGTGGCTGTTCACCAAGCCGGAGCTGCTCATCCTCGACGAGCCAACGCGCGGCATCGACGTGGGTGCCAAGTACGAGATCTACACCATCATCGACAAGCTCGCGAGCGAGGGCAAGGGCGTGCTGATGATCTCCAGCGAGCTGCCCGAACTGCTCGGCATGTGCGACCGCATCTACGTGATGAACGAAGGCCGCTTCGTCGCCGAATTCCCCGTGGCCGAGGCCTCACAAGAACGAATCATGCACGCCATCGTCAAATCCGGAGGCTCCGTCCATGCAGCGTGAGCAAATCCCTCCCACCTCGTCCGCCTCGCCGGCGGCCAGCAACGCACCGGCCGCGCCGAGTTCGACCACCGGCTTCCTGAAGAACAACCTGCGCGAGTACGGCATGTTGATCTCGCTGGTGGCCATCATGGGCCTGTTCCAGTACCTGACCGACGGCACCCTGCTGCGCCCGCTCAACCTCACGAACCTGGTGCTGCAGAACAGCTACATCGTGATCATGGCGCTGGGCATGCTGCTGGTGATCGTGGCCGGCCACATCGACCTGTCGGTGGGTTCGGTGAGCGGCTTCATCGGCGCGGTGGCCGCGGTGCTGATGGTGCAGCACGAATGGAACTTTGTCGCCGCCTCGCTGGTGTGCATCGCGGTCGGCGCGGCCATCGGCGCGGCGCAGGGCTGGTTCGTCGCCTTCGCGCGCATCCCGTCGTTCATCGTCACGCTGGCCGGCATGCTGGTGTTCAAGGGCCTGGCGCTGGCGTTGCTGGCCGGGCAGTCGGTCGGCCCCTTCCCCGAGCTGTTCCAGAAGCTGAGCTCGGGCTTCATCCCTGATCCCCTGGGCGGCGACACGCTGCGCACCACCTCGCTGCTGATCGGCGCGGTGGCGGCGGTGCTGCTGGTGGTCTTCAAGGTGCGCGGCCGCGCCCAGCTCGCGCGGCACGGCATGGTCACCGAGCCCTACCTCTTCTTCCTGCTCAAGAACGCGGCCTTCGCGCTCATCATCCTGGCCTTCAGCTGGCTGATGTCCACCTACAAGGGCCTGCCCAACGTGCTGATCGTGATGGCGGTGCTCATCGTCGCCTACGACTTCATCACCACGCGCACCACCGTCGGCCGGCGCATCTACGCGCTGGGCGGCAACGAGAAGGCGGCACGCCTGTCGGGCATCAAGACGCAGCGCCTCTCCTTCCTCACCTTCGTCAACATGGGCGCGCTGGCAGCGCTGGCGGGCCTGGTCTTCGCCGCGCGCCTGAACACCGCCACGCCCAAGGCGGGCCTGGGCTTCGAGCTCGACGTGATCGCCGCCTGCTTCATCGGCGGCGCCTCGGCCTCGGGTGGCGTGGGCAAGGTGATGGGCGCGGTGATCGGCGCTTTCATCATGGGCGTGATGAACAACGGCATGTCCATCCTCGGCGTGGGCATCGACTACCAGCAGGTCATCAAGGGGCTGGTGCTGCTCGCCGCGGTGTTCGTGGACGTCTACAACAAGAACAAGTGATGAGTTGCCTCCTGCACTGCCTAGACACGCGGGCCGAGCGCCGGGCCGCTCCCAAGCCGGCCCGAGCCCCCTCGGGGGACCGCGCGCCGTACCCGGCGAGCGGGGGGCGGTCATGACGCCCATCCTTGAGTTGACGAACATCGACAAGAGCTTCGCCGGCGTGAGCGTGCTGCGCGACGTGCAGCTGCGCCTCTTCCCCGGCGAGATCCACGCCCTGATGGGCCAGAACGGCGCCGGCAAGTCGACGCTGATCAAGGTGCTGACGGGCGTGTTCGAAGCCAGCCGCGGCGAGATGCGCCTGGCCGGTGAGCCCATCCAGCCGCGCTCGCCGCTGGAGGCGCAGAAGCTCGGCATCAGCACCGTCTACCAGGAGGTCAACCTCTGCCCCAACCTGTCGGTGGCCGAGAACGTGTTCGCCGGCCGCTACCCGCGCTGCGGCGCGCTGCAGGGCTTTCGCATCGACTGGGCCGAGGTGAACCGCCGCGCCCGCGAGCTGCTGGGCCGCATCGGGCTCGACATCGACGTGACGCAGCTGCTGGGCAGCTGCTCGGTGGCCGTGCAGCAGATGGTGGCCATCGCCCGCGCGCTGGGCGTGCAGAGCAAGGTGCTGATCCTCGACGAGCCCACCTCCAGCCTGGACGAAGACGAGGTGCAGAAGCTCTTCGCCGTGCTGCGCCGCCTGCGCAGCGAGGGCATGGCCATCGTCTTCATCACGCACTTCCTGAACCAGGTGTACGCGGTGTCCGACCGCATCACGGTGCTGCGCAACGGCCAGTGGGTGGGCGAGTGGCCTGCCGCCGAGCTCGGGCCGCAGGCACTGATCTCGGCCATGCTGGGCCGCGAGTTCGCCGCCAGCGCGGGCGCCGCCGTGCCCCTGTCCGGCACGCAGAGCGACGCTCCGGCGCTGCTGCAGGCCGAGGGCCTGGCCCAGGCCGGCAAGCTGCAGCCGGTGAGCCTGAGCCTGCGCGCTGGCGAGGTGCTGGGCCTGGCCGGCTTGCTGGGCTCGGGCCGTACCGAGCTCGCGCGATTGCTCTTCGGCCTGGAGTCGCCCGACCAGGGCACGCTGCAGGTCGATGGCCGCGCCGCACACTTCTCCAACCCGGCCGACGCCATCGCGCAGGGCCTGGCACTGTGCCCCGAAGAGCGCAAGACCGACGGCATCGTGGCCGAGCTGTCGGTGCGAGAGAACATCGCGCTGGCGCTGCAGGCACGGCAAGGCGTGCGGCGCTTCATGTCGCCCTCCGAACAGACCGAACTGGCCGAGCGCTTCGTCAAGGCCCTGGGCATCAAGTGCGCCGACGTCGACAGGCCCATCGCCCTGCTCTCGGGCGGCAACCAGCAGAAGGCGGTGATCGCGCGCTGGCTCGCCACCGAGCCGCGCGTGCTGATCCTCGACGAGCCCACGCGCGGCATCGACGTGGCCGCCAAGCAGGAGATCATGGACGAGATCCTGCGCCTGGCGCAGGGCGGCATGGCGGTGTTGTTCATCTCGTCGGAGATGAGCGAGGTGCTGCGCGTGTCGCACCGCATCGCCGTGCTGCGCGACCGCCGCAAGGTGGGCGAGCTGCCCGCCGGCAGCAGCGAGGCCGCGGTCTACGAACTCATCGCCGCGGAGCACGAGCATGCGTGATCGCGTCGCACGCCTCTTCCAGCACCGCCTGGCCTGGCCCGCGGTCACGCTGTTCCTGCTGCTGGCCGTCAACGCCATCTTCAACCCCGGCTTCCTGCACCTCGAATGGCGCAACGGCCACTTGTACGGCAGCCTGATCGACATCCTCAACCGCGCGGCGCCGCTGATGCTGGTGTCGCTGGGCATGACGCTCGTGATCGCCACGCGCGGCATCGACATCTCGGTCGGTGCGGTGGTCGCCATCGCCGCGGCGCTTGCGGCCTGGATGATCGGCGGCGCACTGGTGGTGGTCGATGGCGTGGCCACGCACGTCACGCGCTTCCCGATGCCGCTGGCCATCCTGGCGGCCATCGCGGTGGCGGCGCTGTGCGGGCTGTGGAACGGCCTGCTGGTGGCACGCGTGGGCATGCAGCCCATCATCGCCACGCTGATCCTGATGGTGGCCGGGCGCGGCATCGCGCAGCTCATCACCAACGGGCAGATCATTACCATCTACTACGCGCCCTACTTCTTCCTGGGCAGCGGCTACCTGCTGGGCCTGCCGTTCTCGCTCTTCATCGTGGCGGCGGTGTTCATCGCGCTCTACCTGGCGATCACGCGCACGGCGCTGGGCCTGTTCATCCAGTCGGTCGGCATCAACCCCGAGGCCTCGCGCGTGGCGGGCATCAAGGCGCGCGCCATCACCATCGGCGTGTACGTGTTCTGCGGCGCCTGCGCCGGCATCGCGGGCCTCTTGATCAGCTCCAACGTCAAGAGCGCCGACGGCAACAACGCCGGCCAGCTGATCGAGCTCGACGCCATCCTGGCCGTCACGCTGGGCGGCACCCTGCTCACCGGCGGGCGCTTCAGCCTGGTCGGCAGCGTGCTGGGGGCGCTGATCATCCAGACGCTCACGTATGCCATTTACTCGCTGGGCGTACCGCCCGAGATCAACCTGGTCGTCAAGGCGGTGGTGGTGTTCGCGGTGATGCTGCTGCAGTCGGCCGAGTTCCGCGACAGCGTGCGGTCCCTGGTGCAGCGGCCACCGCGCGGGGAGGTGCGGCCATGAGCAGCAGCACCACATCCACCCGTCATCCCGACGAAGGTCGGGATCCACTGCCACGAGTGGATGCCGGCGTGCGCCGGCATGACAACGACCGGGCCGTGCGTTCCCCGATGAAGCTCAACCCCAAATACGTGCCCCTGGCCGCGACCATCTCGCTCTTCATGCTGATGGCCACCATCGGCTCGGTCTCGTACACCGGCTTCTTCTCGGCCCAGGTCTTCCTCAACCTGTTCATCGACAACGCCTTCCTGATCATCGTGGCGGTCGGCATGAGCTTCGTGATCCTGGCCGGCGGCATCGACCTCTCGGTGGGCTCGGTGATCGCGTTCACCACCATGGTGTCGGCCACGCTGGTGCAACGCCACGGCTGGCCGCCGGCGCTGGTGATCCCGCTGGTGCTGGGCATCGGCACGGCCTTCGGCGCCTTGCAGGGCTTCCTGATCGAGCGCTTCCGCCTGCAGCCCTTCATCGTCACGCTGGCCGGCATGTTCCTGGCGCGCGGCCTGTGCTACCTGATCAGCATCGACTCGATCGACATCACCGACCCGACCTACTCGGCCATCTCGCAGGCACGCATCCCGGTCTGGTCGTTCGGCGAGGAGACGGCCTCGCTGTCGGTCGGCGCGCTGATCGCCATCGCCGTGCTGCTCGTCGCGATCTTCGTGGCGCACTGCACCGCCTTCGGCCGCGCCGTCTACGCGGTGGGCGGCAGCGAGCACTCGGCCATGCTGATGGGCCTGCCGGTGCGCGGCACCATCATCGGCGTCTACACCGTCTCGGGCTTCTGCTCGGCGCTGGCCGGCGTGGTGTTCACCTTCTACATGCTCTCGGGCTACGGCCTGCACGCGGTGGGCCTGGAGCTCGACGCCATCGCCGCGGTGGTGATCGGCGGCACCCTGCTCACCGGTGGCGTGGGCTACATCTTCGGCACGCTGTTCGGCGTGCTGATGCTCGGGATCATCCAGACGCTCATCTCCTTCGACGGCACGCTCAGCTCGTGGTGGACGCGCATCGTCGTCGGCGCCCTGCTGTTCCTCTTCTGCCTGCTGCAGCGCCTGTTCACCGCGCGTCGCGGCCGGCCTTCCTGAACCCGACACCCTCCTCATGACCTCGTCCACCAAACCCAAACTTCGCTCCACCGAGTGGTTCGGCACGGCCGACAAGAACGGCTTCATGTACCGCAGCTGGATGAAGAACCAGGGCATCCCCGAACACGAGTTCGACGGCCGCCCCATCATCGGCATCTGCAACACCTGGAGCGAGCTGACGCCCTGCAACGCACACTTCCGCAAGATCGCCGAATCGGTCAAGCGCGGTGTGTCGGAGGCAGGCGGCTTCCCGGTCGAGTTCCCGGTGTTCAGCAACGGCGAATCCAACCTGCGCCCGACCGCCATGCTCACGCGCAACCTGGCGAGCATGGACGTGGAAGAGGCCATCCGCGGCAACCCCATCGACGCGGTGGTGCTGCTCACCGGATGCGACAAGACCACGCCCGCGCTGCTGATGGGCGCGGCCAGCTGCGACGTGCCCGCGATCGTGGTGACCGGCGGCCCCATGCTCAACGGCAAGCTCGAAGGCAAGGACATCGGCTCCGGCACCGCGGTGTGGAAGCTGCACGAGGCCATGAAGGCGGGCGAGATCAACCTGCACCAGTTCCTCTCGGCCGAGGCCGGCATGTCGCGCTCGGCCGGCACCTGCAACACCATGGGCACGGCCTCCACCATGGCCTGCATGGCCGAAGCGCTGGGCACCTCGCTGCCGCACAACGCGGCCATCCCCGCGGTCGACTCGCGCCGCTACGTGCTGGCGCAGATGTCGGGCATGCGCATCGTCGAGATGGCGCGCGAAGGCCTCTCGCTGTCGAAGATCCTCACGCGCGAGGCCTTCGAGAACGCGATCCGCGTCAACGCCGCGATCGGCGGCTCGACCAACGCGGTGATCCACCTCAAGGCGATTGCCGGGCGCATCGGCGTGCCGCTCGCGCTCGAAGACTGGACCACCATCGGCCGCGGCACGCCCACGCTGGTGGATCTGCAGCCCTCGGGCCGCTTCCTGATGGAGGAGTTCTATTACGCCGGCGGCCTGCCCGCGGTGCTGCGCCGCCTGGGCGAGCACGGCCTGCTGCCGCACCCCGGCGCGCTCACCGTCAACGGCCGCTCGCTGTGGGACAACGTGCGCGACGCGCCCAACTTCAACGACGAGGTGATCCGCCCGCTCGACAAGCCGCTGCTGGCCGACGGCGGCATCTGCGTGCTGCGCGGCAACCTCGCGCCGCGCGGCGCGGTGCTCAAACCCTCGGCCGCCTCGCCCGAGCTGCTCAAGCACCGCGGGCGCGCCGTGGTGTTCGAGGATTTCGACCACTACAAGGAACGCATCGTCGACGAGAGCCTGGAGGTCGACGCCAGCTCGGTGCTGGTGATGAAGAACTGCGGCCCCAAGGGCTACCCCGGCATGGCCGAGGT